>DASVGF010000160.1:0-18462 GCA_036379675.1 Gemmatimonadales bacterium | reverse complement strand
GTGGGTCCCGGGCGTCACCCGGTTCAGCCGCTCCGCCAGCTCGACGTAGGGCTCGTAGGTGGAGACCGGAAAGCAGACGTGCGCGAACCGGTCGAGCTGGGCCTGGACCGCGGCGACGATCGAGGGGTGCCGGTGCCCCGTGTTCACCACGCCGATCCCGCCGCCGAAGTCGATCAGCCGGTTGCCATCGGCATCGGTGATGACCGCACCCTCCGCGTGCGCCACCGCGATGGGCGTGACCGCGGGCACTCCCCGCGGCACGGCCAGGGCGCGGCGCGCGAGCAGGGCGCGGCTCTTGGGCCCGGGGACCTCCGTCCGGAGCTGAATGACGCCAGCCATGCTGATCCTCGGGCGACAATGAGTGTGTTCGGGTGGAGCATACACCTTGCTGGCGGCTGGGCAACCCCCGAGGGCCTCTATGTCCGCCGGGGTCAGCAATATCCGACTCCCGTCGGCATTCGGAGGGCGGGAAGGACCGGGCGAGAGTGCATAAAGATGCACTTCCGCTCCCCGTGCCACCGTTCCAACGCCTAGTGGGCCAACAAGTTGCTGCTATGACTGGAGTTCCGGCCAAGATGGCCTGCCAGTGGCAGGCGGGTGGGGGGGCTGGACAGGGGGTAGGGGGACGGAGCTAGTATGGCAGTGTACCCGGCCTCCTCGGGGGAGGGGTACGTTTGCATCCTCCGACAAAGCGGAGGGTCCACTCTCACAGCTGACCTTCTCCTTGAGCTGTGAGCCCCCATCAGCGGCGGGGGCGAGGTTGCGCAGGCGGCAGGGTTCGCCGACGTGGCCAGACCGAGTGCCGCGCCAACAATGAAAAGAGGAGTTTGTGAAAGTCCTGGTGTTAGGCGCCGGCGCGGTGGGGACCGTGTCCGCCCTCAAATTCGCGCAGGAGGCGATGGTCGAGAAGCTTGTCATCGCCGACGCGGTGTCCGCCCGCGCTTCCCTCCTTGCGGACCGCCTCAATGACCCTCGGGTCTCGGCGATTGGCCTGAATGCCCGTGACCGGGCTGGGCTCGTGGCCGCGCTTCGCCGTAACGGCACTGCCATTGTTCTGAACGCGGCGCTTCCCGCAACGAACATCGATGTGATGCGGGCCTGCCTGGAAGCAGGCTGCGATTACATCGACCTCGCGAGCGCCGGTACCGACGCCGATGGTATTCCCAAGATAGACGATCAGTTCGCGCTCGATGCCGAGTTCAAGGCTGCCGGCCGGCTGGCCCTCCTTGGGATGGGGGCTGATCCAGGCACCACCAACGTCTACGCCGCCTATGCGGCCAAACACCTGCTCGATACCGTCACCGAGCTAAGGGTCCGTGACGGCGACAACTCCGTGTGCCAGGGGCACGACGGCTTCCTTGCAGCCTTCAGTCCGTGGGTGATGATCGACGAGTGCCTCTGTCAGGCCGTCGTATATCGCAACGGACGGTTCCAGCTGGAGGAGCCGCTTACCGGCATGGAGCAGTTCGACTTCCCTGAGCTGGGAGTGCTCAACTGCTATTACGTGGATCACGAGGAGGCCAAGACGCTGCCGCGGTTCTTCCCCGAGGCGCGGGTGATCGACTTCAAGCTGTGCATGGACGCGACTACCGTGGAGACGCTCCGGGTGATGAAGCGGCTCGGGCTTTCCGGCAAGGACAGGGTCCGGGTAGGCGATGTCACGGTGGCCCCCCGCGACGTGGTGGTCTCCCTGCTTCCCCAGCCGAAGGATCTGGCCGGCAGGATGCGGGGGAAGACCTGTGTCGGCACTCTCGCCCGGGGATTCAAGAACGGCGAGCCGCGGGCGTACTATATCTACAACATCGCGGACCACGAGCGGGTCTATGCCGAGCTTGGCGTCCAGGCCACAGCATACCAGACCGGTATTCCCCCGGTCATTGCAGCGCGCTTGATGGCTCAGCGCATCTGGCGCGGAACCGGGGTGATGTCGCCCGAGCAGTTCGATCCCGATCCGTTCCTGGAGCGGCTCGCCCGCGAGGGCATGCCGTGGCATGTGCGGGACGATTCGGCCCGCCTAGCCCGCACGGCCCGCCCGTCGCGCGAGACAGCCGCGGCTTAGAACGGGCACCAGCCGGACGACCGACTCTTCGATTGGGAGTGGAGTGGCCATGACGAGCACAGCCAGGGCGCGGGCGAAGACCTCCAAGTCCGAGACCGCCCGCTATCAGATGTACATCGACGGCAAATGGGTGAATGCCACGAGCGGCAGGACGATGGAGGTGTACGACCCGGCTACTGAAGCCGCCATCGCCAGTGTGCCTGCGGGTGAGGCGGCCGACATCGATCTGGCGGCCCGGGCCGCCACCGTGGCATTCCAAAGCTGGAAAAACGTGACGGCCCAGGAACGGGGCCGGATCCTGTTTCGCCTGGCGGACCGGGTGCGGGCCCGCCGGGCCGAGCTGGCCGAGCTGGAGACCCGCAATACCGGCAAGCCGATTGCGGAATCCGAGTACGACATGGACGACACTGCTACCTGCTTCGAGTACTACGGCGGGCTGGCCACCAAGATCAACGGGGAGGTTCTCCCCGTTCCGGCCGACGCCGTCGCCTTTGCCATGCGTGAGCCGGTGGGTGTGGCCGGCCAGATCATCCCCTGGAACTACCCCATCATGATGGCCGCGTGGAAGATCGCCCCCGCCATCGCGGCCGGCTGCACCGTAGTCCTCAAACCCGCCGAACAGACGCCGCTCACAATTCTCGAGCTGGCCAAAGATTTCGAGTCGGTGGGGATTCCCCCGGGCGTCGTCAACATCGTCACGGGGGATGGTCCCGGCGCCGGCGCCCCCCTGGTAACCCATCCAGCCGTCCGGAAGATCGCCTTTACGGGCAGTGCCGAGGTGGGGAAGAACATCATGCGCAACGCCGCCGACCAGCTCAAGCGGGTGTCGCTCGAGCTGGGCGGAAAGTCGCCCAATATCTTCTTCAGCGACGCCGATTTCGAGAACGCCGTGGATGGCGCCCTGTTCGGCACCTTCATCAACCAGGGTGAAGTCTGCTCCGCGGGCAGCCGCGTGCTGGTGCAACGGGACATCTACAAGAAGTTTGTGGATGCTACCGCCGCCAAGGCCAGGACCATCAAGCTGGGCCCCGGCATGGACCGCGACAACAAGATGGGCCCTCTCGTGAGCGCCGAGCAGCGGGACCGGGTGGCGGGTTACCTCGACGTGGGGCGGAAGGAAGCCAAGGTAGCGGCGGGCGGCGGCAAGCCGAAGCAGTTCGACAAGGGATGGTACATCGAGCCCACCATCTTCTACGACGTCGACAACTCTGCCCGGATTGCCCAGGAGGAGATTTTTGGGCCGGTGATGAGCGTCATTCCGTTCACCGACGAGGCCGATGCCATCCGGATCGCCAATGCGACCCAGTACGGCCTCGCGGCCGCCGTCTGGACCCGCGACATCTTCAAGGCATTCCGAGTGGTGAAAGCCCTCGAGGCCGGCATCGTGTGGGTGAATCACATGCAGCCCACGTTCGTGGAAGCACCCTGGGGTGGCTACAAGGCGTCCGGCTTCGGGCGCGAGCTGGGGCACTGGGGCGTCGAGGAGTACCTGGAGACCAAGCAGGTGTTCATCAATCTCGACGAGAAACCGATCGGATGGTATTGAAGGAACCGCGAAGCGGTGAACGGTAAGCAGTAAGCGGGGCACTCCGGGAACTCCCGCTCACCGTTGACCGCTTACCGCTCGCGTTTTTTGTTGTAGATCAGTTGCACCTACGCAACGAAGCCCCGCCACTACGCCTCCTGCAAGTTCTCGCAGTACCGATCCAGCCGCTTAGCGCACAACGGTTTCCGTGTGCCCTCCTCGGGCACGAAGCTCGCACTTCCGCCCTCCGAGCCGGTTCGCACCGCGCAATATCCTGCACCAATCGATTCGGGGATTCGTGGATCACAGCCGCGGCACTACCAACAAGCTCGGCAATCGGCCGGTCGCATGAGAGCCGAACCCGCCATGACCGAGTCTGCCGTCGAGGCCGGTGCCGACCGCGAGGTCCTGCATCTGCCTCGCCGCGCTAGCCGTTCGAAGTTCCTGCTGTTCTCGACGCCCTCCATCGGGGAGGAGGAGGTGGCCGAGGTGGCTGACACCCTCCGCTCGGGGTGGATTACCACAGGGCCCAAAACGGCGCAGTTCGAGGCGGCGTTCCGGAACCAGGTAGGTGCAGCAGATGCGCTGGGGTTGAACTCCTGTACCGCCGGTCTGCACATCGCGCTCCAGTCGCTCGGGGTGGGAGCCGGGGACGAAGTGATCACGACCCCGATGACTTTCTGTGCCTGCGCCAATGTCATCGAGCACCTCGGCGCTACCCCGGTGCTGGCCGACGTCGAGCCCGATACCCTGAATCTCGATCCCGCAGCCGTGGCGGCCGCCATCGGCCCGCGCACGCGGGCGATCCTGGCGACGCACTATGCCGGTCATCCGGTGGATCTCGATCCGCTCCAGGAGCTGGCCGAAGCCCACCAGCTCGGCCTGCTCGAGGACGCGGCCCACGCGCTCCCGGCCAGCTATCGGGGCCGCCTGATCGGATCGGGCGCGAACCCGGTGGCCTTCAGCTTCTACGCCACCAAGAACCTCACCACCGGCGAAGGCGGCATGCTCACCGGCTCTCCCGAATTTCTGGCACGGGCCCGGGCGCTGAGCCTCCACGGGATGAGCCGCGATGCCTGGAAGCGATACGGCCAGGGCGGCAGCTGGTTCTATGAGGTGCACGAGCCCGGCTTCAAGTACAACATGACCGACATCCAGGCGGCCATGGGCCTGGTGCAGCTGCGCAAGCTCGAGCGCTTCCAGCAGCGCCGGCGCGCCATCGTAGCCCGTTACCAGGCGGCGTTCGAGCGGCTGGACGCCTTGGAGATTCCGGTCGAGCGGCCGGATGTCGAGCATGCCTGGCACCTCTATGTCTTGCGGCTTCGCCTGGGAGCGCTTCGGATCGGACGCGACCAGTTCATCGACGAGCTCACCGCCCGGAACATCGGCACCTCGGTTCACTTCATCCCGCTGCACCTGCACCCGTTCTACCGCCAGAAGTACGGCTATCTGCCCCACCGGTTCCCGGTGGCGTACAGCGCGTACCAGCGAATGCTGAGTCTGCCGTTGCATCCCGCCTTGACGGACGAGGACGTCAGCGACGTCATCGCCGCCGTGCTGGACGTGACCAGGAGATTCGCGCGATGAGCGCGCCCCAGCTCTCGACCGCGGTTCCGTCGCCGCTCCGGCACTGGAAAGAGTGGCGGCTGACCCGCTTTGCCGCCTACTGGCGTGACCCCGCGCTGCACCTGCTCCTGATCGTGGCGGGCTACCGGCTGGCCTTCGAGCTGAGATTCGATTTTGCCACCCCGCCGGAAGAGGCCGAGATCTTCTGGATCTCGCTGCCGCTGCTGGTGGTACTCCGGCTCTCGACCTACGCCATGGCCGGCGTCTTCCGGACCTACTGGCTGCACTTCGGTCTGCAGGACCTCCTGACGCTCGCCTTTGCCGTAACCCTGAGCTCGCTCACGTTCGTGGTGACGCTTTACCTGGCTCACCTGTTTCCCGGCGTTCCCCGATCGGTCCTGCTGGTGGACTGGGCCAGCGCCATCTTCTTTGCCGGCGGAATCCCGTTCATCGCTCGCTCCGTGCGTGAAGCTCCCGTCCCGTTCGCCGCCCCGCGCGGGCGGCGCACGCTGGTGATCGGAGCCGGTGAGCGGGCGGAGCAGGTGCTGCGGGAGGCCCGCCGGGGGGAGATGGGCGCCCTCAATCTCGTGGGATTAGTGGACCTGGACGGTGCCCGGCAGGGGCGCTCCATCCGGGGGGTCCGGGTGGTCGGCACGATCAGCGACCTGCCCGCGGTAGCCCGGCGGGTGCACGCGGAGTTCGCCATCATCGCCCTCGACTCCACCGAGCAGTCCGAAATGCGTCGCGTGGTCGACCACTGCATTGCGGCCGGCCTGGAGTTCAAGACGCTCCCCTCATTGCACGAGCTGCTCGAAGGGACCGCCGGCGTGGATCAGCTCCGGAACGTCCGCCTCGAGGACCTGCTCGGCCGTCCGCCGGTCAATCTCGACCTCGCCCCGGTCGCCGCCGATTTGCGGGACCGGGTGGTGTTGCTCACCGGCGCCGCCGGCTCCATCGGCTCCGAGCTGGCCCGCCAGATCGCGCCATTCAAGCCGGCTCGTCTCGTGCTGCTCGACCAGGCCGAGAGCGATCTGTATTTCGTCCACCTCGAGCTGGGCAACGCCTACCCCGACCTGGCGCTGGTGCCGGTCATCTGTGACATCACCAATCCGACCCGGCTGGCGCAGGTCTATGCCCAGTACCGGCCTGATTACGTGGTCCACGCCGCGGCGTACAAGCACGTCCCGCTCATGGAAACGAACGTGCTCGAGGCGGTTCGCAACAACGTGCTCGGCACCCTGCTCGTGGCTACCAACGCAGTGCGCCACGGCGCCAGAAAAGTGCTCCTGGTCTCGACCGACAAGGCCATCAGGCCCTCGAGTGTCATGGGGGCCACCAAGCGGGTTGCGGAGCGCATCATCTTCGGCCTGCCCAACCTGCATCGCTCCGGCACGGACTTCCGCGCCGTCCGATTCGGCAATGTGCTCGCCTCGAAGGGCAGCGTCATCCCGCTGTTCGAGCGTCAACTGGCCTCGGGTGGGCCGATCACGGTTACCCATCCGATGGTCGAGCGCTACTTCATGACGATTCCGGAGGCGGCCCAGCTGGTGCTCCAGGCCGGCTCGCTCCCGGAGACCGCCGGGGCCATTGCCATGCTCGAGATGGGCGAGCCGGTCCGCATTCTCGACCTGGCCGAGAAGCTCATCCGGTTCTCCGGGCGGGTACCCGGACGCGATGTCTCCATCACCTTCACCGGTCTCCGGCCCGGCGAAAAGCTCACCGAGGATCAGGTCTCCGCCCTCGAGGCCACGGTGCCGACTTCGAGCCGGAAGATCCGGATCAGCCAGACCACCGAATCGGCCGGGCCCGAGCTGGTGGAAAAGCTCAGCCAGCTGCTCGGCTACCTCGAAGCCGGCAACCGCGAAGGGTTGCTCGCGGCGCTCTGCGACCTGGTGCCCGAGAGCGTGCCGCCGCTCCGTGATTTCCAGGCGCCCGCAATGGGGCTTGGCCTCACCCGGCGGGACGGGAACCGGATCAGCGGCTGGGAATCTCTGATCGATATGAACCAGCAGCGCTGGCGCGAGCGGCGCGGCGCGCGGCCGGTGGAAGCTCCTGAGCTGCGTCTCGAGGAGCGGCGCCAGGGCATCGTCTGCCGCCGCAAGGCCGCACGAGCCGGCGGCCGCCGCCAGTCCGATGTCCCCGCGCTGCTGCCGACCGGCTCCGCCCCGACACACTAGCGGAGAAAGCGCGCCTGCAGCCGGGCGGGAGAGAGTCGTTCGGAGTTTCTCAGCACCACGGCGGCGAGTGTCAGCCAGAGAAGCAGCAGAGTGGTTCTGATGGGGCGGGCCTGCAGATCGAGCCAGCATCGCTCATCGAGCCGGAGCTTGGTGGGAAGCAGATCGCGGAGATAGTGGGTCTCGAAGTTCTCGGCAGGACTGCTGCGCTCGGCCGAGAAGAAATAGAGCGCGCCGTATCCGGTAATGCCGGGCTTGGCTTCGAGCGAGCGCATGCCCGCCGCGGTGTAATGCCGGAGGTAGGCCGGGGCTTCAGGCCGCGGACCCACGATGGACATCCGGCCCGACAGCACGTGCAGGAACTGCGGCATTTCGTCCAGCTTGGCCCGCCGAAGCACCCGGCCGACCGCGGTGATGCGGGAATCGGAGCTGGCGGAGACCGCGGGGCCCAGTCGCTCGGCGGCGGGGATCATGGTTCTGAGCTTGAGCATGCGGAAGATCCGGCCTCCCTGTCCCAGACGCTCGGCCCGGTAGAAGAGGGGAGGGCCCTGGCCCAGCAAAGCGGCCAGCACGCCAAGCAGGAGGAGCGGAGCCCAGACCGGCGCGAGCAGCAGAGCGAATGCCAGATCGGCCGCCCGAATAAGAGCGGAGCGAGCCGGCGATAGACTCACTCGCGAGCCCTGAGCAGCATGAGCGGCTCGGCCGCGGCCAGGTTGGCGACGCTGCCCCAGTAGCCGGCCTGTTCCCGCAGGGACCGCAGGGAGCGGGGATGCGGATAGGGCCGGAGCTCGCTCCGATAACAGCGCATCGCATCGAGCTTGCGGTCGAGCTCGGCCGAGATGTCGGTGAAGACGTTGGGCGTGAATGGGCGGTCGCGTGCGCTGGCGGTCCATTCGGTGCTCGAGGGGGTGGGAAAGGCATACAGCCGCTGCAGCCAGGGCGCGGCGAAAGGCCGGGTGGCAACGTCCACCGCCTCGGCAATGCGGACGTGATCGGCGTTCACGTCGCCCCAGTGATGGGTGTACAGAACGGTCGGCTGGAATTCGCGCACCTCGTGCTCCAGGGCCTGTATCAGCTCGAGGTTGCTGCCGGCATCGAGCCGTTGGTCGGGAAAGCCCAGACCGTTGGTCCGGGCGCCGAGATAGTGCGAGGCCCGCTGGGCATCACCCGGCTGGTCATGCTCGCCCTCGCGGTAGCGGATCGATTCGGCCGAGCAGACGATGAGCACCCGGACCGTGTCGCCCGCCTTGAAGTGCCGGATGAGGGTGCCGCCGGGACCGAGGATCTCATCGTCGGGATGCGCCACGATGGCGACGACCCGGTGGCCCCGGTGCAGCGACTCGAGGGGCTGGCCGGCGTGGGTGGCAAGCTCGGAGATGAGGTGACCCGGCACGTCGGCGTCGCCGTCGAGACGAAGGTCGCTCAGCCGAACCCGGCCATCGGGAAATACCAGAGTCACCCGGTCGGCCGAGGCCGACTCGAGCTTCGGGTGGCTCACCCCGGTGGCCTCGTGGGCCGGCTCGGCCGAATGGACCCAGATGCGCCGCCCGCGCAGCCAGAAGTAGGCACCCGGATAGGGCCGGGAGAGGCCGCGCACCCACCGGTCGAGGCTCACGGCCGAGTGGTCGCCCCAGCGGATCAGTCCGTCCTCGGGCCGCCGGCGGAGATTGAGCGCGAGACGCCCGAGCGGGCGATCCGGCACCTCGTTCCGCGCCACGCTGGGCCAGTGCTCGAGCCAGAGCGCCGCCGAGGCTTCCGCCAGCTTGGCGTAGAGAGTACCCGGCGTTTCTCGCGGCTCGATCCGGGTGCGGGCCTGGCCCACAACGGTGCCGCCGTCGAGGTCCCGGGTGTACCGCAGCAGGGTGGTGCCGGTTTCGGAGAGACCCCGGATGATGGCCCAGTTGACGGGGGCGGGGCCGGCCAGTGCCGGAAGCAGGCTGGCGTGAAAGCCGTAGACGCCCAGGGGAAAGGCGGCGAGAAACGGCTCGCGCAGAATCTCCGAGATACCGGCGCACAGCACGCCCTGACTCGCGGCGGCACCCAGGGCGCGCCAGGCCTCGGGGGACTGAAACGCCGGGACCTTGATGACCGGAATGCCGCCCCAGTTGTCGTCGGGCCAGGGCCGGGCTCCCGCCGCACCCTGCAGCGCCGCGTCGTTGAGCGCGAGGATGAGGCCGGGACGCCAGGCCTGCTGATCCAGCAGGGCTCGAAGGACGTCCTGGCCCTCGGACACCCCTCCGAGATATGCGAACGAGTGGGCAGGTGCCGGCAGCGTGGGCAGGTGCGTTTCCGGGAAGCGGCGCGAGTGAGATGAAGACTGACGAACCGACTGGAGAGACCGTTGCCAAAAAGTAGGAGCCGCCTGCGGTGAACACAACCCGGCAGGTCGTCGATAAGCGATTGCGCGTGGCGCTGGTTGGCTGCGGGCGGATCAGCGCGTACCACCTGGCCGCACTGCAGCCGCTGGCCGGCGTCGAGGTCGTGGCGGTCTGCGACCTGGACGAAAAACTGGCCCGGCGCACGGCGTCGCGGTACGGGATTCCTCGCTGCTACGGGGACATGGAGACCATGATGCAGGAGACCGGCCCCGACGCGGTCCACCTGCTGACTCCCCCGCACACGCACCTGGCGCTGGCGCGCATCGCGGCTCGCCACCGGGCGCACATGTACATCGAGAAGCCGTTCGCGGCCAACGAGGCGGAAGCGCGCGCCCTGCTCGAGCTGGGCCGTGAAGCCGGGGTCCAGCTCTGCCCCGGACACAGCCGGCTGTTCGATCCGGCATTTGTGGAGGCTTGCCGCCGGGTGCGCGCCGGTGAGATCGGGCGGGTCATCTCGGTGCGCGCCGAACAGGGCTTTACCTACGAGGCCAGCGCCCGCTCGGCGGTGATCCCCTGGAGCTATTCCTACGACTGGGGGACGTTCGACAACCTGATCTGCCACCCGCTCTACCTGGCATGTCACTTCTTCTCGGAACCGGGCCGGCCGCAGGTGGCGGCGTTCAACACCGGCTCGGTTCGCGAAGCGGGCGTCGAGGAGATTCGAGTCCTCATCCCCTCGAAAACCGGGATTGCCGAGGTCTCGCTGTCGCTCAGCAGCAGCCCCGAAGTGAACCGGCTCGAGATCGTGGGGACGCAGGGGCGCATCACGGCCGACTGGCAGACGATGACCGTCCTCACCGCCCGCGCGAGCGGTTTACCGTCGGCGCTCTCCCGCTTCACCGCCAATTTCGGCACGGCGATCGATCTGACCAGGTCGGGCCTGGCCACCCTGTGCGGCATCGCGACCGGACGGGTCAAGCGCTACGTGGGCCTCCGGAGCATCGTCGCTCAGTTCTATGACGCGCTCCGGGAGAACGGCGCCCCGCCGGTCCCGGCCGAGGAAGGCGTGCTCAACGCGCGGCTGATGGACCAGATCAAGGAAGCGTGTGAAGCGGTGCGAAAGCAGCGCCCCCCTACCACCCCTGAGAGCGACACCCAGCCCCGCATTCTGGTGACCGGTGGCTCCGGTTTCCTCGGCGGCCGCCTGGTGGAGGTGCTGTCGGGCCAGCGCACGCCGGTGAGGGCCACGACCCGTCTGGCTTCCCGGGCGCGCCAGCTGCCGGGGGTGCAGTGGGTGCGCTGCGACCTGGCGCAGGAGGACGGGCTCCGCGACGCGCTGGCGGGGATGGAGACCGTCATCCACTGCGCCGCACTCTGCGGGCCGCCGGGATCCTTGGAGGAATACGAGGACGCCAATGTGCGCGGCACCCTGCGGCTGGTGCGGCTCGCGGCAGAAGCGGGCATCAAGAACTTCGTCTACGTGTCGTCGATGTCCGTGTACGCCGCACCGCGGGGGGCAAGCCCGCTGCTGGATGAGTCCTCGCCTTACGACGGCCGTGCCGACGAGCGCGGGGCCTATACCCGGAGCAAGCTGGCAGCCGACGCTGCCGTGCTCGAGTACGCGCGCACCAACCCGTCGCCCCGCATCATCGTGCTGCGGCCGGGCACGATCTATGGTCCGGGCGCGAAGTTGCCCGTGGGACGGCTGCAGCTGCCCTCCTCCAGCGCGCGTCCACTCATTGCCGGGAGCCCCCGGGTCACGACCGGCCTGGTGTACGTGGATGACGTGGTGGACGCGCTGCTGGCGGCTGCGGTGAGCGACGTGCCGACCGGCAGCGTGTACAACCTGGTGGACTCCTCCAATGGCGACCAGGCGGAGCTTGCGCGCACTTTGCGCGAGGTCACCGGCGGGCGCATCCGCCCGTTGTTCGCGCCGTATCCCCTGGTGTGGGCCGCCATGCTGGGGCTCGACCTGCTCTCCCTGGCGCGCCATGGCAAGCTGGGCACTGCCCGGTACCGGCTCCAGCGTACCCTGGCCCCCATGCGGTTCGAGTGCACCGCCGCGCGCAAGGACCTGGGCTGGCGGCCGCGGATCGCACTGGCGGAGGGCCTGGCCCGCGTCCTCAACGGCGACCAGCGCAGGCCGGCCAACGCATGAGCGCCCTGGTCGCGAGCTTCGGGTACCACGACGTCACCGACGACCCCACCAGCTCCGGCTTTCAGCGGAGGGGAGCCTTCCCCTTCAAGCTGGGCTGCCGCGTGTTCGCGGAGCATCTCGACCGCATTGCCGCGGCGGGACGGACCCCCGCCCTGGCACCCGAGATCAACCTGGCCATCCCGGGACGTCACCTCCTGCTCACCTTCGACGACGGCGGCAGGTCGGCGGTCCACGTCGGCGATGCGCTGTCCCGGAGGGGCTGGAAGGGTCACTTCTTCATTACCACCGGGCTGCTGGGCACCAGGACCTTTCTCACCCCGGGCGACGTGCGCCGGCTCAGGAGCCAGGGCCATCTGATCGGCAGCCACTCGCACAGCCACCCCAGCATTTACCGCGAGCTCGACCGCGGCCGCATGGTGGTGGAATGGCGCCAGAGCTGTGACATCCTGGCTCAGCTTCTGGGCGAGCCGTGTCTCACCGCGTCGGTGCCGGGAGGAGAGATCTCGCCCGCCGTACTTCGCAGCGCCGACGCGGCGGGGGTTCGCTACCTGTTCACCTCTGAACCCTGGCTGGAGCCGCGGATCGTGGGGGGATGCTGGGTGCTGGGCCGCTTCTTTGCCAAGTCCACCACCAGCGCCGACGAGATCGGACAGCTGGCCACATTTCATGGCTGGACCAATCGGCTGATGGTGCGGCGGCTGAAGGCGCTCGCCCGGCGCAGTGTGCCGCCGCTGTACCGGTGGTACGTGAAGCGCTCCACCCGCGAGCCGCAGGGGGTGGAGCAATGACCGCCGTAGCGCAGGCCTCCCGGCTCGAGCTGCGGGAGCTGTCGGCTGGCGAGGTCCCTGAATGGGACGCGCTCGTCCGCCGGTTTTCCAACCACCGGGTCACCCACACCCTCGCCTGGCTCCGCTCCTTGGAGGCCTCCGGCTTCGGACGCGCCCGGCTCCTGGTGTTCGAGAGGGAAGGCGAGGTGGTGGGGTGCCTCCCGGGCCTGAGCCATGATCTCGGTCCGGTCCGCCTGTTCGGCTCGCCTCCGCCGGCAAGCCAGACGGTGAGCATGGGTCCGGCATTCGACGAAGCCCGGATCTCCACCGGCGAGATGCTGGGCGCCCTGATTCCCTATCTGGAGCACCGGCTCGGCATTCACCACATCGAAATCATGAGTCCGGATCTCGATCCCGGCACCATGCTGACGCTCGGATTTCGGGGGGAGCCGTGGCCAACCTATCGGATGCCGCTCGACCCGGCCGATGAGGGCCGCACGTTCAAGCGGCTCAAGGACAGCGCCCGCCGCAACGTGACCCGCGGCATCAAGCTGGGCCTCGAGGTCAGGTTCGAGACCGACGAGCAGTTCGTGGCCGAGCACTACGAGCAGATCAAAGAGGTGTACGTGCGCGGCGGTCACGTGGTCAACTTCAGCCGCCGCCGGGTCATCGAGTGTTTCCGCCGGCTGCGCGAGTCGGGCAACCTGGTGGCGGTATCGGTTTACCTCCCCGGTGTGGAGTCGAGCATCGCATCCGGCATGTTCACCATCGAAGGGACGGAGCTCCTGCTCTGGACCTGGGCGCACCGGGCGAAGCACCGCTGGCACCGCCCGACGGAGCTGATGACCTGGACCGTGATCCAGCGCGCCCTCAAGGCGGGATGCCGGACGTTCGATCTGATGGGTCTGGGAGATTTCAAGACCAGGTTCGGGGCGGAACGCGACGACCGGAAGTATCGCTGGGTGCGGAGCCGGTACCGCTGGCTCGGCCGGGTGCGGGACCTTGCCGCGCGGGGCATGCTCTGGCAGCAGATCCTCCGCGGCCGGGTGGCCCGCTGGGGGAGGGCATGATGCTGCTCTCCACGCGCCGGCTCCGGGTCGAAACTTTTGGACCGCAGCATGTGCACGCCGTGCGCGCCTTCAATGAACGGCTGGCCGCCGGTCGCGCCGGCTGGCGCTTTCCCGAGGACCCTGCCCCCGAGTGGCTGCCCCGCACCGGGGACAGCGACGTGTTCCAGGAGCTCCTGGTGCTGCTGGAGGACGATCAGGTCCGTGGCGCCTACGTGCTCAAGCGCCAGCCCGTGGCGCTCAGGGGACAGGTTCGCCAGGCGGGAAACCTCTACATGCCGCTCTCCGAGGGCACGGTCAACCGCGCCTACTCACTGATCGGCGCCCGGCTCTTCAGCGACGCCATGCGACGGGAGCCCCTGCTCTTTGCGCTGGGCATGGGTGGCGGCAACACCCAGGTGACGGGCATGGTGCGGGCACTCGGCTGGCCGGTCTATCCGGTGCCGTTCTTCTTCAAGGTCGTCAGCGGAAATCGCTTTCTCCGCCAGATCCGCTATCTCCGCACCAGCCGGCTCCGGGCCCGCCTGCTCGACATTGCCGCCTTCTCCGGTCTCGGATGGGCCGTGGCCGCGGGCGCCGGAGCCCTGCTCACTCGCCGGCCCCGGGGGTCCGTGAATGCAGAGGCGGAGGAGGTCGAGCGCTTCGGCGAGTGGACGGATGACCTCTGGCGCTCCTGTGCCGCGAGCTATTCGTTCGCCGCAGTGCGCACGGCCGAGGTGCTGAACCGGATCCACCCACCCGATCGGAAGGGCCTGATCCGGCTCAAGGTCACGAGCGCGGGTCGGCCTGTGGGCTACGCCGTCCTGCAGGACGAGCAGTCGCTCGCTTCCGAGACTCTGGGTGAGATGCGGGTGGGCACGATCGTGGATGTGCTCGCCAGCCCCGAGCATGCGGAATCGGTGATGTGGCTGGCCGGCCAGACGCTCGAGACGCGCCGGGTGGACGTGCTGATCTCGAATCAGAGCCATCCGGCCTGGGGTGCCGCCCTGCGCAGGGCCGGCTTCATCGAGGGTCCGACCAACTGCGTGTTCGCCGCCAGCCGGCCGCTGGCCGACTTGATCCGCGAGCTGGATCCGGCCGGGCGGGAGCTCCACCTCAATCGCGGAGATGGCGACTGGCCCTGGGGCATCAACCTGCGCACCACCGGCAACCGCGTATGACCCTCCCGGGCCCGCTGGCGTTCTACTCGACCTGTCCCCCGTTCCGCGGCGGTGCGCCTGACGCCTACAGCCGCGAGGTCCGCGACGTGGCGCGCTGGAGCGAAGCGGGCGGGTGCGAGGGCATCCTGGTCTACACCGACAATGGGCTGCTCGATCCGTGGCTGGTGGCCCAGCTGGTCATCCAGAGCACGAGCACCCTCAGCCCACTCGTGGCGGTGCAGCCGGTGTACCTGCACCCGTACTCGGTCGCGAAGATGGTGGCGACGCTTTCCCTGCTCCACCGGCGCCGCATCGATCTCAACATCGTGGCTGGGGGCTTCAAGAACGATCTCGCCGCCCTGGGCGACTCTACGCCTCACCACCGCCGCTACGGGCGCCTGATCGAGTACACCACGATCATCCGTCGGCTGCTGCAGGGTGGACCGGTCACCTACCAGGGAGAGTTCTACAACGTAGTCAACCTGCGCCTGGCGCCCGAGCTCGATCCCGCACTCATGCCGCGGATGCTCCTCTCGGGCTCTTCGCCCGAGGGGCTGGCGGCGGCCGCGGCCCTGGAGGCACTCCCGGTTCGCTACCCCGAGCCGCCCTCGGAGACCGCGGTCGGGCTGAGGAACGACCAGAGTTTCGGCATCCGGGTGGGGATCATCGGCCGGGAAGACGAGCACGAGGCATGGTCCATAGCCCGGGCCCGCTTTCCAGAGGACCGCCGGGGCCAGGCCCTTCACCAGTTGGCGATGAAGGTTTCGGATTCCGCCTGGCACCGGCAACTCTCCGCCATCGCTCCGGGGCTGGCGCCGGAGAGCGCGTACTGGATGGTCCCCTTCCAGAACTACCAGACGTTCTGCCCCTACATCGTCGGCAGCTACGAGCGGGTGGGGGAGGAGATCGGCCGGTACCTGGCCGCGGGATGCCGCGCCATCATCCTCGACGTGCCGGCATCGGAAGGCGAGCTGCAGCACGTCAGGCGCTCGGTGGCGGCGGCCGAAAGGGTGGGACTCGCCCGATGAGGCTGCTGCAGCAGTGGCTCACCACCCAGGCGGAGCAGCGTCCCGACGCCCCCGCGCTCGCGTGGAAAGGCGAGACGATCAGCTTCGCGGAGCTGGACCGGCTCTCCAACCGTCTGGCCTGGATGCTGGCGGAGCACGGGTGCGTCCGGGGCGACCGGGTGGCGCTTCTGCTGCCGAAGGGCCCGCTGGCAATTGCCGCAATGCTCGGCGTGCTCAAGGCGAGCTGCAGTTACACGCCGCTGGACACCCGGAACCCCGCCGCGCGCATCGGCCGGGTCCTGAATGCCCTCGACTGCCGTTGCGTGCTGGCGGCGGGATCCACTCACGGCCTGCTGCAGGACGCCCTGAAGCTTCTGCCCCCCGGCCAGTCCCATCCGGCTCTGGGGATTCTCGAATCGGGGATCGATGCGGCAGCGCTCGGCGCGCGCTTCGGCCTCGATGACCTGGACGCGGTCCGCAGCGATCTGCCGGAACAGCTCAATGCCAGCCACGACACGGCACATATCCTCTTTACCTCGGGCTCGACCGGCATTCCCAAGGGCGTGGTGATCACGCACGCGAACGTCATCCACTTCGTGGACTGGGCGGTCCGCCATTTCGGTCTCGGCCCCGACGATCGCATCTCGGGGCACTCCCCGCTGCACTTCGACCTGTCCACGTTCGACGTGTACGGCGCACTCGCCGCCGGTGCGACGCTCCATCCCATACCACCTGAGGCCAACCTGCTCCCGCATCGGCTGGCCGAGCTGATCCGAAGGGAGGAGCTGACGCAGTGGTTCTCCGTCCCCTCCATTCTGCACCACATGGCCAAGCTGGACGTGGTGGAGCCAGGCTCCCTTGGCTCGCTGCGGCGGGTGCTCTGGTGCGGCGAGAGGTTCCCCACGTCCGGCTTGATGTACTGGATGCAGCGGGTGCCACAGGCCGAGTTCACCAATCTCTACGGGCCTACGGAGACCACGATCGCGAGCGGGCATTACCGGGTGCCGCGTTGCCCGGCTCACGAGCGGGAGGAGATCCCTATCGGTCAGGGGTGCGATGGTGAGGAGCTGTTGGTGCTGGACGAGGCCATGCAGCCGGTGGCCGACGGCGACATCGGTGACCTCTACATCCGGGGGCCGGGACTGAGCCCCGGCTACTGGCGTGACCCCGAGCGCACCGCCGCGGCATTCGTTACGGACGGGCTGAGCGGTGAGCCCGGAAGCCGGCTGTACCGTACCGGCGATTTGGCGCGGGTCGATCCCCAGGGGATGGTGCTCCTCGTCGGGCGGGCCGACACCCAGGTGAAGTGCCGGGGCTACCGGATCGAGCTGGGAGAAATCGAGGCGGCGCTCGATTCCATCCCGGTACTGCAGGCGAGCGCCGTCGTGGCCGTCGAGACCGATGGGTTCGAGGGCAACGTGTTGTGCTGCGCATATGTGCCCAGGAATGGACGGGAGATCGAGCCCACCGGCCTGCGGGAGCAACTGGCCGGAGTGCTGCCGGCGTACATGCTGCCATCCCGCTGGAAGCGCCTCGACCAACTCCCCCTCAATGGCAACGGCAAGACCGACCGCAGAGCTCTGGAGAGTCTATGGCGCGATCGCTGAAAGTCCTTCTCGTGGCTGAGGAGGCGGCTGGAGTGCAGACCCTCCGGATGCTGGCTGAGTCTCGCCACCAGGTGGTAGCGGTTATCACGGCCAGCGGCAGCGGGATGGGCAGCGGAGCCACGGTGTCCGTTGTCGCCTCCAGGCTTGCCATTCCTGTCTGGACCCCGCGGCATATAAAGGAAAGAGCGCTGGACCAGCGAGTTCGGCGGGAAGGCATCGACCTGCTCCTCAACGTCCACGCCCTCCAGGTACTGCCGGCGGAGCTCGTGGCCGCGCCCCGCATCGGGAGCTTCAATCTCCATCCGGGGCCGTTGCCGGGGTATGCCGGGTTGAACGCCCCGAGCTGGGCTATCTACCACGGGCAACGGACTCACGCGGTGACACTGCATTGGATGGACAGCGGGATCGACACCGGGCCGATCGCCTACGAGGCCGGCCTCGAAATCAGCGAAGACGACACCGGGTTCAGCCTGAGCGCCAAGTGTGTGCGTGCCGGCCTGCCGCTGGTCCAGGAGCTCCTTGCAGCAGCGGCCGGCGGCGCCGTGCCGCAGCGGCGCCAGCCCTCCGGAACCAGGCGCCATTACGGCCGCGAGGTTCCCCAGGGGGGCCGGGTCGACTGGACCAGGCCGGCCCGGGAGATCGTGGACTTCGTCCGGGCCAGCGATTACGCGCCGTTTCCCTCTCCCTGGGGGCATCCTGCCGCGTCTGTCGCCGGGCGGGAGATCTCGGTTCTGAAGGCCATTCGTTCGCTGGAGCCGTGCACCGAGGTCCCAGGCCGGGTGGGCCGCCGGGTAGGCGATGAGATCATGGTGGCCGCCGCCGATGAGTGGGTGCAGGTCCGGCGGGTGCGGATCGGCGCATCGGTACTTCCGGCGGGGCAGGTCCTCCAGCCCGGCGAGCAGTTTGATCTCCCTCTTCATGCCGAGGAGCCCTCAGGTGCTGCACGATAGCGGCCTGCTGACCGCCATTTACGCTGTGCTCCGCGAGCGCCTCAGGGTGATCGTCGGATCGCCCGATGTCGATCTCTTCGAGACCGGCCTGGTGGATTCGATCGGAATCGTGGAGCTGATCCTGG
>DASVGF010000159.1:0-2167 GCA_036379675.1 Gemmatimonadales bacterium | reverse complement strand
ACCGGCTGTACATGGACGACCCGGCCATCGTCGGCGGTTGGGCCCGCCTCGCGGGGGTGTCGGTCATGGTCATCGGCCACCAGAAGGGCCGCGACACGAAGGAAAACCTGAAGCGGAACTTCGGCATGCCCCATCCGGAGGGGTATCGGAAGGCGCTCCGTCTGATGAAGCTGGCCGCCAAGTTCGGTGGTCCCGTCATTACCCTGATCGATACGCCCGGCGCGTACCCCGGACTGGGAGCGGAGGAGCGGGGGCAATCGGAGGCCCTGGCCCGCAACATTCTGGAGATGTCGGCGTTGCCCACCCCCTCGGTGGCGGTGGTCATCGGGGAGGGGGGGTCGGGAGGCGCGCTGGCGCTCGGCGTGGCCGACCGGGTGCTGATGCTGGAGAATTCGGTGTATTCGGTCATCTCGCCCGAGGGGTGCGCGGCGATCCTGTGGAAGGATGCCAGCCAGCGGGAGCGCGCCGCGGAAGCGCTCAAGATCACGGCGGAAGATCTGCTGCGGCTCAAGGTCATCGACGAAATCGTCAAGGAGCCCGTCGGCGGGGCTCATGTCGATCCCGACGCAGCCGGCGAAGCCCTGCGTGAAGCGTTGATCCGCCACGTTACCGAGCTGCGCAAGACGAAACCGGACAAGCTGGTGCGCCGCCGGGCCGAGAAGTACGCGGCCATGGGCGCTTTTACCGAGGCCTGATGCCGCAGACCATCGAGGTTCGGTTCAAGGGCACCCGCAAGGGCTACTTCGTCTGGGACGACGAGACGGATCCGCTCCGCCTCAAGGACGACGTGATCGTCGAGGTCGAGCGGGGACGCGACCTCGGTCGGGTGACCGCCGTCGGCGACATCGCATCGAAGAAATGCGGGAGTGGATGCTCCGGCTGCGCGGTGGGAGAGACGGCCGAGGAGCCTCAACCCCTGAAGCCGGTGCTGCGCCGCGCCACTCCCGAGGATCTCAAGATCCATCGCGAGATCCGCGGGTCGGAGGAAGAGGTCCGACACAAGGTGATCCAGCGGGTCCTCGCCCACGAGCTCATCATGAAGGTGAGCGATACCGAGTGGCAGTGGGACCGGAACAAGCTCACGATCTATTTCACCGCCGACAAGAGGGTCGACTTCCGCGCCCTGGTGCGGGATCTGGCCGCCGCGTTCCGCACCCGCATCGAGCTGCGCCAGATCGGAGTCCGGGATGAGGCCGCCCGGCTTTCAGGGGTGGGCCGCTGCGGCCGCGAATACTGCTGCTCCACCTGGCTCAAGGAGCTGTCACCGGTGAATCTGGGCCTGGCCAAGGACCAGCACCTCTCACTCAATCCCTCCCAGATCTCGGGCGGCTGTGGCCGGCTGCTCTGCTGCCTCAAGTACGAGCACGACTTTTATGTCGCCGCGCGCAAACGGTTTCCCAAGGAAGGCAAGACCCTGAGAACCGCGGTGGGCGCGGAGAAGGTGGTGGCGGTGGACATCTTCCGGGAGCGCGTCTTCCTGCGGCACGAGGAGCAGGGGTCCCGCATCATTCCGCTGGTCCAGCTGCGGGAGGAGGTGGAGCAGCTGGGCGACATCTTCCCCACCGCCGACCAGCGCGCCCAGCAGCCCGCGCCGGCCACCGGCAACGGAATCTCAGACGGCAACGCCCCGCGTCCCTCCCGCCGGAGCCGCCGGCCCGACGGCGGCAGCCAGTAGATTCAGCCGCGGATGGAACACGGCCTTGAGCTGCTGTGCTTTTGATTGCAAAGCGATCCGTCCCTTTTTCGTTCCTATCCGTGGCTAACGCTTCTTATCCGGTTCCCAGGAGCCGCGCGTGCCCAAGTTCTACCTGACCACTGCGATCGACTACTCCAACGGCGACCCCCACCTCGGGCACGCGCTGGAGAAGGTCGGCGCCGACGCCATTGCGCGGTACCGGCGGCTTCGGGGCGATCAGGTCCACTTTCTCATGGGCATGGATGAGCACAGCCAGTCGGTGCTTCAGGCCGCCGCACGCGCCGGCGTGTCACCCCAGGAATGGGTCGACCGGATGGCCGCACGGTTCGAGGAGTTCTGGCGCCGGCTGGAGTGCAGCAATGACGACTGGATCCGGACCACAGAGCCGCGCCATGCCCGGGGGACCACCGAGCTCCTGCGAAGGATTCAGAAGCTTCATCCCGACGATCTCTACGTGGCGGAGTACGAGGG
>DASVGF010000158.1:0-3635 GCA_036379675.1 Gemmatimonadales bacterium | reverse complement strand
CGTGCTGTATCTGCTGGCGGGGGGGTCGCCCGACTGGGCGCAGGGCGGGGGAGACTAGGGCGATGCAGCCGATTCTGATCCGGGGCGGGCGGGTGATCGACCCGGCGCGCGGGGCCGACGGGGTGGCCGACGTGTACCTGGAAGACGGGAAGGTGGCGGCGGTAGGCCGGGATATCGGCTCGCCGGATCAGGCCTTGGTGCTCAACGCGACGGGCAAGATCGTGACCCCCGGCCTGATCGACGTGCACGTCCATCTGCGCGAGCCGGGCCAGGAAGATGTCGAGACGGTCGCGACTGGCGCCATGGCTGCCGCCGCGGGCGGGTTCTCTGCCGTGTGCGCCATGCCGAACACCGATCCGGTAACCGACAACCAGGCGGCCGTGGGCTTCATCGTGAGCCAGGCGCAACGGGCTGGCAAGGCGAGAGTCTATCCCCTCGGCGCCATCTCGCTGGGCCAGAAGGGGCAACAGCTGGCTGAGTTCGGGGAGCTGGTGGGCGCCGGCGCAGTGGCGGTCAGCGACGACGGCAAGCCGGTGGTCTCCAGCCACCTGATGCGGACGGCGCTGGAGTATGCCAGGACCTTCGGCATCCCCGTGGCCGATCACTGCGAAGATCCGACCCTCTCGGCCGGCGGCGCCATGCACGAGGGCATCGTCTCCACCCGGCTGGGACTGAAGGGCATCCCTGCGGCAGCGGAAGAGATCATGGTGGCGCGGGACGTACTGCTGGCCGAGCTGACGGGCGGACACGTGCACCTCTGCCACATGTCCACCCGGGGCTCGGTCGACCTGATCCGGCGCGCCAAGGAGAGGGGGATCCGGGTGACGGCGGAAGCCTGTCCCCATCACTTCACGCTGACGCACGAAAGCTGCGAGGGATACAACACCAACGCGAAGATGAACCCCCCGCTACGGGAGGCGGAGGATCGCGACGCGATCCGCCAGGCGCTGCGCGATGGCACCATCGACGCCATCTGCACCGATCACGCGCCCCATCACTACGACGCCAAGGAGCGCGAGTTCGACGATGCGCCGAATGGCATCATAGGGCTCGAGACCGCACTTGGCCTGGCCATTGCCGAACTGGTGGAAACCGGGCTGCTCAGTCTCAGTGATCTGATAACGCGGATGAGCATGATGCCGGCCCGGATCTTCAACCTTCCGGGCGGAACCCTCGCGCCGGGCTCTCCCGGCGATGTGCTGGTGGCCGACCCCAAGGGCACCTGGACCGTGGATCCGGCGAAGTTCTTCTCCAAGAGCAGGAACACGCCGTTTGCCGGGCGGAGGCTCACCGGGCGGGCCGAGACGACGATCGTGCGAGGGCAGGTGGTGTACCAGCGGGAGGCTGTCGGGAAGCCCCGACCGAATTAGATTTGGGGTGAGTACTTCCCGGTGACGGACTCCCTGAGATCGCGGTACTGATGGGTGAGGCGCCCTGCGTTCCTACGCAACCATGGCGCCCGGCTAGTGATGGCATGTCGTGCTCTTGACCTCACCCGCGACCAGCTTGAAGTCTTCGAACGGACGAGAGGAAACCTCCTATGGCCAACGACGCTGAAGCGACCATCGAAGCGCTTCTGGAACAACGGGCCCAGTACGAGGAATGGCTGCTCCGGCTGGATACGTCGGGAGACAAGGCCTCGCCGTCGGTTCGGGAGCGCGTGCGGGGAGATTATCAGGCGCGTCTCGACAGTGTGATGGAACAGCTGCGGGACCGGAGCGCCGCCATTTCGGAAGAGCTGGAACGGCAGCACGCCACCCAGGCCGAGGTCGACCGGGAGCGCCGGCGGGCGGAAGAGGCGCTGGCCGAAGCGGAAGTGCGCCACTCGGTGGGAGAGTACGACGCCGGTGAGTGGAAGCGCCTTAACGAGCAGAGCAAGAGGGAGATCGAGCAGCTCCGGTCCCGGCTGAAGGGCATTGGCGCTGAAATTGCCCGTCTCACCGAGATCCAGTCGCTGATTTCCGCGCCCCGGGCAGGAGCGGGGTCGTCGGCCGCTGCTCCACTGGCCGCGGCTCCTCCGTCAGCGGCGCCATCAGCTCCCCGCGCCCCCAAGCCTCAAGTGATCGAGGAGGCGCCCATGGTGACGCACCTGGCCGAGTCTTTCGACGAGATCAAGCCGGCAGCGGCGCCACCCAACAAGCCCCGTCCGGAGCCGGCGGGCGTTCCCACCGACGAGTTGGCCTTTCTCAAGTCGGTCTCGGAGGACGAACCCTCCAGACTCGGGGGTCGGCGGCCCAGCAATCCAGCCATGTCCTCCCCCACGGCAACGGCGGCGCCGAAAGCGCCGGAGCCGGCCGTCTCCAAGGGTGCCTCTGGGGTCGCCAAGACCCTGAAGTGTGGCGAGTGCGGCACGCTCAACCGTCCCACCGAGTGGTATTGCGAGCGCTGTGGAGCGGAGCTGGCGGGAGTTTAGCCGGAAGAGGTAAGAGGTGAGAAGTGAGGGGGAAGTTACTCAGCCACCACCTGTTACCAGGTTTCCCTCTAGTAGCCTGTCATTAGTGTGGCACCTACAACGAAGGGGCGCCTGCTGGTCGGGGCGCCCCTCTTACCTCACACCAATCACCCCTCAACCTCTTACCTCTTAGACCCCACCAGCTTGGCCAGCCGGCTCTTCTGTCGTGCCGCGGCATTCTTGTGGACGATGCTCTTGCGACTGGCGCGATCGAGCAGTTTCACGGCCTCGGCATAGGCCTTCACCGCTTCCTCGCCGGTGGAGGAGCGAACCCTCTTGAGAGCGGTGCGAAGCTCGCTCCGGTGCGTGCGGTTGTGCGCGGCGCGGGCCCGACCCTGGCGCATGCGTTTGGCGGCTGACTTGATCCGTGGCAAACCGACCTCGTACCGTAAGAGTTTCGATCCGGAAACCGTCCGGACGCTGAGCCCGAAAACATAGGCCGGACCCTCTGCAAGGTCAAGCGGGAGGCCGCTTTGACTTTGACCTCACGGCCCGTTTAACCTTCGGCGCCCCCAATTTGGAGGACGATCACTGGATCGACAACTCGGCGATTTCGTGCTCGCCCTCCCCATGCTGGTCTTCGCGATGGTCGCCCATGAGTACGCCCACGCGGCTACCGCTCTTCGGCAGGGAGACGATACGGCCTACATGCTGGGCCGGGTTACCCTGAATCCCCTGCCGCACATCGACCCTGTGATGAGCATCATTCTCCCGGCTGTGTTGTGGTTCGGCTCGGGCGGGAGTTTCACCTTCGGTGGGGCCAAGCCGGTACCGGTGAATCCGCGCAAGTACCGGAACTACAAGAAGGGAGACATCCTGGTCTCGGCCGCCGGGGTGGTCACCAATCTGATCCTGGCGTTGGTGTGGGCTGTGGTTTTTGTCGTGGTCGGTCTGGTGGGGCAGGCGTTGCCCGGCGCGGCGCCCGTGCTCGATACGCTGCAGCGGATGATGGTGTACGGTATCTGGCTCAACCTGGTGCTCTGCTTTTTCAACCTGATACCGGTACCTCCGCTCGACGGCTCGCACCTGATGTACCACCTGCTGCCGCCGCGGGCGGGCGCGTGGTATCGTGGGTTGCAGCGATTCGGTTATCTCCCGATTTTCGCGTTGATGTTCCTGTTCCGGCCGGCCATCGCGTTTCTCCTGACGCCGGCATACAAGGGAATGGTTCTGCTGCTCCAGG
>DASVGF010000157.1:0-2918 GCA_036379675.1 Gemmatimonadales bacterium | reverse complement strand
TGACTGGCCTCCCAGGACGCTCGCGCTCATACGTCGCAGCAGGACGGCTGTTCTTTCGAGCGTTGCACTTGTTACAGGCCGTGACAAAGTTGGCTTCCGCGTGTTCGCCGCCCGTCGCGAAAGCCTCGACGTGGTCAATCACTGCCCCCATGTGGTCAAGCAGCGGGGCAGCGTCGCGACGCCAGTTCGGGTGGAAGTACGCGAGCGGGGCTTGGTTTCCGGACTTTTCGACGAAGAGTTGCACGAGCCGGAAAGTAGGGCTGAAGACGGTGGGCCGGTGGCACCATCGGCAAAGCCAGCCGTCGCGAAACAGAACGCGTACCTGCACATCCAACGGGATCTTGGTCCGAACACGCCGCAGCGGAACTGGCGGCTCTATGGCCATCTTTCGCCTTTCCCCTGAGTCCGTCTAACTAGTATTCGAATGCAAGCAGGACACACTCGTTTCCGCGAGCCCCGCCACCTAATACGTCCGGCGCTGGTACCGCGCCAGGATCATCCTCGGTAAGTGCTCACCAAGCCCATCTTTAGCCCGCTCACTGAAATCCCTGCCGATCTGACGCTGCAAGAGCCGCCGCATAAGCCGGAGCCGCATGATCGGAATCTGGCGAGCCTCTGGGTAGCCGACTAGTACCCTCTTGCGCCAACTAGGGCCCCTTTTGCGACAGCAGTACCCCCGGGAACCGGTCGGCCGGGCTCCGCACACCAAGCCCACCCCGATTCAGCACATGGGTGTACACCATGGTGGTGCTGACGTCCCGATGGCCCAGCAGCTCCTGGACCGTGCGAATGTCATAGCCGTCTTCCAGCAGGTGGGTGGCAAAGGAGTGGCGGAAGGTGTGACAGCTGGCGTGTTTGGTGATCCCGCTGGCGAGCACCGCCCGGCGCACCGCACGCTGGATGACCGATTCGTGCAGGTGATGCCGGCCCCTGAGCCCCGAATCGCCCAGAATCGCGCACCGGGTGGCCGGGAAGACCCACTGCCAGGGCCACTCCCGGTCGGAGTGCGGCAGTTTGCGCCCCAGCGCCCCCGGCAACAGCACCCGCCCGGCCCCGGCCGCCAGGTCCCGGCCGTGGAGCGCCTGCACGCTTCGAAGATGGGCGCCCAATGGCGCCCGGATAGTCTCCGGCAGCATCGTGACCCGGTCGCTGCTGCCCTTGCCTCGCCGGATCACGATCTCGCCGGCGCCGAAGTCCACGTCCTTGACCCGGAGCCTCAGCGCCTCCAGCAATCGCATGCCGCTGCCGTACAGCAACCCACACACCAGCTTCGGCGTGCCCGACAGCTCGCCGAGCACACCGGCGACCTCCTCCCGCGTCAGCACGACCGGCCGCCGCCGCGGTTGGCGGGCCCGGAGAATGCCCGGGAGCCGGCCCACGTCCCGCTGGAGCACCTCCCTGTAGAGAAAAAGCAGCGCGCTGGTGGCCTGCGTCTGGGTGGCCGCGCTTACCCGGCACTCTCCCGCCAGCCACGACACGAACCCGACGATGTGGTCCGGCCCCAGCTCCGCCGGGTGGCGCATGCCGTGAAACCGCACGAACCGGCGCACCCATCCCGCGTACGCCTGCTCCGTCCGCGGGCTGTAGTGATGCACCCGGAGCGCGCTCCGGAGACCGGCGAGCAGCTTCATGGCGATCCGAGGAGCTGGGCCACCGTCTCATGCTAGCCCCGAGCTCCCGGGTGGCAGTCATCCCGAATCCGCGCGACGGTCCCGGCCCACGCCTACGGATTCCACCAGTAGGAGAGCTTCACCAGAAAGATGTTGTCGCCGCTCGCCCCGAACAGCCGGTCCAGCGCGCGCCCGGTGCGGAACGCGCCGATGCTCTCCCGGTCCGAGCGGTTCTGAGTCCATACCAGGAACAGGGTGGAGCCGGCGGAGTACTCCCACCTCAGCACGGCATTACCCCTGAGCGACGCGAGCGAAAAGTTGGGGTCGTCAATCTCGTGCGACTCGGCCGGCCCGGCGCCGTCCGGATCCACCACGATGCGATCGGGATCGGCGGTCTCCGCCGGATCGGGATAGGGATTGAAGACGTAGCTGCGGGGACGGGCCAGCTCCTTGAACCCGGTGTACCGGCCCGACGACAAGAGCGGCTGGGCGTACACCTCGAGACTCAGCCTCGGGGTGAAGATCCAGTTGAGCCGCACACTGGCCGACACCGTGGTCTGCTTCAGGTCGGCGAACACGTAGCGGTGGCCGTACGTGTTGCTGGCCAGCACGTCGTCGAAGGTGTCCACATACTGGGCCGACGTGCCGGTGCGCTCGATCTGCGGCTCGAGCCGCAATGACAGCCGGGCACCAGGCTTCCACTCCAGCGCCGCCCGGGCACTCCAGCTCTGCTCCCAATCCTCCTGATAGTGGTTGCCGTGGAGCCCGAAGCCGTAGATCCAGCGCTTGTTGGGGTCGGAGTCGAGCTGGAGATCCCACTCCACCCCCGGCTGGTTGACCATGAGCGGGCCGCCCCGGCTGCGCCGGTCGCTCAGCGTGCTCGGGTTGTACGCCACGAACCAGCGGCCGGTGGAGAAGTTCCTGAGCTCGTAGAGCCCGGTCAGGAACAGCCCGGTCCAGGTCACGTCGCCGCCGTAGTTGTAGCTCCGGAAGCCGGCCAGGCTGAGCCGGGCACTGCGGAACACCCGGCCGGGCCGGGTCCACTTGTGGCCCACCATGACGTGCGAGTTGATCTGGTCGCCGCGGAACTGGAAGCCGAGATCGTTGACCTCGAAGTTGGGATCGATGACCCCAACGGCCGAGTTGAACATCCAGTTGCCCTTCTGCTTGTTGAGGGAAACCCGGGCGGCGTAGCCGGAGAGCGATGTCGCGCTCGAATCTACGCCGAGGTACTCTGCATCGGGCCGCTGAAAGTAGTGCACCGAGCTTTCCTGCAGAGATTGCAGGCGCTGGGGGGTGCCGCTAACC
>DASVGF010000156.1:0-27994 GCA_036379675.1 Gemmatimonadales bacterium | reverse complement strand
GCGGCGTGGTGGCCGGCGCGGCCATCGTGTTTTTCGCCTACATCGGGTTCGACTCGGTGACCACCGCCGCTCAGGAGGCCAAGAACCCGCAGAAGGACATGCCGATCGCGATCATCGGATCGCTGGTGGCATGCACCCTGTTGTACATCATAGTGTCTGCCATCGCGACCGGCGTGGTCCCCTACACCGAGCTGGATGTGCCCGCCCCCATTGCCAAGGTGGCGGACCGCACCGGGCTTGGATTCTTTGGAGCATTCATCAAGATCGGAGCGATCGCCGGGCTCACCTCGGTGATTCTGGTTCAGCTGCTGGGCCAATCCCGGATCTTCTACTCGATGTCACGCGACGGGCTGCTTCCGCCGTTCGTTCGCAAGGTTCACCCGCGCTTCCGCACCCCCTACATCACGTCCATCGTCACCGGGCTGGCGGTGGCCATTCCGGCGGCCATCCTGCCGGTCCGTGACGCCGCCAAGCTGGTGTCGATTGGAACCCTGCTCGCCTTTATGATCGTGTGCTCCGGGGTCCTGGTCCTGCGGATTCGGGAGCCCAACCTTCGGCGGCCATTCAAGACCCCGTTCGTGTGGTTCGTGGCTCCAGCGGGGGCGCTCTCGGCGGCGTATCTCATGCTCCACCTGGACCTCCAGACCTGGGTGAGACTCCTCGTCTGGCTCGGCGTGGGGCTGGCCATCTACTTCCTGTACGGCCGCAGGCACTCCAAGCTCGAGGTGGGAAACCGCGGCTGAGCTTCGCGCGGTTCCGGTTGGGCTGTTAATTTCTGGAAATGCCGCTTTCGTTGTCCCCCGAGAAGGTCGCCCAGGCCCAGGCGTTCGCCACTGCGCTTCGGCCCGGGCAGCGGGTCTGCATCACCACTCATGTCAATCCGGATGGCGATGGGATCGGGAGCGAAGTGGGGCTGGTCCACCTGCTCCGCGCCCAGGGGCTGGACGCGGTCATCACCAACCCCAGCTCCACGCCGCCTCGCTTCAGCTTTCTGTTCGAGGGGTTGCCCGGCGTCGATCGCTCAGCCGAGGCGATCAAGGAGCTCCGGCGGGCCGATCTGATCATCGTGCTGGACATCTCCGACCTCACCCGTCTCGGCATGCTGATCGAGACCGTCAAGAGCCGGGGCGTGCCCGTGGCCTGCGTGGATCACCACGTGAGCGTGGGTGTTCTCCCCGCCGGCCCCCGCTATGTGGACCCCGAGGCGGCGGCTACCGGCGAGCTCATCTACGAGCTTGCCAAGGCCAATGGCTGGCCGGTAACCGAGCAGGTGGCCCGGGCGCTGTATGTCGCCATTCTGACCGATACCGGTGGCTTCCGCTTCAGTAATACACGGGCGCGGACGCTCCGGGTGGCGGCAGATCTACTCGAGGCCGGGGTCGATAACGAGGAGATATATCTCGAGGTCTATGCCCGGGCACCGGAGGGTAGACCTCGGCTGTTTGCCGAGGCGCTCCAGACCCTGGTCGTGGAGAACGAGTATGGCCTGGCCTGGGTGACCGTGCCTCCCGGCGCGATCGAGCGGCTGGGCGTTTCCTCCGACGACCTGGACGGGGTGGTCGAGTTTCCCCGGTCAATTGAGGGAGTGCGCATGGCGCTCCTCTTCCGGGAGATCTCTCAGGGCCGGGTCAAGGTTTCCCTCCGATCGGTGGGGGATGTGGACGTGGCGGCCTTCGCCAAGCCATATGGCGGGGGTGGCCATACCAAAGCGGCCGGACTATCGCTCACCGGCTCCCTTGCGGAGGTGCAGGCCACCATCCTGAAGGCCGCACGCGAGTACCTCTCGAACGGAGACGGCAATCGGGCGCTGGGCGTCAGGAGCTAGAGCGAGGCGGCTCCCAGTTCTCAGGCCGATTATATTCCGACTGTAACTGTAGGAATTCCCCATCTGGTGGCCCATGGACACGATCGACCGCATCGAACGCACGCTTGACACACTCCGGCCGTACATCGCCTCCCACCGGGGCAATGTCGAAGTCGTGGATTTCGACGAGGAAGACGGGATCCTTCTGCTCAGGCTGGGTGGCACCTGCCACGGCTGCTCCGCCTCCTCGGTCACCCTCAAGCAGGGTATCGAAAGCCGGCTTCGCGAAATGGTGCCTGAGGTGAAGCACGTGGAGGCGGTGTAGTGGCTGAGTCGCTCGAGGCCCGGGTCGCGGCGGCCTTGTCACGGATTCAGAACCCCCGGCTGGAGAACGATCTCCTGTCCTCGGGCATGATCCGCGATCTCAGCGTCACGGACGAGGGCAAGGTCTCCTTCACGTTCCTGCTGGCGCCCGAGGATCCGGCCACCCTGGTCCGTTCCGCCCGTAGCGCGGTGGCCGCGGTCGAAGGAGTTCGGAAGGACGGCATCAAGATCAGCGTCACCAATCCGGCGGGGCCCGCCCGGGCGACCCACGCCCCTCCGGGCAGTCCACCCGCCAGCGCATCCATGCCGCCGGCCCCGCAGCCCGTGGAAATGGCCGGCCTGGGCAAGATCATCGCGATCTCCTCCGGCAAGGGCGGGGTAGGGAAATCTACGGTGGCCGCCAACCTCGCGGTGGCGCTGGCGCGGGCTGGGTTTCAAGTGGGGGTCATGGACGCCGATGTGTACGGACCCAACATCCCCCGGATGTTCGGTGTCAACGAGCGGCCGGCGGTGTACGGCGGGAAGATCCGGCCGCTCGAGGCGTACGGGGTCAAGTTGATGTCGCTGGGCCTGCTGGTCGAGCGCGACGCCCCCGCCATCTGGCGCGGCCCCATCATTATGAAGATCGTGAATCAGTTTCTCCGCGACGTGGAGTGGGGACAGCTCGACTACTTCATTGTGGATCTGCCCCCCGGCACCGGCGATGCCCAGCTTTCGCTGGTCCAGGCCACCCACGTGGCAGGCGCGGTCATTGTCACCACGCCGCAGGAGGTGGCGGTGGGCGATGCGCTCCGGGGTGCCAAGATGTTCGAGAAGGTGGGGGTTCCCATCTTTGGGGTGGTGGAAAACATGAGCGGCTTCACCGACCCGGAAACGGGGAAGCGCTTTGAGCTGTTCTCATCGGGTGGCGGCCAGCGCCTGGCCGACGAAATCGGCGCCCCGCTCCTGGGCTCGGTGCCACTCCAGCCGGAGCTGGCGGCGCTGGCCGACGCGGGGCAGCCCATCCTGGTGGCTCAGCCGGAGAGCCCCGCAGCCCTGAGCCTTCGCGAGATCGCGGAAGCCTTGCAGCAGAAGACGGCCGGGCGAAGCGTGTCGCTTCCGATCCTGCGGGGGTAACAAGTAAGAAGTGAGTAGTGAGAGGGAGGATGACAGGCCACTTCTATTCACTTCCTACTTCTCCCTCCCACCTCTCACTTCTTACGCTCACTTCCGAATGCCGATCATCACCCTCCTGACGGATTTCGGAAGCGCCGATCACTACGTAGCGGAATTAAAGGGCGTGCTGTTGAGCCGGGCACCGGGTGTGACGCTGGTGGACGTGACCCACGGGATTGCCCCCGGCGACATCCGGTCGGCCGCGTACATCCTGGGGCGCACCTGGCACCACTTCCCGCAGGCCACCATTCACCTGGTGGTGGTGGATCCGGGGGTGGGGTCAGCCCGGGCTCCGCTCGCGGTGGCGGCCCGAGGCCACCTGTTCGTGGGCCCTGACAACGGCGTCTTCACGTCCGTCCTGAGCGATACGGAAGTGGAGGCCGTAGTCCTGCCGGTACCCCCGTCGGCCGCTCCCACGTTTCACGGCCGTGATCTGTTTGCGCCTGCCGCGGCGGCACTTGCCTCAGGTGGGCCACTCCACGCGCTGGGCCCGCCCCTTCCGGCGACGCCCGAACGGCTGGCGTATACCGCGCCGCATTACGAGGGAAAGACCGTGGTCGGCGAGATCATCTACATCGATCGGTTCGGCAGCCTGGTCACCAACCTCACCGCCGAGCTGGTGCCGGACTACGCCACCCTCGAAGTGGAGGACCTGGATCTGGGTCCCGTGCGTCGGACTTTCAGTGACGTGCCGGTCGGTGCGATCCTGGCGTACGTCGGCTCGGGGGGCGCCATCGAGATTGCCGTCCGGAACGGGTCGGCGGCTCGCCGGCTGGGTGTGGGAGTGGGGGGAAGGGTGCGGGCTAGGCTGGGCTAGAGGGCTGGGGCCGCCGCAATCGTTCGACCATCTGCCGGGCAAATCTCCAGAGCTTCCTGATCAGCAGGACCGCGACGACCACCAGTACCAGCACGATCACTGCCGTCCAGAGCGGGTGCTCCGCCGCCATCCAGACCAGAAACACCGACAAGCCATCCTCGACCAGGCTCAGGACCCAGTTGCTCACCGGCTCCGGGCTGGTGTTGGCGGCGGCGCGGGTGGTGGCCTTGGCCCCATGGGAGGTGAGGGCGACGCCCCCCGCGAGCAGGGCAGCGCCCAGCTTGTACTCCTCCGGCACACTCCCAAACGCGCCGTACGCCATGACCGCGGCAGCAGGCGGCCGGATGAACGTGTGCAGCGCATCCCAGGCGCTGTCCACATAGGGGATCTTGTCGGCGATGAACTCGACGATGAAGAGCGTCACCGCCACCCCCAGCACCACGGGGTGCGAAAGTACCTGAAGCGAGTCGGGGAGGTGAACCAGGCCGAGACGCTGGAAGATGCCGGCCGCGGCCACCGTGGCGTAGAGATTGAGCCCCGAGGCAAAGGAGGTGCCCAGCGCAAAACCAAGCGTCTCGAGTGGCGACATGAGGTCAGGCCTTCCCCGCCGGACGAAGAGTCTCCAGAAAGGTACTCAGGACCTCGAGGTTGGCGCGAAGCAGGGACGGACTCTTCGCGCTCTTGGCCAGGCCGAATGACCCTTCGATGGCGGCCACGATGAACCCGGCCACTTTCGGGGCGTCGAGATCCCGCCGGACCGTGCCCTCCGCCTGACCCTTCTGCATCGCTGCGGCAAACGCGTTGGTCCAGGTACCAAAGGTGGCGCTCACCCTTCGCCGGAAACGTTCGTCGAGGGGGGACATCTCCTGCGCCAGATTGTTGAGGGGACACCCCAGCTCCACCTCTCGCGCGGTGAGCTCGGCGGAGCGCCGCCGCAGAATCTGCTGGAGGGCCGAGAGGGGGTCACGCTCGACCCGGGCCAGCGAGCCGATGCCCCAGCGCTGCAGCAGAAATCCGTTCACCACCTCGTCCACCACCGCGTGTCCCAACGCGGCCTTATCAGGAAAGTGGTGATACAGGGCGCCCTTGGTCACGCCGGCCTTCTCCAGGATGGTATCCAGACTGGCAGCCTGGAAGCCGCGCCGATAGATCTCCTCGAACGCGGCCCGGAGCAGCTTGTCGCGGGTGGCCGCGGGCGAGCGTACCCGCGGTTTGGTGGTGCTCCTGGCCATACTTCCCCCCCCAAGAGGCTCCGTACCATTTGGTATGTAACAATCGCTTCACGGACTGTCAATCATGCTTGACGCCTCGCGTCCCGGCGTTCATTCATACCAATCAGTCTGTAGTCAGGAAGAAGTTTCAGACCCATCAGAACACCAGGGAGGACCCGACCCATGGATCACACGGTGGTGCACTTCGAGATTCCGGCCGACGACCCGGAGCGGGCCGCGAACTTTTATCGGGAGCTGTTCGGCTGGGACGTGGGCAAGTGGGATGGCACGGGCAGCGGCGGGATCGAATACTGGATGGTTCGCACGGTTCCAACCAGCCCGGATGGAATGCCCAGCCGGCCCGGAGTCAACGGCGGGCTCCTGCGGCGCATGTACGCCGGCCAACCGCCGGTGAACTACATCAGCGTCGAGGACGTGGACGAGTTCGTCCGTAAGGCCGAGAAGCTGGGCGCGAAGACCCTCATGGCCAAGAGCCCGGTGCCGGGCATGGGTTGGTTTGCCCAGCTCAACGATACCGAAGGCAACCTTTTCGCCGTATGGCAGACCGACCCGCAGGCGGGTGAGGTCGGCGCCGGCGCCGGGCAGGAGGCAACCAATGCTGGGCGCTAAGAATGCGGCGGCCACCATCCCGGTCAAAGACCTCACATCGGCCAAGAAGTTTTACGAGGGGACGGTGGGTCTCAAGCCGGAAGACAACTCTCAGGAGCCCGAGGCGCTGGTTTACAAGAGCGGTAGCTCCAGGGTCCTGGTCTACCACTCGCAGTTCGCCGGCACCAACAAGGCCACCGCGGCCACCTGGGGCGTAGGAAAAGACATCGAAAAGATCGTCCAAGGGCTCCGGGACAAGGGCGTCACGTTCGAGCACTACGACATGCCGGGTCTCACCCGAAAGGGCGACGTCTACGTCAGCGACGGAATGAAAGTGGCGTGGTTCAAGGACCCCGACGGCAACATCCTGGCTCTGGTCAGTGAGTGACGGGACGAGGGAAGCCGGGAACCCAGGGACGTGTCGATTTCGGCGGACCTCGTTCGACGTGTAAGTGAAGGCTATATAGCCATCACCCACTAACCGTGCACCGGAGGACCCGAGACATGCGATTCATGGTAATCGTAAAGGCCGACAAGAAATCGGAGGCCGGGGAGCTTCCCGACGAGAAGCTCCTGGCCGACATGAACCGGTACAACGAGGAGCTGGTAAAGGCGGGGGTGATGCTGGCCGGCGAGGGCCTGCAGCCGAGCTCCAAGGGCGCCCGCGTCAGGTTTTCGGGCAACAAGAGGACCGTAATCGATGGGCCGTTCGCCGAGACCAAGGAGTTGATCGCGGGCTTCTGGCTGTTCGAGGTCAAGTCCAAGGAAGAGGCGATCGAGTGGGTTAAGCGTGCGCCCAACCCGCACCCCGGGACGGAGACGGAGGTAGAGATTCGCCAGGTGTTCGAGGCCGAGGATTTCGGGCCCGAGTTCACCCCGGAGCTTCGAGAGCAGGAGAAGCGAATCATGGAGCAGGCGGCGGCCAACGCAAGGCGGTAGGCGCCCATTTCCGAAACCCATCGGGCGATCGACGCGGTCTGGAGGATCGAATCGGCGAAGCTCATCGCCGGTCTGGCGCGGATCACCGGCGATGTCGGCATCGCCGAGGATCTGGCGCAGGACGCCCTCCTGGCCGCGCTCGAGCGCTGGCCCCAGTCGGGCGTCCCCGACAAGCCGGGTGCCTGGCTCATGGCGGCCGCCAAGCATCGCGCCATCGACTGGTTACGCCGCGGCAAGATGCTCGAGCGCAGGCACCGGCAGCTCGGTCTTGAGCTCGAGGCGGGCAGGGAGTCGGCGGTGTCCCAACTGGATGCGGCCATCAACGACGACATCGGCGACGACCTCCTCCGCCTGATGTTCACGGCCTGCCATCCCGTGCTCTCCACCGAGGCGCGGGCCGCGCTCACGCTGAGGCTGGTGGGGGGCCTGACCACGGCGGAGATCGCGCGGGCGTTCCTCGTTCCCGAGTCAACAGTGGCCCAGCGTATCGTCCGGGCGAAGCGTTCCCTGGCCGAATCAAGAGTGCCCTTCGAGGTTCCCCGGGGGGCGGAGCTGGCTGGCCGCCTGTCGTCGGTGCTCGAGGTCATCTACCTGGTGTTCAACGAGGGCTACCTGGCGACCGCCGGTGACGACTGGATACGCCCCGCGCTCTGCGAGGACGCGCTGCGGCTGGGCCGGATCCTGGCGGGGCTCGCCCCGGACGAACCGGAGGTCCACGGCCTCGTGTCACTCATGGAAATCCAGGCTTCCCGGATAAGGGCGCGGGTCGGCTCCTGCGGGGAGCCTATTCTCCTGCTCGATCAGAACCGGGGCCAGTGGGACCAGCTCCTCATCCGCCGAGGCCTGGCGGCGCTGGCCCGGGCCGAGGAGCTCGGCGGCACGCTGGGCCCGTACCGGCTCCAGGCCGCCATCGCAGCCTGTCACGCCCGCGCGCGCACGGCGGAGGAAACGGACTGGGTGCGCATCGTGGCGCTGTACGATGCCCTGGCTCAGCTCACCCTCTCGCCGGTGGTCGGCCTGAATCGCGCCGTTGCGGTAGGGATGGCGTTCGGGCCGGCGGCGGGCCTGGAGCTGGTGGATGACCTGGCGGCCGAGCCGTCGCTCAAGGCCTACCATCTCTTGCCGAGTGTTCGGGCCGATCTCCTGACCAAGCTGGGCCGATCCGAGGAAGCGCGGGTGGAGTTCGAGCGGGCCGCCTCGCTCACCCGCAACCGTCGCGAGCGCACCCTGCTGCTGGAGCGTGCCGCCTCGGCCGCACGCGAACCGGTTTTGGAATAAGGCCGCATATGCCCCGATCCAGCGGAAAGGAGCGCGACTCCACTGCCGGCACCAAGCCCGAGCTGCTGGTGGTGGAAGGCCGCGAGATCTCCATCTCGAATCCCGGCAAGGTGCTCTTTCCCGAGGCGGGATACACCAAGCTCGATCTCGCGCGGTACTACCTCGCCGTAGCCCCCGGGGCGCTGCGCGGTGCGGGCGGCCGGCCCAACATGCTGGTCCGGTACCCCAACGGCATCGGCGAAGAGTTCTTCTATCAGAAGCGCGCGCCGACTTCGCGACCGGACTGGATCGAGGTGGTGTCGCTCCGCTTCCCCTCGGGACGAAGCGCAGACGAAGTCGTGCCGCGTGATGCCGCCGCCCTCGTCTGGCTCGCCAACCTCGCCTGTCTGGAGCTGCATCCCCACCCGGTGCGGGCCGACGACCTGGAGCATCCCGATGAGCTGAGAGTGGACCTCGATCCGGTGCCGGGTGTGGGCTGGGGCCAGGTACGCGAAGTGGCCGGCGTAGTTCAGGCTACGCTGGGAGACTTCGGCCTCGTCGGGTGGCCCAAGACCTCAGGCTCCCGGGGAATGCATGTGAATGTGCGGATCCAGCGGCGGTGGAGCTTCGACGAGGTGCGACGCGCGGCTCTGGCGCTCGCGCGGGAGGTCGAGCGACGGGCACCGGCAATTGCCACGAGCAAGTGGTGGAAGGAAGAACGGCACGGCGTGTTCGTCGACTACAACCAGAATGCGAAAGACCGGACCGTCGCCTCGGCCTATTCGGTGCGGCCCAAACCGGATGCGCGGGCGTCGGCGCCGCTGGCCTGGGAGGAGGTAGACAGCGCCGAGCCGGAGGACTTCACCCTGGCCACCCTCCCGGCCCGATTCGCGAAGATCGGCGATCCGCACGAGGAAATCGATCGGCACGCCGGCTCACTCGAGGCCCTGCTGGAGCTCTCCACCCGGCACGAGCGTGAGGGCCTGGGCGACGCCCCCTGGCCCCCGCACTATCGGAAGCAGCAGAACGAGCCGCCGCGGGTGCAGCCATCCAGGCGCCGGGTGTCCAAGCACCCGCTGATCGAGATCGGCCGGGCGCAGCGGAAGGAGGATGCCTTGGCCGGTCTCGAGCGCTGGAAGGAGCGCCATCAGGAGGCCGCGGCCCACCTGGAGCCGGCCGACGTGCTGGTGGACTCGATGCGGGGCCGCTCCTCCACCTGGACCCGCGTCCGGATCAACCTGCAGCATGTGCCGGAAGGACTGCGGCCGGCTCAGGAAGCGCTCGACCCCGATCTGAAGACGCGGGCCAGCTCGTAGGATGGGGTTACCTCGAGCTGGTCGTAGCGGCAATCGCGTGGCTCTTTGTCCGGGCGCCACCGGAGAAACGTTGCCGCGTGCCGGAAGCGGTCTCCCTGGAGGTGATCGTACTTCACCTCGCATACCCGTTCGATCCGAAGCGGCTCCCACGAGAGGTCCTTTCCTGCGCTCCACCGACTCTGCGCCCCGGGCATGCGGTTCAGATCGTGGGCTTCAGCCTGGGCCCACTCCCGCCAGGGATGCTTCTCCAGCGCGTTCTCCCGCAGCGGCGCGAGCTCCTCGGCCAGCTGACGCCGGGCGGCCATGGTAAACGAGGAGGTTACACCGACGTGCTGCAGCTTGCCGCGGTGGTCGTACAGCCCCAGCAGCAGCGACCCGACCACCCCGGGACCGCTTTTGTGCCAGCGGAATCCCGCCACCACGCATTCGGCGGTGCGCGCGTGTTTCACCTTGAACATCGCGCGCTTGCCCGGCTGGTACGGACTCGCCGCCGGCTTCGCAATCACCCCGTCCAGCCCGGCACCCTCGAATTGATCCAGCCACTCGGTAGCCTGTGCCCGGTCCCGCGTCATTGGGGTGAGGTATACCGGAGGGCCGGTCCTGGCGAGCAGCCGCTCCAGCTGCTGGCGCCGTTCGCTCTGGGGCGCCGACATCAGGCTGCGGCCATCGACGGCGAGAAGGTCGAACCCGACAAACGAGGCCGGCGTCTCCTGGGCCAGCTTGGCCACCCGCGATGCCGCCGGGTGCAGCCGCAGCTGCAGCGCGTCGAAGTCGAGACCGTCGGGGGTAGTGATCACGATCTCGCCGTCGATCACGCAGCCGGGCGGCAGCTTCTCGAGCAGGGCCTGGTGCAGCTCCGGGAAGTAGCGATCGAAGGGGCGCAGGTCGCGGCTCTGGATGAAGACCTCGGAGTCGCCCCGGAAGACGATGGCGCGAAACCCATCCCACTTCGGCTCGAAGAGAAAGTCTCCGCCCGTGGGCAAGGCCTCGGCCAGCTTGGCCAGCATGGGCTCGATGGGAGGTGCGATGGGAAACGTCGGGTCTGGCTTCGGGTCCATGGGGCAAATTAAATGATTGTCCACTTGCTCGACGGTACCTACGAGCTGTTCCGTCACTTTTACGGGCTCCGCCGCTTCCAGGAGGGGAAGGACCGTCCGTTCGGCGCCGTCACCGGGGTCCTGCACACCGTGCTGCAGATGATCGAGACCGGGGCGACCCACCTGGGTGTGGCGACGGACCATGTCATCGAGTCGTTCCGTAACGAACTCTGGCCCGGCTACAAGACGTCGGAGGGCATGGAGCCGGCGCTCCTGGCGCAGTTCCATCCGCTGGAGCACGCCCTGGAGGCCATGGGGGTGGTGGTATGGCCCATGACCGAGCTGGAGGCCGACGATGCACTCGCGTCCGCCGCACACCTCGCTGCCGCCGACGAGCGGGTGGAAAAGATCTGTATCTGGACTCCCGACAAGGATCTGGCCCAATGCGTCCGGGGAGATCGTGTGGTGCAGGTGGATCGGCGGGGCAAGCGGATCCTGAACGCCGAAGGAGTGCGTGAGAAATTCGGCGTGTCGCCGGAACTGATACCCGATTTGCTCGCGCTGGTGGGAGACGCCGCCGACGGCTATCCCGGCATTGCCGGAATCGGCCGGGTGACGGCCCAGCGGCTGCTGAATCAGTACGGACGAATCGAGGACTTTCCCGCTGGGGTGCTGGGTGAGAGCCGCGAGCGCGCCCTGCTGTTCAAGGACCTCGCCACGCTCAGGACCAGCGCGCCCCTCTTCACCGATGTCGACGAGCTCGCCTGGCGCGGGCCCGGTGCTCAGTTCGCGGGGTGCGCGGAACAGATGGGAGACACTCGCCTGCTGCAGCGCTCCAGCAAGATCCCCGTCCCAGCCATCCCGGAGGATTGATGAGCCCGGCCATTCTGGCTTCCCGTTGGCGCTCCTGGGCGCCCTATCTGCTGAGCGTCCTCAGAATCGTTTCCGCCTTTCTCTTCATCCAGTTCGGATCAACCAAGCTCTTCGGCTTTCCGGCCGAGGTGATGCCAGGCGGCGGCACGGCTCCCCTGCTCTCGTTGGCCGGCATCGCCGGGGCTCTGGAGGTGGTTGGCGGAGGGTTACTCCTGTTGGGGCTCTTTACCCGTCCAGTCGCCTTTCTGCTGTCAGGCGAAATGGCCTTCGCGTATTTCATTGGCCACGCGTCACAGGGCTTCTGGCCGGTTCTCAACCAGGGTCATCCCGCCATCCTGTTCTGCTTCATCTGGCTCTACACCTCATCCGCCGGGCCCGGTCCCTGGAGCCTGGACGCCTTCATCTCACGGAGGACCCATGCGCTACGTTGACGGATTTCTCCTGGCAGTGCCGAAGCGGAAACTGGATGCCTATCGGCGCATCGCCCAGAAGGCGGGACGGATCTGGCTCAAGTACGGCGCGCTCGAGTATCGCGAATGCGCAGGGGACGATCTGAAGACCAAGATGGGTCTTCCCTTCACCCGTCTGATGAGGGTCAAGCCGGGAGAGACGGTGGTATTCTCCTGGATCGTGTACAAGTCGAGGGCCCAGCGTGACCGGGTCAATGCAAGGGTGATGAAGGATCCCTGGATGACGAGCATGGATCCGGCGACCATGCCCTTCGATATGAAGCGGATGGCCTACGGCGGGTTCCGGGTGCTGGTGGATCTCTAGTCAACCCACTCGATATTCACGTCACCCATTGCGGAGGTAATGTCGAGGTCCAGGTGGCGGGCAGTCCTGGCGTAATTGGCGGAGACGAACGCGTTGCCCTGCCGGACCAGTCCAGCCGGCTCGAAGCTGGAGAGAAACTTCTCCATGGTAACGCGGACACCCACATTGCGTGGCAGCCGCAGGGTCAGGCCGCCCATGGCCATGGTGACCTTTGCCCGCGAGCTCGAGCTCCAGGAGCCACTGAAGTCGAGGGTGACACTTCCCACCCCGCCATCGAACGCGATCTCGTCGCACCGGCTGTTGCCTAGTCCGGTTATCGAGATCTCCGCGGCGCCGGCGCTGAAGGCGGCCCGGCGGCACCGCATGGCATTGGGTCGCGAGAACGCAACCGATGTCCGGCTCGCTCCCGTGTTGAGCTCCAGAGTATTCAGCCGCAGGCCGCCCAGCTCGACCTCGGCGTCGGCGGCGCCAAGGTTGAGCTCGAGCGAGAGATCAACCCGCGGCGAGAGCACCACGCTGGCCACCTGCTGAAGCTGGTTGCGGGACGACACCCGGACGCCGGCACTGCCCGACGATTTCAGCCCCAGGTTTACCGAGCCTCGAGCCGCGTCGTAATCGCTCACCGGAACGAACCGATCCCCATCATAGGAAAGATCCATCCGGTAGAGCTCGTTCTGGTCTCCGGGCATCATGCGCAGGCTCCCGGCGGCATATTCGAGCTGAGCGTCGAGCCGGGTTTCCCCGTGCATCTGACGGAAGGTGCTGAACGGGCGCATAGTCTGCGCCTGCACCGTGCCCGCGCACAGCACCAGCGCCAGCAGCGACCAGGTTGACGGCACTCTCACAGGCCCCGAGAGGGTGTGCGGTTTCCTGGCCGCCGGCCGGCGGGAACGCCGTACTGCGGGGTGGCCCAGAGATACTCGTCGGTCAGTGCCTCCGGCGGGAGCAGCCGACCCGCGAAGTTCTCCTTGATTCCGGCCCGGCTCAGCAACGCCGCGCCGAAGCCGGCCGTGCCGAGCAGCCAGGTGACGAAGAACGCCGCTCCCCAGATGATGCTGCCCGCCACCGGAACCCAGCCAAACAGCGCCCACGCCGCCCACAGGCTGGTCAGCGCGAGAAGTCCCACGAGCAGATAGCGGTAGCTGTTGGGCGAGCCGACCAGCACGCCCTGGGCCATACGCCGGCGGGTGTAGGTCTCCCCCATGGCGTGTGCCACGGCGAGATATCCTCCCACCAGGGCTACAACCGTCAGCATGGCGAACACCGCCACGGCGAACGGCAGCAGCAGGATTCCCGCGACGCTGAGCACAAGCCCCACCACCAGCATCCCGAACGTGGGAAGGAGGAGGATCTGGCCCAGAAGCCCGGTCACGAAGGCCCTGCCGAAGGAGTGCGAGATGGTGTCCGACACCACTTCCAGGTTCTGCCGCCCGAACATCACCAGCCCAAAGCCAAGCACCGAGAGGGTGAGAAAGACACCGAGCACCCCGGCAGTGCGGAACAATACGCTTTCCAGCGGGGTGGTCCGGGCCTCGGCCGCAGGAGGGGGCGTCAGCACCGTGGTGGACTGGAGGGTCCGGACCTCTCCGCCAATCTCTCCGCCGTCCCGAACATCACCCCCCAGCGTCAACACATCGCCGGAGATCACGCCGCCGGGGTGGACGATCACGTTCCCCTTTACGGTGACGAGGTTTCCCCGCAGGGCGCCGTGCACCTCGGCATTGCCCTCGAGCACCAGAAGATGGCCGTTCATGCTCTCGGCCGAGCCGAGGCTGAAGTTTCCCCGGCGCGCGGTGCCATTGGTGATGCTGAGACGGAGCGGCTCGCGGCCGGGCGGCAGTGCCGTGCGCAGACGCTCTTCGATGATCTCGGGCCGGCTGAGATCACTGAGGTCAATGGTGGGTCCGCCCGCTGGAATAGCCTGGGGCCGGGGCCGGGACGGGGCGGGGTCCTGCAGTCCTACCCGATGCGAGACGTCCGTGACCAGCGCCCAGAAGTCGTGCACCAGCTCGGAAGGAGTCCGATCACTGGCGCGCGTCTCCGCCGCGAGCGGGGCCGGGGCCAGCACCAGAAGCCCCGCGGCGAGGAGTCCCTTACATGCCGGCATGGGCCACCTGCTGGGTCGGGAGAGCCAGAAGGCGACGCAGGGTAAAGACGCCGCCCAGGTAGGCCAGCGAGGCCATTGCCGAAGCGAGCGCGAGGCGCACCGGATGATTGGCCAGCGACCGCAACCCGTCATACCAGGGCTGCTCGATAACGTTGGAGGCCAGGCCGCGAAGCCCGAGCCAGGCGGCTTGTCCGCCCTGTATCATCAGCCACCCCCCCAGGGACGCAAGCGTGTCCTGGTTGGCAAGGGTCCAGGCGATGCTGCCGGCCATGGACCCCAGCAGCAGAATGGTCACGCTCGCCGCCACCGCGAGAGACCTGCGGGTGGCGAAGAGACGGCGTCTGGTGGCTTGGAGAGAGCGGATGGCGAACGGATCCGGCACGGCGACAGAGGCCATGACCCGGTCCGCGAAATCCGCTGCCGGGCTCAACAGTGGCAGGGCCGAGACCTGGTCTACGATCTCACGCTCGGCCCGGGCCCACTCGAGGCAGTCCTGGCAGCGATCCAGGTGTTGCTGCCATTCCAGCGCGAGTGTTCCAGCGAGCCACGCATCGATCTCGTCGGGCGAGAAGTGCGGTCCGGAAGGCCGGGTCATAAGTGAACCCTCCTACGTCGGTGTTGGAGTGAAGGTTTCATTCTTTCAGGTGCGCCAGGGACTGCCGTAGCTCGTTGCGGGCCCGGTGGATATAGGTCTTCACCGTCCCCAGAGGCAGGTTCAGCATTTCAGCGATCTCTTCGTACGGCCGGCCCTCGACGTGCCGGAGGAGGATGCACGAGCGGTATTCCGGCCGGAGGGCGCCGATAGCGGCCTCGATCGCGCCGCCGAGCTCCTTGGCCTCGACGGTGTCGAGCGGCGACTCCTGCCGCGCCCCGATCTGGAGCGCGGTGGCCTGCATGGCCTCGGGCGTTTCCGCATGAGGGGATCCATCCAGCGACAACGTGTCCAGCTCGCGGCGTCGCAGGTGATCGATCGCCGCGTTGTTGCCGATCTTGAAGATCCAGGAGGAAAACTTGAATTCGGGCCGGTAGGAATCGATGGCGTTGAGCGCTTTGACGAAGGTCTCCTGGGCCAGGTCCTCCGCCAGTTCCCGGTCACGTACCATCCGGAAGAGCAGGGCAAACACCGGCCGTTCGTAGCGGCGGATCAGCTCCCGATAGGCGGCCTCCTGGCCGGAGCGGGCCAGGAGCACCACCTCCTGATCGCTCAGGCTGGCCCACTCGGTACGGCCGCTAGTCATCGGCCGGTCTGCTTGCGAAGGGGCTTCCCCAAGGACTAGATTCAGCGCCTATGTTAGCCTCGGATCGTCAGTTACCAGTTTCCGGCGGTCCGGAGAAGCGAGCCTACGTCCGCTCCATCTTCACCGCCATCGCCCCCACCTACGACCAGCTCAACCGCCTCATCAGCTTCCGCTTCGATCAAGGATGGAGACGGTATGCGGTGGCGCGGCTGGACTGGGAACGGAAGCCGGAGGGAATCTACCTGGACCTCTGCGCCGGAACCCTCGATTTCGGCGCCGCCCTGGCGCGGCGTCCCGGATTTCGTGGGCGGGTGGTCGGCGCGGATTTCGTGCGCTCCATGCTGGAGATCGGGCGCCAAAAGTCCGACCGGCTGGATCCCGTGAATGCCGACGCGCTGGAGCTCCCGTTTCCCGACGGCGCCTTCGACGGCGCCATGGTCGGTTGGGGAGTCAGGAACCTGGTGGATCTGGACGCGGGGCTGGCCGAGGCCGCGCGGGTTCTCAGGCCGGGATCCCGGCTTGTCATCCTCGAAATGGCGTTGCCCCAGCAGCCGCTGCTGCGGGCCGCGTTCCAGCTGTATTTCCGGAACATCATTCCCGTGATCGGACGTCTGGTCTCGAAACATACGACCGCCTATACCTGGCTTCCAGAGTCGGCGCGCGTTTTTCCCGCCCCGGCCGAGCTGGCGCGCCGCATGGAGGCGCAGGGATTCGAGAACGTGCGATTTCACCTGTTCCTGGGCGGGGTGTGCGCCATGCATGTGGGGACAAAAACGGCGAGCGGTAAGCGGTGAGCGGTGAGCCGGTTCACGACTCCTCATCCAGGGCAAGGCGAAGGAGCCATCCCACGCGCATCCGGACTGTGCGGTGCAGGTTGCTGAGTCTGCGGCTCCCGCTTACGGCTTACCGCACACCGCTTACGCTTTTCAGGAACACATGGCCCTAAACAACCTTCGGGATTTCATCCGCGCGATTGACGGCATCGGCGAGCTGGTGCGGGTCACCCACCCGGTGCGCGCCCGGCTCGAGATTGCGGAGATCGCCGACCGCACCATGAAAAGCCCCGGCGGAGGTCCCGCTCTCCTCTTCGAGCACGTGCTGCTCGAGGACGGGCGCCGGAGCCCGCAACCGGTCGCCATCAACCTCTTCGGCTCCATGCGGCGCATGTGCCTTGCGTTGGGCACTGCCAAACTGGACGACATCGGTGGCCGGATCTCGGAGATGCTGAACCTCAAGGTGCCCGAAGGACTGTTCGGTAAGCTCGCCATGCTTCCGAAGCTGGCCGAGATCGGCAAGTTTCCCCCCCGGGTGAGGGGCGGACGTCCCGCCTGCCAGGAGATTGTGCAGCGCGACCAGGCCGTGAACCTCGACGACATCCCCTTTCTCACCACCTGGCCCGGCGACGGCGGACGCTACATTACCCTCCCCATGGTGATCACCACCGACCCGAGCCGCGGCATCCGAAATGTCGGCATGTACCGGATCCAGGTGATTGGCCGGAATACCCTGGCCATGCACTGGCAGCGTCACAAGGTAGGCGCGGCCCATTGGCGGGAGATGGCCGCCCGGGGTGAGCGGATGCCGGTGGTCATCGCCCTCGGCGGTGATCCGGCCAGCGTCTACTCGGGCTCGGCCCCCCTGCCGCCTACCATCGACGAATTCCTGTTTGCCGGATTCCTCCGCCGCGAGCCGGTGGAGCTGGCCAAGGCGCTCACCTGCGACCTCGATGTGCCGGCCGAAGCCGAGCTGGTGCTGGAGGGGTATATCGACCCGGCGGAGGACCTGGTGCTGGAGGGACCCTTCGGCGACCACACCGGGTTCTATTCGCTGGCCGACTACTATCCCAAGGTGCACGTTACCGCCGTCACCTCGCGGCGGGATCCGATCTACCCTGCCACGCTGGTGGGCCGGCCTCCGATGGAAGACTTCTATCTGGGCCACGCCACCGAGCGCATCTTCCTTCCACTGCTCAAGCTGACGGTGCCGGAGATCGTGGATTACCACATGCCGGCGCCGGGAATCTTCCACAACCTGGTCTTCGTGTCGATCGACAAGCAGTACCCCGGCCAGGCGTACAAGGTGATGAACGCACTGTGGGGCCAGGGCCTCATGTCGCTGGCCAAGGTGCTGGTGGTGGTGGACAAGGAAGTCAACGTGCGCGACCCGGACGAGGCGTGGTGGATCGCGCTCAACAACATCGATCCGGAGCGCGACGTGCGCTTCACCATGGGCCCGATAGACGTGCTGGACCACTCGAGCCGGGCGTTCACCTACGGCAGCAAGATGGGAATCGACGCGACCAGGAAGTGGAAGGAAGAGGGCTTCGACCGCGAGTGGCCCGAGCTGATCACGATGGACGCGGAGACCAAGCGGAGCGTGGATGCGATGTGGGGGAAGCTCGGCATCGAGCTGACGGAAAGACGGAAAGACGGTAAGTCGGTGAAGGGCATAAACCATGAGTGACCTACCGCCTTACCGCCCTACCGCCTTACCGCCTCGCGAAGCGCAAACCTTCAGCGGCGATTCCCTGCTGACCCGCTACGTCAACTTCGTCAAGCTGCCGCACACGCTCTTCGCCCTTCCCTTTGCCTTGCTGGGCGTGCTGGCGGCGTCACGGGTCGAATCCGTGGAGCTCCGCGAGGTGGTGCTGGTCATCGTCGCGTTCTCGGCGGCGCGCTGGGTGGCGATGGGATTCAACCGTATCGCCGACCGTGCCTTTGACGCGCGCAACCCGCGGACGGTCAATCGTGAGCTGCCCCGCGGCACGCTGTCCCTGAGCCAGGCCTGGGTCTCCGTCGTGGCCGCGGCCGTAATCTTCATCCTGGCCGCCGCGCTGCTGAATCCACTCTGTCTGCTGCTGAGTCCGGTCGCGCTTGCGTGGATCATGCTGTACAGTCTCTCCAAGCGGTTCACCTGGTGGCCGCACCTCTGGCTGGGCGTCAGTCTCGCGATCGCGCCGGTCGGGGGCTATCTGGCCATCACCGGCCAGTGGAGCGATCCCCCCTGGATGCTGCTCGCCATTACGGCGGGAGTGGCAACCTGGGTGGCCGGATTCGACATCTTCTACGCGCTGCCCGACGCCGGGTTCGACCGGGCGGAAGGGCTCAGGAGCGCTGTCGTGCGCCTGGGGGAGCCGCGCGCGATCCTGCTGGCCAAGCTGCTTCACGGCGTAACTATTCCCGCGCTGGCGGTGTTCGGGTACGGGGCCGGGTTCGGGGTGTGGTACTATGCCGGCCTGGTCGTCGCCGCGGCCATCCTGGCCTACGAGCACCAGCTGGTGCACCCGGGCGATCTTTCGAGACTGGATGCGGCGTTCTTTACCATGAACGGGGTCATGTCGGTGACCGTATTCCTGTTTGCACTAGTAGACCGGATGGTTTCATGAACAACGTGAGCGGTAAGCGGTGAGCGGGAAGCGGGAGAAGCAACAGCCGGGGCGAAAGCCTCCTAAGCAAGGCCAGGATCGTGGGAAGGCCGGGCCGAAGCCCAATACTATCACGCCCCGGCTCACCGCTTACCGCTCACCGCTCACGCTTCCCCCCAAGCACCCTCACCGTACGCCGGCCCCCAACACCCGCGGCCGGTGACCGCCCTTCCCGTCGTCCTGGCGCTGACCGGCGCATCGGGCGCGCTCTACGGCATGCGCCTGCTCGAGGTGCTGGCCCGAAACCGCCTGCCGGTGTGGCTGATCCCGTCGGACCACGGCATGCGTCTCCTTCGGGAGGAGGTCGGCATCAAGTCACTCGATGGCCTGAAGGAGGCCACCGGCGGCGATTGGGCATCGGTCACCGTGTTCCCCGACGAAGACCGCGGGGCCAAGCCCGCATCCGGCTCCCAGCGCACCGGCGGCATGGTGATCTGTCCCTGCTCCATGGCCACCATCGCCGCCATTGCGGGCGGCACCAGCCGGTCGCTGATCGAGCGCGCCGCCGATGTCACCCTGAAGGAGCGACGCAAGCTGATCGTAGTACCGCGGGAAACCCCGCTGTCCCTGGTGCACCTGAAGAACCTCGTAGCGCTCACCGAAGCCGGCGCCGTGGTCCTGCCCGCCGCCCCGGGGTTCTACCATCGGCCCACCAAGGTGAGCGAGCTGATAGATTTCATCGTGCAGCGAGTCCTCGATCAGCTGGGGCTCGATATCGAAATAGCACGTCGATGGGGAGGAGATCAGAAGTGATCCGCTACGATCAACTTCGGCGCCTCGGTTCGGGCGCCGTTCTCACATTGATATGGGGCGTATTCGCCGGGTGCAGTTCCGAGGGTGGCAATCTCCCGGGACCCAACCCGCCGGAGCCGCCGCCGCCGGAAGACGAAGGCGTAGCGCCGTCGGCGGGCTGCAGCGATGGCGTGCTCGAGCACGGTGCGCTGTACCGGGTGTGCTTTCCTGCGTCGTGGAATGGAGACCTCGTGCTCTATGCCCACGGCTATGTGGCGGCGCAGCGCCCGATCGCGTTGCCGGATGACACGGTAGGGGGGGTGTCGGTTTCCGGCAGCCTGACCGCCCTGGGTTATGCCTTCGCAACCACCAGCTATCGCGCCAACGGACTGATTGCGGCGGAGGCCGTCGAGGATCTGGTGGAGCTCGACGCCACCGTCCGCCGGCTCTACCGGCCCGACCCGGGCCACTCGGTCATACTCGGGTTTTCCGAGGGCGGTCTGGTGGGTACGCTGGCGGTGGAGCGCCATCCTGATGTCTTCGATGGCGCGCTGGCCGGGTGCGGCCCGATCGGCGACTTCGGCGCCCAGCTCAACTACATCGGCGATTTCCGGGTCGTCTTCGACTACCTCTTTCCGGGAGTCCTGCCGGGCACTGCCGTGGACATACCCGAATCGCTGCGGTCCCGCTGGGACGAGATCTACCTGCCGGCCATCGTGATCGCCCTGGCCGCCAACTTCGATGCGGCGCTGGAGCTCATCCGGATCACCGGGGCCCCGGTGGCCGGCAACGATCTCCGGTCGGTGGCCGAGACCACGATCGGCATCCTCTGGTACGACATATTCGGTATCGGCGATGCGCAGGACCGTCTGGGCGGACAGCCGTTCGACAACTCGACCCGGGTGTACACCGGATCGTCCAATGATGCAGCCCTGAACGCGGGTGTCGACCGGTTCACCGCCGATCCCGCGGCGCTCAACGGCCTGCTCCGGCTCCAGACCTCCGGCAATCTCACCGTCCCCCTGGTTACCCTCCATACCACCGGCGATCCGATTGTGCCGGTGCAGCAGGCCGAGCTCTATGGCCAGAAGGTGAGCCAGGCAGGCAGGGCTGCCCAGCTCAGCCACACGACTATCGAACGTCACGGTCACTGCACCTTCCAGCCGGGCGAGGTGCTCGGAGGCTTCTCGGCTCTCATGGCAAGAGTGCGAGGTATGGCCTCCAGTCTCGTCGCTCTCGCGCGGCCCTGATGCGGCTGGGCGTGATCTCGGATACGCACGGGCTCCTGCGCCCCGAGGTGTTCGAGGCTTTCGCCCAGGTGGATCAGATCCTCCACGCCGGCGACGTAGGCCCGGCCGAGCTGCTCACCGAGCTCGAGGCGCTGGCCCCGGTTACCGCCGTCTACGGCAACACCGATGGGCCGGAGCTGCGGCACCGGCTGCCCCAGGTGGCCAGGCTCCGGCTCGACGGATTCGATATCGTCGTCACCCACGGGGACCAGCTCGGCTCACCCACCCCGGCAGCGCTTAACGCCGCGTTTCCCGAAGCCGAGATCATCGTGTTCGGCCACACCCATCGGCCCTTGCTGACCCTGGTGGACATGGTGGTCACCGTAATGAACCCGGGCGGGGCCGGGGCCCGCCGGTTCAATTTGCCGCCGTCGGTTGGCATCCTGGAGCTGGAGCCCGGCATCCCGCCGCGGGGCCGGCTGCTGCCGCTGACGGACTTCGACGTCGACTAGGGTCATGTTTCTGCCCGCACTGCTTTCAGTGCTCCAGCTCGGCCCGCCCGACACCCTCAGGATCCGATCGGTGGAGCATCCCCCCGCCGCTGGGGGGCCGGTAGACAGCGCGCGCTACGGCCCGCCCCAGCTCCGCATCCCCACCCGCCAGGGCGCGGCGCTCGTCTGGCTGCTGCGGGCGGCGGACAGTTTCTTCGTGGCCGCCACAATGCCCGACACCACGCCGTACTGGGGCGATGATTTTGTGCTGAGTCTCAACACCAGCGGGCGCGGAGGTGACCACCCGGGCCACGACGATTTCCAGTGGTACATCCGCCGGGCGCTCGACAGTACCGTCGTCTACCGCGGCCGGGCGGGGCGCTGGGAGGCACCGCGGGGAGATCCGGACTGGCGGTTGGGTGCCGAGCGGTCGGGTGGCGGCTGGGAAATCAGCGGCAGTGACAGCCAAAGAGGCTGGACGCTGATCCTGCGGCTCGATCCGGCCTGGCTGGCGGGCGGTGAGGGGCGACTGCCGCGCATCGCGTTCCGGATCTTCGACGACTCACCCCAAGGCTGGTTCGCCTGGCCCGCACCACCTGCAATGCCCCCGGTCTCGGTCGAGCAGACACCGTCCCTCTGGGTTCCGCTCCGCAAGTAGGAGAGCCGGGCCCTAGGCCGTCACCTTTCGTTCGGCTAGGAGCGCGAGGACGGCGCCCACCGCTGCCCCCGCGGAGCCGGCAGCGAAATCCAGCCAATCACCGCCCCGGTAGGGAAGCGCGCTCTGGACCAGCTCGATCCCTCCGGCGAACGCTACCGAGATCAGGAAGGTCCAGGCCATCCTCCAATGGCGGTCGACGTAAAAGAGCAGCGCAAACCCCAGGAAGATCCCGAAGTGCACCACCTTGTCCACATACCTCGACTCCGACACGGGAGTATTGGGCACGGGCACCAGGAACGCCACTACCATCAGGGCTACATATAGAAGGAAGATTTTGTGGCGCCGCTCGGGGGTCAGCTTTTCCAGGAGGCTCATCAGGGGCTACACCCGCCGCCCTGCCAAATCGCCGCTCCTCACATCCACTGCTCGTACGGCGTCGTGCGCCGCAACGCATCCGGATGCGCCCGGAACCAGGCCATCATCAGCAGGATCTCATCGATCGAGTCCAGCGGCAGGGGCCCCGCCGGTGGGTCCGGCTTCCGCACCTCCTCGGCCACGACGGCGCGGAACGCCTCGTGCTCGATGGGGGTCGAGGGATAGGGAAACGAGGCTCGCACCACGCCCCGCTTGATGATGTAGACCCGGTCGTCCCCGAAATCGCCGGCATCGCGGTACACGAAGGTGAGCAGGTCGATGGCGCTCCGGGCTCGGCTGGTGGCCGCCAGCAGCCATTCGAGCTGCTCGAACTTCGAGCGCCACCTGGCGGCCAGCTCGAACTGGTCGCTTGCCGCCGCTTGCTGCATGGCGGCGACTACCCGGTCGATGGGCTGGATAGTGCGTCCCTCGAGAAAGGCCATGGCGGTCTCCACCCGTCGCTGGTAGTCCCACTGGGACACAAAACCCGCGCAGGGCCCGCTGCAGAACCCGAACTCGTGCCGCATACAGCCGGCCTGGCGTGGCTGGGCAAAGAGATCGCCCTGGCCGGCGAACACCACGGGGATCGTGGTGGAGCAGTCGCGCAGGCCAAGGAGGTCGTTCAACGTGCGCACCGCCTCCATCGTGCGGGCCATGGATCGGAACGGCCCGTAGCACCGCATATCGTCCCGGCTGACGGTGCCCCCGCCATACACCCTGGGAGCCGGGCCGCCGGCGACTTTGATCAACACCGAGCGCCGGGTAAGGTTGCCCTTGTAGTTGAAATGGGGCCGGTACTTCCGGATCTGGCGCAGCTCGCCGAGGTAGGCGGCGAACTCGCTGGGCACGTAGTCCCAGCGGATCTCATTCGCGGCGTGGAGAATTCTGGCCGCCTTGTCGTCAGGGTAAGTCGCCCTGAAGTAGCTGAGGAGCCGGGTGCGCAGCCGCTTGGCCTTTCCGACATAGAGCACCCGTCCGGTCGCGTCGAACATCTGGTAGACGGCGGGTCGATTCTCGGCCAAGGCCCCGATGCGGCGGCGAAGCTGGCCGAGATCGGTGGACGGAAGTGGAACGGCTCGCTGGGCCCGGCGACTCAATGCTGGCAGCGGTGGCAGAAGACCGTAATGCGCTGGTCTATCGAATGAGTTCCGGCCAGGCGGGTACCGCAGACCGGGCAGGGCTCCCCCTCACGGCCATAGACTGCCAGCTCGAGCTGGAAGTTTCCCTCCTCACCGGTCCCGGTCCGATAGTCACGAATGGTGCTCCCCTTCGACGCGATCGCGGCAGCCAGAATTCGCCGGATCTCCGCGTGCAGCCGCCCGTGGTCCTCCGGGGCGAGCCTGTTGGCCGGCTTCGAAGGATCGATCCCGGCGGCAAACAGGGCCTCGGCCGCGTAGATGTTTCCCACCCCTGCCAGATGCCGCTGGTCCATGATCACCTTCTTGATGGCCTGCCGGCTCCGGCCCACCGCCGACGCGAAGCGCTCCACCGAAAAATCGTCGTCCAGCGGCTCGGGTCCGATGGCAGCGTCGTAGGCGGTCCACTCCTTGTCATCCAGCAGCAGCAGCGTTCCCAGCCGGCGCACGTCGGTGTACACCAGCTCGCGGCCCCCGCTCAGCTCGGCCCGGAGCACCGCGTAGGGGGCGTCATCGTCGCCGAGTGCGCGCCGGTGCACCTGCAGCGATCCCGTCATGCCGGGCTGGACAACCAGCCGGTACGTATCGGTCTCGATGACGGCGTGCTTGGCGCGGCGGAACACCCGCTTGATCTTCGATCCGGTCAGGCGGCGGACCAGCTTGCGCCGCGTCACGCCGCGCAGCACGTCGTCGTGGCTGAGCCTGACGCGCCCGATGCTACGGCCGACGAGATTGGGACGGATATCGCGAACCATGGTTTCGACTTCGGGAAGCTCGGGCATCGGCGGCCGTCAGGGCGTGACGGTGATGGTTCCCCTCATCGTTGGGTGGATGCCGCAATGATAACCGTGGTCCCCCAGCGCCTGGAATGTCTGCTGGAACCGGGCGCCGGGAACGAGGTTGCCCGAGCTGAAGGAAAGGTCGTCGGACACGATGTTGTGGATGGTTCCCTCGGAGCCGCCGTACTGGCCGCCGGCTGCCACTCTGTCGTCGTTGTACCAGCTGACGACTCCGCCATTCGCGACCGACACGGTCTGCGGGTTCGGGTTGAAGGCAGTGGTGCCTTTGGTCTCGGCCTGCTCCACGATGCTGACACTGCCGGCCGGGCGGTTGCTCGGCTGATTGATATCGTCACCCCCACCCCCGCCGCAGGCGGAGAGCGCCGCCGCGGCAAGAACGCCTGAAATGCAGGTGCTGCGCATAACGCCTCCCCGAGAGCCCTTACCGCGCGGGAGCCACGCTCCGTTCGTCGAGCCGCGCCGCTTCGCGCCAGCCGATGTCCCGCCGGAAGATCTTGCCCTCGAACTCGATGACCTCCGCCGCGTCCCGGCTCTGCTGTTGGGCTTCAGTGAAGCTCGTGCTGGTGGCGGTTACCGTCAACACTCTGCCGCCGGCCACTCTGAGCATCCCGTCCGGCCCACGCGTGGTTCCGGCGTGGAACACCGTTACCGTGGCCGGCAGCCCTTCCGGCAGCGCGATGCCGGCTCCCTTCTCAGGCGCGTCCGGGTAGCCGCGCGCCGCAAGCACCGTGGTGACGGCGGCGCCGCCGCTGATCCGGAGCCGAGTCGGCGGCTTTCCCTGGGCCGCATTCCAGAGTGAGTCGGTGAGCCCGCCCGAGACGAGCGGCAACACCACCTGAGCCTCCGGATCGCCCAGCCGGCAGTTGAACTCCACGACCGTCGGAGCTCCGGCGGCATCGATCATCAACCCGGCATAGAGGACGCCGGAGAACGGCGTCCGCTGCCGCTGCATCTGTTCGAGTGTGGGTAGCAGCACCTCTCGCCTCACCCGCTCGAGCAGGGCAGGGGTCGCCAGCGACACCGGGCTGTAGGCGCCCATGCCACCGGTGTTGGGACCTCGGTCGCCCTCGAGCAGGCGCTTGTGATCCTGGGCCACCGGCAACAGCTCGACGTCCCGTCCGTCGGTGATCGCCAGGACCGAGATCTCCTCCCCCTCGAGGAAGGCTTCGATGACCACAGTGCTGCCGGCAGTGCCGAATTCGTTGCCCTCGAGCATGGCGCGCAGCGTGCGGCCCGCTTCCGCGCGGGTTTGGCAGACCACCGCCCCTTTGCCCGCGGCGAGCCCGGAGGCCTTCACGACCAGAGGCTCCGGATGCCGGTCCACATACCCGAGAGCGTCGGTCAAGCTGGTAAAGGTCCGGCTCGCCGCCGTGGGCACGCCGGCCGCCTGCATGACCTCTTTGGCAAACGCCTTGGAGGCCTCGAGCTGGGCCGCGGCCGCACTGGGCCCGAATACCAGCCGCCCCTCGGCCCGCAGGCGGTCGGCCAGCCCTCGCGCCAGGGGAACCTCCGGCCCCACGACGGTCAGGTCGATGCCGTGCATGTCGGCTGCATCGGCCATCCGGTCGAGGTCGTCGGCGGCGATGGCAAGATTCTCGGCGAGGCCCCCGGTACCCGGGTTGCCCGGCGCGCAGTAGAGGAGGGCGTCGGGGTTCTCGCGACGGAGGGCCCAGCAGAGTGCGTGCTCCCGGCCCCCGCTGCCCACCACCAGTACTCTCACGGCTTCTGCGCGTTTCTGTAAGCCTCTCGGGCTCGCTCGGCGGCGCGGCGGGCGGCCTCGGCCACCTGGCTCGCGAGCTCCCGGGCTTCGCCGGCATAGTAGGACCCGGCCGCCGCCATATCTTCACCGAGGGGACGCTGTTTCGCTTCACCGCCGCGCCGGGTGTACTCGCCGCGGAGGATGCGTTCGTACTCCCCGGTGCCTACCCACCGCTGCAGCTCCGCCGCTCGCACGGTGTGCATGGGGTGGGTGAGGGCGAGGGTGCTCAGCAACTTGTAGATCACATCAAGTCCTTCGGTGCTGCCGGCGTACTCATGGGCCTGCTGCATGAAGGCGTCGACGTTGAGCTGCTCGTTGAAGCCCTTGCCCCGGCCGCCGCCTGCCATCTTCATGTCCACCCGCTGGGCCGCGACGATATCCTGGCTGCCCAGGAGGCCGGCACGATCGGCCGAGAGCTCGGACTTTCGCGACCACTCGAGGAACGCCAGCCTGATCGGCAGCACCGCGATGCTGGCCAGCACCGGCAAGGCGCCCAGGCTCACCAGGGCGAGAATGGCGGCGATGGTGTGGTAGAGGGCATGGCCGCTCATGACATGTCCCATTTCGTGCGCCAGGAGCACGCGGAGCTCGTCCTCGTCGAGCAGCTCCAAGGCGGCGGAGTGCACCACGACGAAGGGCGTATCGATGCCGTAGGCCCCCGCATTGAAGAACGGGGTTTGCGTCACGTACAGCTCGGGCACGGAAGGCCAGTCGAACGTGCTGGTCACCTCGTTGTGCAGCAGCCAGAGCCGGGGGAACTGCGCCGGGCCCACGCGCACCGCATTCCCCTGGAACAGGAGACGAATGCCGCGCTCGCCGCCCAGCATGCCCAGCACCCGTCGGATCACCTCGTCGACGCCGGGCAGGGCCCGGAGCGCCTGGAGGGCGGCGCGGTCGGCCGGGTGCTCCCAGCTCTGGGCCGCGATCTGGGAGAAGGCTTTGCGGGGGCGCGGAGCGGGAAGATTGGTGCTCATGGAAGACCCAGTGGTCGGAGATGCGGGACCATACGTCTCAAACGGGGTGTGGTTTCAGAATGCACCACCAGGCCCTCTCACCTCTCGCCTCTCACTTCTCACTTTCTTTAAACGCCCGGTCCAGGTCCCTGATCAGGTCCTCCGTATCCTCCACCCCGCAGCTCAATCGTATGAGGCTCTCGGTCAGCCCCATCGCCTGCCGCATGGCCGGCGGCACCGAGGCGTGCGTCATGGAGGCCGGATGACCGATCAGGCTCTCGACTCCGCCTAGCGATTCGGCCAGGACGAAGATTCTGGTATGCTCGACGAAGCGCCGGGCGCGCCCGGGGTCGCCCAGGTCGAGCGAGATCATCCCGCCGAACCCGCTCATCTGGCGGCAGGCCAGCTCGTGCTGCGGATGTGACGGCAGTCCGGGATAGAACAGCTTCTGTACCGCCGGCTGCCGGGTGAGCCACTCGGCGATGCGGCGGCCGTTGGTGTCGTGCTGCCGCATCCGGAGCGGGAGCGTCTTGATCCCTCGGAGGGCGAGCCAGCAGTCCATCGGGCCCGGCACTCCACCCGCAGCGTTCTGAATGAAGCCCAGGCGCTCGGCCAGGTCGTCGCGAGAGGTGACCAGCAATCCGCCCACCATGTCGCTGTGGCCGTTGAGGTACTTCGTGGTCGAGTGGAGAACGATATCGGCCCCGTGCTCCAGGGGGCGCTGGAAGTACGGCGTGGCGAAGGTGTTGTCTACGACGTAGAGGTAGCCGTGCGCCTGGGTCAGGTCCCCGACCGCAGCCAGGTCGGTGAGGTTCATCATCGGGTTGGTGGGGGTTTCGCAGTAGATCATCCGGGTGGCCGGCGTGAGCGCGCGCTCGATGTTGCCGACGTCCCGCATGTCCACGAAGGTCACCCGGATGCCCAGGTTCCCGTAGAT
>DASVGF010000155.1:0-8967 GCA_036379675.1 Gemmatimonadales bacterium | reverse complement strand
CAGGACTGGGGCTGGGCCAGTACGCCATCCTCTACCGGTACCACAAGATCGGGCGCGATCTCGAGGAGCGGCTCATCTGCGCCGGTGTTCCCTGCCGGATGGCCCGGGGCCGCGCCCTGCTGGATGATGAAGTCGTTGGGTGGGTCATTGCGTCGCTTCAGGTCATCCGGGCGCCTGACGATCCTCTGCTGCAGGGAGCCCTGGCTGAGCGAGCCCTCCCCGGCGCGCTGCGGCAGGAAGTGCGCAAGGTCTCCTCCAAAGATCGTGGTCTCCTGGCCAACCTGCGTGCGTTTGCGGCATCGCGACAACGGGGAGATCCGGAGGGCCGGCGGGTCTGGCGGCTGATCTACCACCTCGAGAATCTGCGCGGCATGGCGCGGTCCCATCAGTCGCTGGCCGGCCTGGTGGATGAGCTGCTGGCCCGGCCTATCGGCGCGGGACGAAACCCGCTCGAAGAGCATCACCACGACATCAGCGAGGTCTCCGCCTATCCAGGCGCGGACCCGCTGGCGCAGAAACTGGCCCAAGCCGTTGCCACCAGAACACGGGTGTGGGTCGAGCCGCGGGCGGGAGCCGAGATCCCGCTGCTGGCCCTGCTGCGCGGATCCGGGGTGGCCACAGCCTACCGGCTCAATCAGGGCGATGTCCCGGGACCGGACGAGGTAGTACTGCGAGGCTCGGATTCGAGTTACGGCGGCTGGCCACTCCGGGTATTCAAGGCCCTCCAGCTGCTGCAGACCCGGAACTTGAAGAGCGACCTGGACGACTTCGTGGCCTTCGACATCGAGACCAGTGACTTCGACAGACAGGCCTGCGAGATCGTGGAGATTGCCGCCGTGCGGGTGAGGGGGAATGTCGTGGTGGCGCAGTTCCGGAGGCTGGTAGCATGCAACCGGCCCATCTCAGCCGAAGCCACCGGGGTCCACGGCTACACCGCTCGGGATCTGGCCGGCGCTCCATCCATGGCCCAGGTCTGGGCGGAATTCCGGGAGTTTGTCGGCGCCGATCTGGTCGTTGCGCACAACGGCCAGGAGTTCGACGTCCCGGTGCTGCGGCGGGCCTGCCAGGGACTGGAGGGTTTCGACGACCTCGTGTTCTACGATACTCTCCCCCTGGCGCGTTCCCTGGTAGATGGAAGCGTGAAGCTCACCTATCTCGCGCAGCGGTTCAATGTCGAGAAGGGGCGCGCCCATCACGCCCTGGATGACGCCTGCATGCTCGCCGGCGTGGTGCCTGCGCTCAACGAGCTGAGAATCCGGAGAGCGCGCAAGATCGCTCTGGTGCACCTGCTCGATCAGCTTGGCCTGGCGCTGGCGCTCGACCCGACATCAAATCCCGACCCGGAAGAGCTGCTGTTCCGTGACATCACCCGGCCCTACACCCTGGGTCCTTACAGCGACTGCCTGGATGCGTATGCCGCCGCCGCTGAGGGCGTGCCGGATGCGCCAGGTCTCGAGGAAGTGATCGATCGGTTGGGCGGCCGGTCCTTGATGGAACGCATCCGGGCGGAGCGTACCCCGGCGGAGCGCTACCCGGCGGCCGTCGAGCGTTTGCGTCTCCTGGTACAGGGCAGCCGGGGAGCCACCGTCGCCGAGCAGGTGGATCAGATGCTCTCCCGTGTCGCCCTTTCGACGAGCACCGAGGTGGAGACCGACCCGAACCGGGTCAATCTGCTCACGCTTCACTCGACCAAAGGGCTCGAATTTTCCCGGGTCTACGTAGTGGGGGTGGAGGATCAGCAGCTGCCCGGTTGGCGTGCAATCCAGGAAGACCTCGACGACGAGATTCAGGAGGGGCGCCGCCTGCTGTACGTTGGCATGACGCGGGCACAGGACCGGCTGGTGCTGACGCGGGCGGATCGGCGGTTCGGACTTCCCTCAGGGGGTAGTTTGTTTCTCATGGAGGCCGGATTGAGGCCCTCCGAGTTTGGCACACCTCATGCGAAGGAGGTCCCGGTCGTCCAAGAGCAAAGGTGACCATGAAACTGATTGCCTGTGCGCTACCCCTGCTTGCGGGGCTCCCCGGCGTGCTGTCTGCTCAAGTGAGTCTCTCGCTACCCCGCCTGTCGCGTCCCGCGGTCCGGGCGACGCTTGGGCCCATCGGAATCGTCGCCACAGTTGGCGGGAAGGGTGTCACAGTCCGGGCTGCACCACGTGTGACCCGGCGCACGCCAGCCGCGCGGGCGCCGAGGACAGCGGCCACGGCCAAGGCAAGTGCGGCCCGGGTCCTGGCCACGGCCCAGCGCTACGTGGGGACCGATTACACCTACGGCGGAGAGACCCCGGCCGCGGGGTTCGATTGCTCGGGGTACGTCCAGTACGTGTTTGGGCGGCACGGGGTCGCTCTGCCCCGAACCTCACGCTTGCAGGCGTCCGCCGGGGTTCCTGTGTCCGAGGGCCTGGCCGCGCTGCAGCCGGGAGATCTCATGCTCTTCTCGAGCAAGGGCCTGCGCATCGACCACGTGGCCATCTACGTGGGCAACAACCGCATTCTTCACTCCAGCGCAGGGGCAGGAGGAGTGGTGTACGACGATCTCACCTCGCCGAGAGGCAAGTGGTACGTCGCCCGGCATGTGGAGTCGCGGCGGGTGCTTTGACACCCTCAGGCCCGCCGCAGTTCTTCCCACCTCGCCAAATCCGCCTAGATTGCCTCGGTCCGCACTCTCCCACGGAGCCCTCCAGGATGCCCCGGATTGCGCCTCTAGACAGTGAAGCAGCGCCGCCCGACGCCCGGGCCGCCGCCGAGAACCATGTGTCGCGGCACGCCCGGATGACGAATATGAAGCGAACGCTGCTGCACTCGGTTCCCGCCTTCAATGCGCTCATGGAGTGGTATCCGCTTCGAGACACCGTGCAGCCGTTCCTCGGCGAGCGGCTCACCACGGTGTTCGCCCACGCTATTTCCGCCCAGACCGATTGCCTCATCTGTTCGACCTTCTTCCGGCGCATGCTGATCCAGACGGGGGAGAATCCCGAGCGCCTCAAGCTGGACGACCGGGAGGCCGCGGTGGTGGAGTTCGGCCGGTCGCTGGCGGTGACTCCGCACGAGGTGCCGGAGGAGCTCTATCAGCGCATCGAGCGCTACTTCACGCCGGCCCAGATCGTGGCGCTGACCGCGTTCGGCGCTCTCATGGTGGCCACGAACGTCATCAACAACGTGCTCGATGTCGAGCTGGATGAGTACCTCCAGCCCTATCGCAAAGGGGCCCGGGAGGGCGGCACGATCGCGGCCAAGCCGGCCTGATGGCGGAGTTCGCGGGGAAGGTGGCCTTTATCACCGGAGCCGCGCACGGTCAGGGACGTGCTACCGCCCTCGCGCTGGCCCGCGAAGGAGCCTCGATAGCCGGGTTCGACGTTGCCCGTCCGCTGACCTACCCCGGTTACGAGATGGGCTCTCCCAATGAGCTGGACTCGCTCGTCTCCGCCTGCAGCAATCTGCAATCGGCCTGCCTCACCTTTGCCGGCGATGTGCGGGATGACGCCGCCGTCACCCGCGCCGTCGACGCCACGGTCGAACGCTTCGGCCGGATCGACATCCTCTTCAACAACGCCGGCATCTGCGCCTACGGCCTGGCCCATGAGCTGACCGAGGAGGCCTGGGACGCCATGCTGGACATCAATCTGAAGGGCGCCTGGCTGGTTGCCCGGAGGGTGATCCCGGTGATGATCCGCCAGCGCTCAGGGGTGATCATCAACAACTCGTCCATCGCCGGGCTCAGAGGCATGGGGCGTCTGAGCCATTACGCGGCCTCCAAATGGGGTCTCACCGGCCTCACCAAATCCTGGGCGATCGAGCTGGCCCAGTATGGCATCAGGGTGAATTCACTCCATCCCACCGGGGTGAACACCCCCATGAACGATGGCCTGGCCGCGCTGGAGGGGCTGACGCCTCAGGAGATCGCCGAGCGGTCGGCCGGCAATCTGCTGCCGGTGCCGTGGATCGAGCCGGAGGACGTGGCCAACGCGGTGCTCTATCTCGCGTCGGACAAGGCTCGGTATGTGACGGGGGCGCCCCTGGTCATCGACGCGGGCCTGCTGAGCCGCTAGGCGGCGGGCCACTCCGCAATCGCTTCCCGTCCGTCCGGCCTGGAAGTATGTTGTCTCATCCATACTGAGGTACGCCCATCGTAGACGCCGATGGTGCCAGCCGTCGGTCGCTTGGCAGTTTTTCCGAGGAGCACATGTTCGCCACCATTCGCCGCTATAGTCCCAAGAACGGGTCCGTCAACAAGGCCTCGTTGGAACTCCTTCGCCGCCAGATTCAAGCCGACTTTCTTCCGGTCGTCGAGCAGGTTCCAGGGTTTCGAGCCTATTACCTGATCAGCGTGGACGATCGGGAGCTGATGACGCTGACTCTGTGCGATACTCAGGACGGCCTGGCCGAATACGAGCGCCACGCCGCCGACTACACCCTCCGGAACCCGCTCATCTTCGAGCTGGGCCGGCCCGAGGTCACCGAAGGCCAGGTCCTGAGCGCAACCGAGGCCAACGACCCGGCCACGGCCGCCCTCGCCTTGTGGATCGAGCAGTCACGGGGTATGCTTCTCTCCGCATCGGAGCGGTAAGTCATCCGATATCCGACCGATCCGGGGGGCAGGCGCTGTCGCCGGCCCCCTCTTTACATCATTCCCCAGCAAAGGACGGCGGGATGACCGAAGTCAGGCTGAGCGATGAAGACAGCTTGGAGCGTGCGCTCAAGCTGTTCAAGCGGAAGCTGCAGAAGTCCGGACTCTTCGGTGAGCTCAGGCGCCGGCGGCACTACGTGAAGCCCAGCGAGGCCCGCGCCATCAAGACGGCGGCAGCGCTTCGCCGCAAGCGGAAGAAGAAGGTCACCGGCGATTCCTGGTAACCGCCCTCAAAAAAAATATCCGGAGCCCCGTGAGGGGCCCCGGATGATGGTTCCGTCCAGCTAGACTGCCGCGCGCTTCGGCTTGCTCATGGCCCCGGCAAGCATCTCCGAGACATATCCCAGAACCGCACCCGCCACCAGCGCGATGATCGTGCTGGTCCAGGTACCCTTGGCGCCCACCACAACGCTCACCGCCGTGGCCGCGCCCAGGAATGAGCCCGGGATAAAGGACAGGGCCGAGATTTTGGCCTGAAGCACCATGACCAGCGCGGCCAGACCCACCATTGCCGACAATACCGGCAACCCCCCGCCGAAGCTCTCGGTTGCCTTGAGAGCCACGAATGCCCAGAACACGCCTGAAAGGTTCGAGGCGATGGTCTTCGTGAGACCGGTCGTCTTCCCACCTGCCGCGAAGAAGCAACCCCAGGCGACAATTCCTGCCCACACCGGTAGCGCCGCTACACCCAGGGCGACGTAGGTCCACCCGGCGATAAGGATTCCGATACTAATGGCAAGTGCGACGAGCCCATCCATGAGCCACCTCCGGCGGAAGGGGACTGCAAACGTCTCCCCGGCCAGAGCGGCGCGGAAAGACAGAAAAGGATGTCGTCACGAAGGAGAGAGCGTGCGTGTAGTGCCGTGCTAGGCTACTACTTAGACCAGAGTCCGTCAAGACCCGACAGCCGGTTCAGCGCTTCTCGACGTCGGCCCGGAGCCGGAGCAGAGCGTCTTCCGTCGCCACCAGCTCGCCTCGGGCCTCGTTCAGCTGCTGCTGCTGGCTCTGCACGAACCGCCGGTAGGGGGCGATCGCTTCATTGATTCGGCCGGTTGCCTGTTCCAGCTCCAGGTGGACCTGGCGGGTGAGCACGTCCTTGAGATGGGTCCGGAGCTCGCTGATTCGGCGCTGAAAATCCTGCTGTGCCTGGCGCCGCTTCCGGGGAAGGATGTAGAAGCCCCCTACGGCCAGGGCCGTGGCCAGAAGGAGGCCGGTGACATCGGCCGCCGCGCCGGTAACCAGCGTGACGACGATGGTGCCCAGCCCGATCGCGCCGGCCTCGGCCAGGGCCGTAGTGGCAAAGGCGCCCTGGATCTCATTGGCGATGGCCCGCGACTCCGCCTCCCGATTGTAGCCGCCCAGGACGTCCTTGGACACCCGACCGACCGAGGCGAGCAGCGCCTGGCGATTGTAGCTGAAGCTTGCTCCCACATCGCCGATCATCCCTTCGCGGTGGCGGGTGAGCTGGCGTCGGTCGATGTAGCTGCTGATATCCTGCCAGAGCTTCAGATTCCGCTCCACGATCCAGTCGATGATTCGCCCTACCTCCTCCTCGATCTGCTGCGGCGTCTCGGCGATGACCTCGCGCTCGAAGGCGCGCTTCACTCCCTCGCTGTCCATCAGGCTCTTGATCCGGCCAATGCGAATGGTCTCGTCGAAGAACCGCATGCCGCGCCGCTCCATGTCGTTGAGCAGCACATCCAACCGGGCCAGCCGGGGCTCGAAGTCGCCCAACATCTCCTGGTGGAACAACGCGAGCTGCTGATCGATGTTCTGAATGGCCTCCACGTCCTGGGTCAGCAGCTTGAGTCGCTCGAAAGTGGCGTCCTTGTACTTGGAGGCGAGCCTGAGCCCGACGTTGAGCGGGTTCAACAGCTTCAGCCGGACGCGCTCTTCCTGGTCGAGGGTGTGCAGCAGATAATCCTCTACCTGGTCGAAGCCGCTGCGCTCCCACAGCTCCTCGTCATCCACCGCGTCTTTCCCGTCCTTCCCTCGCGCCTCCTGGGCCTGCCGTGCCGATACGGCGAAGATCTGAGGAGGCTCGCCCAGCAAGCCGGTGGCGTTCTCCCGCACGTAGCGGATGACCTCGTCCCGCTCTTCGGGCCGGGTGAGGATATCGATCTTGTTGATGATGAAGACGATCTTCTTGCCCCACTCGCGGATCTGCTCCAGAAATCCCCGCTCGCTTTCGGTAAAGGGGCGGTCGGCCGAGGTCACGAAGAGGACGAGATCGGAGCGGGGAACGAAGTCACGCGTCAGCTCTTCATGGCGGCGGATGATCGCGTTGGTTCCGGGCGTGTCCACCACGTTGATTTCCCGGAGGAGGTCGGCCGGATGGGTTCTCTCCAGCAGGTACGCCTCGCGCAGGTGCTCCGACACTTCGGGCCCGTAGCGGAGCACGTTGATCCGGTCGGTGGTGGGGGTGACGCCTTCGGGCAGGACGCGCTCGCCCAGCAGCGCGTTGATGAAGCTCGATTTGCCGGAGTTGAACTCGCCGGCAACCACCAGCAGGAAGAGCCCACTGAGCTGTTCCCGGGCCTCCTGGAACCGGCGGAGGTCGTCGGGTACGACATCGGCGCCGAACCGCTCGAGCGCGGTGGACAGCCGCTGGAGCAGCTCCTGCTCGCGCACCCGGATTTCCTGCTCGCGTTTGGAAAGAATGCCGCGGCGGGCCAGCAGCTTTCCGATCACTGGGCGTGCGTCCGCGCAGGTCCTTCAAGGCAGGCTGCCGCCCGGGCCAGGTCGGCGACGAATTCGCGGCGCGCTTCTTCCCGGGACCCATCCGGGGTTCGCAGGATGGCCGACGGATGGACCGTCGCTATGATCGCCTCTGCCAGGTCCGAGGCAATCGGCTTGCCCCGGTCGCGGGTCACCCGGAACTCCTTGCCGAGGAGGACCTGCGCGGCCGTTGCGCCCAAGGCGACAACTACTCTTGGCTTGACCAGACGGATCTCCTCCTGCAGCCAGGGGCGGCACGCCCGGATCTCGCCGGCATTGGGCTTCTTGTGCAGCCGGCGGCCCCGCTCGATCTGGACGAACTTGAAGTGCTTCACCGCGTTTGTCACGTACACCCGGCGCCGATCGATGCCGGCCTCCAGCAGCGAGCCGTCGAGCAGTCTGCCCGCCGGACCGACAAACGGATGTCCCGCCCGGTCCTCCTGGTCGCCCGGCTGCTCGCCCACCAGCATGACTTCGGCCGCGTAGGGACCTTCCCCGAACACCGTCTGGGTCGCGTTGATCCACAGATGACATCCCCGGCAGCTGGCGGCCGCCTCGCGCAGCTTCGGCAGGGTAGGGCGCGGTGGAATAAAGTCCGCCGCCGAGCCGGTGGACAGGGAAGTGAGCGCGCGCTCCGTGGTCATGTGCGCATGGTAAGGTCCCGTGGCCTCGAACGAAGTGGCGCCGGTCACCTAGCGGGGGCTGCAAAGCAGGGATATAGTAAGTGAGGCGTCGTCACTTCCGGCCCGCCATCCCAGAGAAAAAAAGAGCTCTTCGCAAGGGTATGCTCCTTGCCCAATCACATGGGGCACAGCGCAACAACATGCGCGAGCGTCCGTGGTTGCGCCGAGCAGGCCCTCTGCCTGCGGCGAGAAAGCTCCGTACGATCAGCCGACCGGCGGTTTTCAAATGAATCAGTTCGTTTCCAGGGCCTTCCCGTCCCTTGCGTCGCTCGGCTGCGTGGCGCTGAGCCTCCAGGGCTGTGGCGTCTCCACGTCGACGGTCAACCTCACAAGTGGTCCCGACCCGGTCCAGATCACCATGGCGCCCGCGGCGGCGCCCGCCGGTGGTTCGGTGCAGCTCACGGTTGAGAGCCCCTCGTCCGACAGCATCGTCATCCAGTCCGCCAATGGGCTCGACCGCTACTGGGGCAACGGCTCGACCCTGCGGACCCGGGTCGATAGCGACTTCGGCGACAGCCTGCCGGGCACGCGGTACGCGGTCCGGGAGAAGGGCCAGCTGTTCGATGTTCTCAAGAAGCCGATGAAAGTGAGCGTCTGCCGGAAGGGCCAGTGCCGCGAGTACTACCACGAGTTTGCGGTGACCCTCCCGGAGCGGAACGAGCGGTCGGTTGCCGTCACTGCGGGCTGGAGCACGGCCTTTACCAGGCGCGCGGTGACCAACCGGGACAAGTCGGTCCTGCTCAAGGAGGCGCTGAACCACGCGATGTGGAATGTGCAGGCCGAAGTGGCCACGGGAGGCCTGAGCGGCCGGCTGCAAGGCTTCTATGGCGCTGATGAGCAAGGTGGCTCGCTCGACCTCTCTCACCAGATCAAGCGACTGGGTGAGGGCATGGGCTACGGGCTGGCCATGAGGGTGGCAGCGACCCATGCCGAGTGGCTTCC
>DASVGF010000154.1:0-13921 GCA_036379675.1 Gemmatimonadales bacterium | reverse complement strand
GCACCTGGGCGGTGAGCGAGTCGGCCATGATGTTCACCGAGTCGGTGAGGTCCTTCCAGGTCCCCGACACGCCCTTCACCCGGGCCTGGCCGCCCAGCTTGCCCTCGGTGCCCACCTCGCGGGCCACCCGGGTCACTTCGGACGCGAACGAGCTCAGCTGGTCCACCATCGCGTTCACGGTCTTGCCGATGCGGAGGAACTCGCCCATCAGCGGCCGGCCTTCGATTTCGAGCGACATGGACTGAGAGAGGTCGCCCTTGGCCACGGCTCCGATCACGCGGGCCACCTCGCTGGTCGGCTGCACCAGATCGCCGATCAGGGTGTTCACCGAGTTGACCGAGGCTGCCCAGGAACCGGCCGCGCCCTGCAAGTGGGCCCGCTGGGTGATTTTTCCCTCCTTGCCCACGGACTGGCTGACCCGCTCCAGTTCGCGGGTGGTCTCCCGGTTCAGATCGATAATGTCGTTGAGCGTGTCGCAGATTTTCCCGGCCACGCCGGTTTTTGCGACCGGCATTTTTACCGAAAAGTCGCCTTTGCGCATGGCGGTCAGCACGCCCAGGAGCTGATCGGCGTCCAGCGTTTCAGATGGGGGAGCGGCAGGCGGCATGCGGTTTTCCGCACGACGCTTTACCGTACGGCCATTGGCAGTCGACCGTTCAGTCGGCATGAGGACTCCCGGAGGGGCGAGCTGGTTTTAATGGGCGTGGACCGAGCAAGATGGTCTGAGCCCGAGGGGCCCGGCTGTGAGGCAGATCACACACTGTGGAAAGGGGCCTAGATATAAGGAGGCGCTTGACTTACTGCGCACATCGACGACACTTCTACCAACTGCTATGACTTTGAAGTATAGGGCCCTTTTCGAAGGGACGGCACCCCCGTCCCGGCCACTGGATTGTGATGCCGCCTGACGCGCTCCGCATTCTGATTCTCGAGGACGTGCCAATGGATGCCGAGCTCGTGGAATACGAGCTGGCGCGCGCACATATGCCCTTTGCCTCCCGCCGGGTAGACAGCCGGCAGGATTTCCTGCGGGAGCTGGAGGAATTCCGGCCGGACGTCATTCTCTCCGACTACACCCTTCCCCGGTTCGACGGGATGACCGCGCTGTCCCTGGCCCGGGAACGAGCGCCCGAAATCCCCTTCCTGATTGTCACCGGATCCGTGAACGAAGAAACGGCGGTGGGGTGCATGAAGGCCGGGGCCACCGACTACCTCTTGAAAAGCAACCTGGCGCGTATCGGCCCGGCCATCGAGGCGGCGCTCGAGCGCAGCCGCGCCCACAGCGAGAAGGTCCGCGCCGAATCCGCCCTGGCCGATAGCGAACGACGGTTCCGTTCGCTGGTGCAGAACTCGTCGGACCTCGTCACCATCGTTGCCCCCGACGGCACCGTCCTCTACGCCAGCGATTCCGCCGAGCGCATCGTGGGCCACCACCCCGCCTCACTGGTGGGGACCAGCCTGCTCTCGTACATCGAGCCGGCCGACGTGCCGGCGGTCCAGGGACTGCTTCAGAACGCCAACGGAAAGGCCCATGCCTCGGGTCCGGTCGAGTTTACCCTGCGGCGGGCCGACGGGTCGCCGGTATGGCTCGAGGCCGTGGGCACCAATCTCCTGAACGACGCCACCATACGCGGCATCGTGCTCAACGCCCGCGACGTGAGCGAGCGGAAGCGGGCCGACCGGGCGCTGCGCGAGAGTGAGGAGCGCTACCGGGATCTGTTCGATAATGCCAGCGACCTGGTCTGCATGGCCGCGCCCGACGGCTCCCTGCTCTACGTCAACAAGGCGTGGCAGCAAGGCACCGGCTACGGGGAAGAGGAAATCGGGCGCATGCAGCTGCTCGATCTCATCCACCCCGAGAGTCGAAGCCGCTACCGGGAGGTCACGGAGCGGGTGCTCCAGGGCGAGCGGCTGGACCACGTGGAGCTGGTGTTCGTTCCCAAGGCGGGCACGCCCATCACCGTCGAAGGCAACCTGAGCTGCACCTTCAAGGATGGGCAGCCGGTGGCGCTGCGCGGCATCTATCGCGACGTCACCGAGCGGAAACGGGTGGAGGAGCACCTGCGCCGGGCGGAGCGGATGCAGGCCGCAGGCAAGCTGGCCGGCGGCGTGGCGCACGAAGTCAACAACATGATGACAGGGGTGATCGGCTTCAGCGAGTTCCTGCTTCGGAGCCTGGAGGAGACGGATCCCCGCCGGTCTGACGTGGAGGAGATCATCCGCGCCGGCAACCGAGCCGCCGATGTCACCCGCCAGCTCCTGGCCTTCACCCGCCAGCAGTTCCTCCGGCCCCAGGTCCTGGAGGTCAATCAGGTCGTGCGCGAGATGGAGAAGATGCTGCGGCGCTCGCTGGGCGAGGACAACGTGCTCGAGCTCGATCTCGCCCCCGATGCCGGCGAGCTGCGGGCCGACCGGGGCCAGCTGGAGCAAGTACTCATCAACTTGGTCCTCAATGCCCGGGATGCCCTGGAGGGACGGGGACGGGTGACGGTGCAAACCGCCAGTGCCACCTGGGATGGCGTCTATGCCCAGCGGCATGGCGGGGTGGACCTGCCGCTCGGCCGCTACGTCATGCTCGCCGTCAGCGACACGGGTTGCGGCATGGACCAGGAAGTACAGCAAAAAATCTTCGAGCCCTTCTTCACCACCAAGCCGGTCGGACAGGGCACGGGGCTGGGACTCTCCACGGTGTACGGTATCATCAAGCAGAGCGGCGGGTACATCTGGGTCTACAGCGAGCCGGGTCACGGCAGTGTGTTCAAGGTCTATTTGCCGGCCGCCCTGACGGGGGCGGAAGTGGAGGCTCCCCCGGAGCAGCCCCAGACGGCGCTGGGGGGAACCGAAACGATCCTGGTGATCGAAGACGAGGATATCGTGCGGAACCTGGCGTGCCGGGGACTGCGCGACCATGGATATGTGGTCATCGAGGCCCGCAACGGCACGCAGGCGCTGCAGTACATCAGCCAGAACGCCGGGACGGTGGATCTGGTGATTTCCGACGTGGTGATGCCCGAGATGGGCGGACGCGAGCTGGGTCAGAGCCTGGCGCGGACCGACCCCGACCTGCCGGTGCTCTATATGTCAGGCTATACCGGAGAGGACGTGGTGCAGCGCGGCCTGCTTGAACCGGGGGCACCGTTTCAGCAGAAGCCTTTCACCCCTGCCGCGCTGGCCGCGAAGGTCCGCGGCCTGCTGGACCACCGGGCCCGGGCGACTGCTTCGAGCTAGGCTCGCTGGGTTTTGGGCTCGAGGACGGCCGATCGAAATTCCAGGTGATCGGCCCGGAGGGTCATGAACCCACGCGGCGTCGCAATCCGCGCCAGCCGCTCGCCTGCCATGTTGACCATCCGCTGGGTCACTCCCGGAAACACCGGCACCACCTGGTACCAGGTGTTCGGGTCCAGGTCCAGATACCTGCGCTTGTGCTCCGCTCGTAGCTTCGCCTGCACTCCTGGCATCCCCTCTCCTCGCCGCTCTCGGCTGATCGGGTTCTACCCTCAGGGGAAAGCTGTTCTGGCGCCGGATTGTCTAGGGGGGTTCCTGCTGGCCTCCAAGGTAATGAGGCCTTCCCGTCCTTTCTAGTGCGCCGGCGGATCGCTCGCGGGGAAGGATTCAATCGACCCTTCGTCCACCTTGCGGGAGTCCGACGGTGCCGGCGGCTCCGCCGGCGGGGTGCCCCCAAGCGCGCGTGGCTTCTGACGAACCCCGAGGAGCTGCCGGAGAACGAATTGAAGAATGCCGCCGTGCTGGTAATAGAGCACCTCCTGCGGCGTGTCGATCCGGACGGTGGCGCCGAAGGTCACCGTCGTTCCATCATCCCGGCGAGCGCGCACCGATAGCGTCCGTCCCTTGGCGAACCCGGTGGCAATGGCGTCGCCCAGGCCCTCGATATCGAACAACTCGCGGCCGGACAGTCCCAGGGAGTCGGTAGATGCTCCCGCTTCGTACTGCAGGGGCAGAATGCCCATGCCGACCAGGTTCGATCGGTGGATCCGTTCGTAGCTCTCGGCGATCACCGCCCTGATCCCCTGGAGGGCAGGCCCCTTGGCGGCCCAATCCCGGCTGGAGCCCGAGCCATACTCCTTCCCCGCCAGCACGATCAGCGGGGTGCCCGCGGCCTGGTAACGCAGGGCCGCGTCGTAGATGGGCATGACTTCGCCGGTGGGGAGATGGGTGGTCACTCCACCCTCCGTGTTGGGAGCCAGCCGGTTCCGGATCCGGGTATTGGCGAACGTCCCCCGCACCAGGACCTCATGGTTGCCGCGCCGGGAGCCGTAGGAGTTGAAGTCCGCCAGCGGCACGCCCTGGCCGACCAGGTAGCGTCCCGCAGGAGAGTCCTTCTTGATGCTGCCCGCCGGCGAGATGTGGTCGGTCGTCACGCTGTCGCCCAGGATAGCGATGACGCGGGCGCCTCGGATCTCTTCCACCCGCTTGGGAGCCTCCCGGGACATGCCGTCGAAGTAGGGCGGCCGCCGCACGTAGGTGGACGCCTCGGACCATTCGAAACGGTCGCCGGTCGGCACCTCGAGCGAGCTCCAGCGCTGGTCGCCCTCGAACACCTCGGCATAGCTGCGCCGGTACATGTCGGAGCGGATGGACGCAGTGAGCGTGTCCTCCACCTCGCGCGAAGTGGGCCAGATATCGCGCAGATATACCGGCACGCCATTGCGGTCGTGTCCCAGAGGCTCCTGGAGCAGATCGATGTCGATCCGCCCGGCGAGGGCAAAGGCCACCACCAGCGGCGGGGACATGAGATAGTTGGCGCGCACATCCGAGTTGATCCGGCCCTCGAAGTTGCGGTTGCCGGAAAGCACCGAGCACGCCACCAGCCGCCGGCGCTGGATGGCGTCGGAAATCTCCATGGGAAGGGGGCCGGAGTTGCCGATGCAGGTGGTGCAGCCATACCCCACGAGGTTGAAGCCCAGCCGCTCGAGGTACGGCGTGAGGCCCGCCCGGTTGTAGTAGTCCATCACCACCTTGGAGCCGGGGGCCAGTGAGGTCTTGACCCACGGCTTACGCTCCAGCCCCCGCTCGACCGCCTTTTTGGCCAGGAGTCCGGCGGCGAGCATGACGGAGGGATTGGAGGTGTTGGTGCAGCTGGTGATCGCGGCGATGACCACCGAGCCGTGGTCCAATACCTCGGCCGGGTCTTCCTCCATGACGGCATGGGCCGCGGGCGACTGGGCAGAGCCCTCTCCCCAGACCCCGATTGCCGTCGGCCCCTGTGCCGGACCTTTGGCTCCATCCTTCCCCGGCGCCTGCGTCCCCGCAGGGAGCAGGCTCGGCAAGGCGTCCCGGAACGCGCGCTTCGCATCCGACAGCCGGATACGGTCCTGGGGCCGACGGGGTCCGGCCATACTGGGCTCTACGCTTCCCAGGTCCAGCGACAGGGTATCGGTGAACAGCGGCTCGGGTGAGCTGGCGGTGTGAAAGAGGCCCTGCTCCTTCATATACGCCTCGATCAATGCAACCCGCTCCTCGGATCGGCCGGTGAACCGCAGGTACTGAAGCGTGACCTCATCTACCGGGAAGATGGCGCAGGTGGCGCCATACTCGGGGGACATGTTGCCGATCGTGGCGCGGTCGGCCAGCGCCAGACTGCTGAGGCCCGGGCCGTAGAACTCGACGAATTTCCCGACCACGCCCTTGCGGCGGAGGAGCTCAGTCACCGTGAGCACGAGATCCGTGGCGGTGGCCCCCTCCGGCAGCCGGCCTTCCAGGCGGAAGCCGATGACTTCCGGGATGAGCATCGACACCGGCTGGCCCAACATGGCCGCTTCCGCCTCGATCCCCCCGACGCCCCACCCGAGCACCCCCAGACCATTGATCATGGGGGTGTGCGAGTCGGTACCCACGAGCGTGTCGGGATACGCCTGAGGCAGGTCTCCGCCGGGGGCGTGTACGTTTTCATCGGAGGTGAATACCACCCGGGCGAGGTACTCGAGGTTGACCTGATGCACGATCCCGGTGTTGGGAGGGACCACGCGGAAATTCTCGAAGGCCCGCTGGCCCCAGCGCAGAAACTGGTAGCGTTCGCGATTGCGCTGGTAGTCGAGATCCACGTTGGTCTGGAACGCCTGCGCGGTGCCGAAGGCATCCACCTGCACCGAATGGTCCACCACCAGCTCCACCGGCTGCAGCGGGTTGATCCGGCCGGGATCACCGCCGAGCTGGGCCATGGCGTCGCGCATGGCCGCGAGGTCCACCACCGCAGGAACACCGGTAAAGTCCTGCAACAGCACCCGGGCGGGCGTGAAGGCGATTTCGCGAGATGGCGGCGAGGCGGGGGACCAGCGTGATAGCGCCTCGATATCGTCGCGGGTGACGGTAATGCCGTCCTCGGTTCGAAGCAGTCCCTCGAGCAGGACGCGGAGCGAGTACGGCAGCCGCTGGACGTCCATGCCGGCCCGCGCCAGTGCCCCGAGGCGGTAGATCTCGAACGACCGTCCGCCCACCTTCAAGGTGGATCGTGCACCAAAGCTGTTGGTCATTGCCATAAAGTAAGGCCGCACGCAACTTGGGGCACGCCCGCCGGTGGCACTATGCTGCCGCTAGGTGTGACAGTGGACATTCCGCCCCGATGATTTTACAGTGTTGGTCCGATTGGATGTTCGTGGCATCCATCATCCCACCAGAATGGTATAAAGCCGCATGGCACTCGCAAACGCGAGGCCGGTCGTGGCCGGCTCCGCCAACTGTCTTATCGTCGATGACGAGCCCAGTGTCCGCCGGTCGCTCGCGCGCATGCTGAACGCGCAGGGCTTCACGTGTTTCGAGGCCGGCAGCGGGGTAGAAGGACTCAAGGTGCTCGACGATATCGGCGACACCCCTCTGATCATATCCGACATGCGAATGCCCGAGCTGGACGGTATGGGCTTCCTCGAGGCGGTTCGCCAGCGATTTCCGGACAGCTCGGTCATCATGCTGAGCGGGATCAGCGAGACCACCACCGCCGTGGATTGCCTTCACCTGGGAGCGGCGGACTTTCTCCTCAAGCCCATTTCGTTGAGCGAGCTCCAGGCCCGGGTGGTTCGCGCGCTGGAGAAACGTGCCCTGGTGCTGCAGAATCGTTTCTACCAGCAGCATCTCGAGCGGCAAGTGCAGGAGCAGGCCCAGCGCATCCAGGAGCTCTTTCTCCAGGGAATCCAGATGCTGGCCCGGGCGCTCGAGGCCAAGGATGCCTACACGAGGGGCCACTCCATTCGGGTGAGCCAGTACGCGGTGGCCACTGCGGCGCGGCTGGGCTTCGATGGGGCCGGGCTGGATGGGATCCGTCTGGGCGGCGAGCTCCATGACATTGGAAAGATCGGGACCAGGGAAGCGGTGCTGCATAAGCCCGGCACCCTGACGGCCGACGAGTTCCGCCAGATCACCGAGCATCCGGCCCTGGGGGAGCGGATGCTTTCCCCGCTGGCCCATGAATCCCCCGACGTCCTGCGCATCGTGCGCTCGCACCATGAGCGGCTGGACGGCCGCGGCTTTCCCGACGGTCTGCGGGGCGACAACATCCCGATCGAGGCTCGCATCGTGGCGGTGGCCGATGCGTTCGACGCCATGACCACTCGCCGGCCCTACCGCGATGCCCGGCCGGCGGACGCAGCCCTGGGCGAGCTGCGACGGGTGGCGGGCACCCAGCTGGACCCTCAGGTGGTGGAAGCGTTTCTCTGTGCCTTTCCGGACGCCGCCGAGCTGCCCATCTCGGCCTGATCCTTCCCCTGCTTGAGGTGCGGCCGGGCCTAGAGCTCTCTCAGCATCGCGCGCATGCGGATGGCCAGCGCCTCGATCTCTTTGAGTCCGGTCAAGGTCTCGGAATCCATCCGAGCTTCGTTGAGCAGCAGGAGTTGCGTCTCGGCGAGCAACGCGGAGAGGGGATTGGAAAGATCGTGACGGAGCTGGCTCAGCCGCTCTGCATCGGTCATGGGGCGTGAACCCGGCAAGTCACGAGGCGGTCAGGGCACTTCCAAGAATGCATGGCTGCGTTGGCGCTGGAAACATTGTGCCCGGCGTGACTGATTGCAATAGAGAATGGCTCCTGCTCCCGTGGTGGCAAAGACTTACCCCCTTGACTCGGCCCCCCTCGGGGTCTAGCTTCAAGTGCTTCTTGTTTTGAACCGGACACTCCCCGAACCATACCGACTCGCAGCCCCGGCGCCCAGCGCCACCACATACACCGTCCAACCTCGCTCGATCTTGCACCCTTACAACACCCTGCTCCCGTCCGATACCCGGCCGGGCCCGTCCGCCCTGGAGTTCTCCCCGTGGATATCGCTGAGCTAAAGCAGAAATCGGTCGCTGAGCTTCACACCTTGGCCGAGCAATTGAACATCACCAATTACTCGGGGCTCCGGAAGCAGGACCTGATCTTCCGCATCGAGCAGTCGCTGCTCGACTCCGACACTGTCATCCGGGGCGAGGGGGTGCTGGAGATTCTGCCGGAGGGCTACGGCTTCCTGCGCAGCCAGGATTGGAACTACCTCTACGGGCCCGACGACATCTACGTGTCACCCAGCCAGATCAAGCGATTCGATCTGCGCACCGGCGACACGGTCATGGGTCAGGTCCGTCCTCCGAAGGAGGGGGAACGGTATCTCGCCCTGCTCAAGGTGGAGCAGGTCAACTTCGAGGAGCCGGAAAAGACCAAGCACCGGATTGCGTTCGACAATCTGCGGCCGCGATACCCCGACTCCCGCATCCGGCTGGAGCGCAAGAATGGCGACCTGTCGATGCGGGTGGTGGACCTCCTCTCCCCGCTGGGCAAGGGCCAGCGGGCGCTGATCGTGGCCCCGCCCAAGGCCGGCAAGACGATCCTGATGCAGAAGCTGGCCAACGCCATCAGCGAGAATCACCCGGAAATCGTGCTCATCGTGTTGTTGATCGACGAGCGGCCCGAGGAAGTGACCGATATGGAAGAAAACGTCAAGGCGGAGGTCATCTCCTCCACCTTCGACGAGCCGGCCGACCGCCACGTTCAGGTGGCCGACATGGTCATCGAGAAGTCGAAGCGCCTGGTGGAGCATGGCCGCGATGTCGTCATCCTGCTCGATTCCATCACCCGTCTGGCCCGGGCCCACAACGTGGTGGTGCCCCACTCGGGCAAGATCCTGTCGGGCGGCGTGGACGCCAATGCACTGCAAAAGCCCAAGCGCTTCTTCGGCGCCGCCCGGAACATCGACAAGGGCGGCAGCCTCAGCATCATTGCCACCGCGCTCATCGATACCGGCAGCCGGATGGACGAAGTGATCTTCGAGGAGTTCAAGGGGACCGGCAACTCCGAGCTCGTGCTCGACCGCCGGCTGGCCGACCGCCGGATTTACCCGGCCATCGATATCCAGCGCACCTCCACCCGTAAGGAAGAGCTCCTGATGGACAAGGATGAGCTCAACCGCGTCTACCTGCTCCGCAACTTCCTGGCGGATATGCCTCCCGTCGAGGCGCTCGAGTTTCTCCTCGAGCGGATGAAGCGGACGAAGAACAACAAGGAGTTCTTCGCCACCATGGCCCAGTAGACGAGTGAGAGGTGAGGGGTAAGAGGTGAGAGGGGGATCCCGGCCAAGGAACCCCCTTACTCGTGCCCTCTCACTTCTCACCTCTCACTTCTTACCTTACAGGTCAATGCTTCCTTATCCGGGCCGGATTCTCGGAGTTGATTGGGGCGAAGTCCGGATCGGCCTTGCCCTCAGCGACGAATCCCAGACCCTCGCTACGCCGCTCGAGACCCTGCAGCGCCGGGCAGGGAAACGGGTCCCCATCCCGCGCTTTCTCGAGCTTGCCGCCCTGCACCATCCCGTCGGCCTCGTCGTAGGCCTCCCGCTCTCCCCCGAGGGTCAGGAGGAGGAAAGCGCCTTGGCCGCGCGGGAGATGGCCGCGACGCTGGAGCGGCGCTCGGGCCTGCCCCTGGAGTTCTGGGACGAACGCATGACAACGGCCCGCGCCCTGGGCGCCATCCGGGAGCAGGGAGGCTCCACCCGTGGGCGCCGGTCCGACGTAGACGCCCTCGCCGCGGCCGTGCTGCTCCAGCACTTTCTCAACGCGCGGAAGTACCGGGTGGAGAGGGCGGCCGAGGCGGATGCCGGCGAAAGCGGCGGAACCGGTAGCGGCGACGGGGGAGAGAAAGGCCGGTGACGATCACCCGCCTTACCGCCCTTGCCGCCCTTGCCGCCCTGACCGCCTGCGGCACTTCCAAGACGGCCGCGCGGGTCAACCTGCCTCCCGGCGCTTCCTTCGGTGCGGTGACGGACAGTCTCCACGCGCACGGCGTCATCGAGAGCCCGTTCTGGTTCAAGTTGCTGGCCCGGGCGCGCCGGATCGAGCGCTCGGTCCACGCAGGCATGTACGAGTTCCCGGCCGGCACCACGCCGTGGAAGGCGCTCACGATGCTGGCTCATGGCCACAAGGCCGCGTTGCGGTTTACCGTGCCGGAGGGGCTTCCCATACCGGAGGTGGCCGAGCTCGCTGCCCAGCGCCTGGGCATACCGGAGGACTCGTTCGTCGTTGCCGCCCGCGACAGCCAGGCCGCCAGCGCCATTCTCGGGATGCGGGTGCCCTCCTTCGAGGGTTTTCTTCGGCCGGAGACCTACATCCTGCCGGCCGATATATCGGCGCGGGACCTGGCCCGGATCATGGCCAACGGATTCAAGGCGGAGTGGCGCCCGGCGTGGGACGCCCGCCTCGACTCGCTCAAGATGACCCGGCTGGGCCTGGTCACGCTGGCTTCGATCGTGGAGGGTGAGGCGAGAGTCGATGAGGAACGGGAGACGATTGCGGGGGTGTACCACAACCGGCTTCGACTCGGCATGCCGCTGCAGGCGGACCCGACGGTGCAGTACGCCATCTTCCTGAAGCGGGGCAGACGCAAGTCACGCCTGTTCAACAAGGATTACCAGATCGAGTCGCCCTACAACACGTACATCAATCGGGGGCTGCCGCCGGGACCGGTGAATTCTCCCAGCCGGCGGAGCATCGAAGCCTCGCTTTACCCGGCCTCGGTCAAGTACCTCTACTTCGTGGCGGGCCAGGACGGTCGCCACGTCTTTTCCCGAACGTATAGTGAGCATCTGAGGGCGATACGGAGAATCCGCCGCGACAGCGGGACGGCGGGGCGGTAGGCCGCTATGGAAGCTGCCGCGCATAGCTTCTCGCCGCCGCTTCGACATCTTCCGCCCCGAGGATGCCAGACACCACCGCCACACCCTGCCCGCCAGCAGACAGGACGGCGGACACGTCCTCCGGCAGTACCCCACCGATGGCGACGCATGGCCGCGGGCCGGCCAGCCGGCAGAGGCGGCTGAATCCCGGGGGGCCAAGCCCCGTTCCTGCGTCATCCTTGGTTGCCGTGGCGCGCCAGGGTCCGATTCCCCAGTAATCCGCTGCCACCGCCGAATGGGCTTCCGCCTCGGTCCCGACTGACGCTCCGATCAGAAACCCGGCGGGTGCGATCTGCCGGGCGAGCCGCACCGGCAAATCGTCCGGCCCGAGGTGAACCCCGGCCGCACCCGCGGCGATAGCGACGTCGGGGCGGTCGTTCACCACCACCGGAATGCGGAGCGCCTGGACCAGGGCACGCACCAGCTCGGCGAGCTCGCGCGGGGTCGCCCGCTTGAGGCGCAGCTGCAGTGAGCTCACCCCGCCCCGCTCCCCGGCCAGCGCGAGCGCGACGAGATCGCGCCCCCGGACGAGCCGGTCGTCGGTGACCAGCATGAGCCGCACGACTGGAGCTACATTATCTGCCATGACCCTCCCAGCACGACTGCATGGCATCCGCGGCGCCACCACCGTGGCCCGGAACGACGCGACCGAGATTCTGTCGGCCACCGACGAGCTGCTGCGGGCGCTCATCGAGGCCAACGAGCTTCAGCCGGATGATATCGTCAGCGCGCTGTTCACCGTCACCAACGACCTCGATGCCGCCTTCCCGGCTCGCGCCGCGGAAGACTTCGGATGGAACATCGTGGCGCTGCTGCATGCCCGGGAGATTCCGGTACCGGGATCTCTTCCCCTGTGCATCCGGTTACTAGTGCACGCCTACACCTCTCGCAGTCGCGCGGAAATCAAGCATTGCTACCTTCGCGGGGCCACGGTGCTTCGGCCGGACAGGGCGTGACATCAGTCCGAGTCACGTCCCGGGGGACCGAGCGCTGGGTGCGAGGACATCCCTGGATCTTTCGAAGTGAAGTGACCGGCGGCCCGGACAGTGCCGGCCTGGTGCGGGTGCAGGACCCCCGCGGCCGCTTCCTGGGTCAGGCACTCTATTCACCGCGATCCGAGATCCGGCTCCGGTTGCTGGAGCGTACCGATCGGATCGTCGATGGCGCCTGGTGGGGCGAGCAGCTCCGCGCCGCCGCGGGGCGCCGGGCAGGAATCGACGCCACGGCCTACCGGCTGGTGCACGGCGAAGGCGACGGACTGCCTTCCCTGGTGGTGGACCGCTACGACCGGTGGCTGGTGGTGCAGCTTCTGTCGGCCGGCCTCGACACGATGCGCGAGCAGATCGTCCCTGCGCTCATCGAGGTGTTCGAGCCGGCGGGCATTCTGCTCAGGAACGACGCTCCCGTTCGGCGGCGAGAGAATCTTCCGCTCGCCTCGCGCGAGGCCCACGGCTCAGTACCCGGCGAGATACCGGTGCGGGAAGGAGGAGTGTGGTATTTGGCGGCGCCCTGGGAGGGGCAGAAGACCGGGGCCTTCCTGGACCAGCGGGCCAACCGGCTCCTCAGCGGGAACCTGATGCCTCCTGGCGGCCGGGGGCTGGATTGCTTTGCGTACCACGGCTCGTTTGCCATCCACATGGCGGGCACTGCCGGGAGTGTGCTGGCGTTGGACACGAGCCGGGAAGCACTCGACCGCGGGGCGGCCAACGCCGCCCTGAATGGGCGGGCGAATATCGAGTGGCGTGAGGCTGATGCCTTCGAGGCCTTACGGGGCTTCGAGCGCGCCCGCGAGCGCTTCGACCTCGTCGTGCTGGATCCCCCGGCATTCGCGAAGTCCCGGTCATCCGTCGCATCCGCGCTTCGCGGGTACCGCGAGATCAACCTGCGCGCGATGCGTCTCCTGGCTCCGGGCGGCACGCTCATGACCGCCTCCTGCTCGTTTCATGTCCGACTCCCCCAGTTCCTGGGAATGCTGGCCGAGGCTGCCGGCGACAGCGGCCGCCCGATCACCCTGGAGCGCGTGCTCGGTCAGCCGGAGGACCATCCGGAGGTGCTGACGATTCCAGAAACGGGGTATTTGAAGGGGGCGGTCCTGAAAAATCGTTGACTCTCCGGCGGGCAACTACCAACTTCCACTATGCCCAGCGTTACGGACTCTCGGGAGAAATCGTCGGGGGTGCGCCGGGTCCTCGGCGGGATCCTTCTCGCCAACATCGTCGTCGTCACGGTAAAGTTCGCAGTCGGGTTCGACACCAACTCCCTGGCAGTATTCGGTGACGCGCTCCAGTCGTCGGTGGACGCGGTCAACAACCTGTTCGCCTTATTCGTCGTGCGGGTCGCGTCGAAAGCGCCCGACGAGGATCATCCCTATGGGCACGCCAAGTTCGAGACGCTCGGGGCCCTGCTCATCGCCCTCCTCCTGGCTCTGTCGATCTTTGAGCTGGTCCGGGGGGCCATCGGCCGGCTCGTCACCGGGGTACCGTTGGTAAATGTGTCCAACACGGCCCTCGCGCTCCTGGTGTTCAGCCTGGCGGTGAACATCTGGGTGGTCTGGTTCGAGACCCGCGCGGGCCGTCGCCTCAACAGCGACCTCCTCCTCGCGGATGCGCTTCATACCCGAACCGACGTTTTCATCACTCTCGGCGTGCTCACCGGCCTGGCCCTGGCCCGTGCCGGCCTGGCTTGGGCCGATCCCGTGCTCGCCATCATCGTCGCCGTCCTGGTCGGGCGCGCAGGCTATCAGATCCTCCGCCGCGCGATCCCCAGCCTGGTGGACG
>DASVGF010000153.1:0-4410 GCA_036379675.1 Gemmatimonadales bacterium | reverse complement strand
GCCTCCCGGTTGTTGGTTCCGCCGCCTGGCATCGCCTACGGGGAAGCGATCACGCTACACGGTCCTACAACTGGAGGCAAGCACGGCCCTTGCCTCAGCACTCGACGGCCGGAGCACCGAGGTGCATCTTCGCATGTCTGCTCGCATCCCAGCCGCCGGCCTCAACCGAGGAATGCCTTTATGCGCAAGCTGGCGGCGGTGACAACGGCGTGGTGCAGCTTCGGCCTCGCGTGCGCGTCGAGCGCCCGGTCCAGCCGCACGCTCGATGTGGGCGATGCCCGCATCAACTACACAGTCGAGGGGAGAGGCCCCGCGGTGGTGCTGATCCATGGCTGGGCGCTCAGCCTGCGCGAATGGGACGATCAGATTGCCGAGCTGGCTCCGCGCTTCCAGGTGGTGGCCTACGACCGGCGAGGCTATGGCAAGTCCACCGGCTTCGCGGATCCGTCGGCCGACCCGGGAGACCTCCGCGCGCTCCTGGACAGCCTGGAGATCCGGTCGGCGGTGCTGGTCGGCCATTCGGCGGGGGCCGACATCGCCAGCCGCTTTGCCGCTGCGATGCCGGAGCGGGTGAAAGGCCTGGTGCTGTACGGAGGAGACCCGCCCGAGGGATTTCCCATTCCCTCTGGCGGACCGGGGTTCGAGTTCCTCAAGACTTTCGCGCGGCAGCATGGCGTCGACTCGCTCTTCCGCTTCGCCATGACGTTGCCCCACTTCCAGCCCGGGCCCCACCGGACTCCGGCGATGCAGGCGAGGCTGGACTCCATCCTCGCCGGCTATTCCGGCCGGGACCTCCTGGAGGATCATCCATCCTCGGGAGCGTTTCCGCCGGCTCGATTCGCCGAGATGAGACGATGGCGCTTCCCGACGCTGTTCATCTCCGGCGCCGCCGAGGAGCCTTATTGGCATATGGTGGCCGACTCGCTGGCGCAGTGGATGCCGAATGCCCGCAAGGTGGTCATTCCGGGCGGAGGCCATGGAGTGCACTTCGACGAACCGACTCAGTTCAACGCCGCACTGCTCGCGTTCCTGCGTGAGATCCATTGAAGGAAGCACACTAAGGCCGAGCCGGCTCGTTCTGAGCGGGCAGCAGCGCGGGCGCGCACGAGAGAGCGAGGACCAGCAGAGAGGAGTACGAGAGTGGAGCCCTCGCAATGACTACATGCGCCGCCCTCAATTATTATCTGTCCCATGTCACCGGCCGAGCAGGTGGCGCGCCTCAGGGAGCAGATCGAGCGCGCCAATAACGCCTACTACATCAACGACGCGCCCGAGATCTCGGACGCGGAGTACGACCGGCTCTTCCGCGAGCTCCAGGCGCTCGAGGCCGCGCATCCGGATCTTCAGAGCCCCGACAGCCCCACCCAGCGGGTCGGCGGCACCGCGGCCACATCGCTCGCCAAAGTCACCCACAAGCGGCCCATGCTCTCCCTGGCCAACGCGTTCACCGCCGAGGAGCTGGCCGAGTGGGAAGAGCGGAATGCCCGGCTCGCGTCGGAGGTAAAGACCGCCGGCTACACCACCGAGATCAAGATCGACGGCGCCGCCGTGAGCCTGACCTACCAGGACGGCCGCCTGGTGATGGGCGCCACCCGCGGCAACGGCACCATCGGCGAAGATATCACCCACAACCTCAAGATCATTCCCGACATCCCGCTCAAGCTCAAGGGCGACGGCTATCCCCGCCTGATGGAAGTGCGGGGCGAGGTGTACATGCCCTACGCCAGCTTCACCCGCATCAACAAGGAGCGGGAGAAAGAAGGCGAGGCGCCGTTCGCCAACCCGCGCAACTCGGCCGCCGGGGGGCTCCGCCAGCTGGACCCCGCGCTCACCAAGAAGCGGCGGCTCCGGATGTTCGTCTTCGCAGTCGAACCCATCGAGGGAAAACTTCCCGCCACCACCCACTGGGAGGAACTCGATCTGCTGGAGCAGTGGGGATTCAAGATCGAGCCCAACCGGCAGCGCTTCGCTACCCTCGAAGACGTGCAGGCCCAGATCCAGAGCTACGAGTCGCTCATCCCCAAGCTCGATTTCCAGGCCGACGGCGTGGTAGTCAAGGTGGACAGCCTGGCGCTCCACACCGAGCTGGGCGTGATCGGCGGGCGGGAGCCGCGCTGGGCCATCGCCCGGAAGTTCGCGCCCGAAGTCGCGGAGACCCGGCTGCTCAGGATCCGGGTCAACGTGGGCCGCACCGGCGCGCTCAACCCCTACGCCGAGCTGGAGCCGGTGCAGGTGAGCGGGGTGACGGTGACCAGTGCGACGCTGCACAACGAGGAGCTGATCGCCACCAAGGACATCCGGGAGGGCGACCGGGTCGAGATCATCCGGGCCGGCGAGGTGATCCCCCAGATCGTGCGGCCCATCATCGATCCGAATGTCGAGCGCGGGCCCGAGTTCCGGATGCCGGACAAGTGCCCCCGCTGCGACACGCCGGTGGAGCGCCCCGAGGGCGAGGCGATGCGGTACTGCCCCAACGTCTCCTGCCCCGGCCGGATCCTGGAGAGCATCGTGCACTTCGCCTCGCGCGACGCGATGGACATCCGGGGGCTGGGCTACGAGCGGGTGCGCCAGCTCCGCGACAACGGGCTGATCGAGAACGTGGCCGACCTGTACGACCTGACCCCCGACCAGGTGATCGAGCTGGAAGGCTTCGCGACCCGGTCGGCGGAGCAGCTGGTGGCCGCGATTCAGGCCTCGAAGGAGCGGCCGCTCTCCGCGCTGCTCTTCGGGCTCGGCATCCGCCACGTGGGCCAGACGGTCGCGGTGCTGCTGGCCCGGAAGTTCGGCACCATGACCAGGCTGATGAAGGCGGCGGAGGACGGCATTGCCGGCGTGCAGGGCATCGGGCCCACGATCGCGGAGGCGATCACCGGGTTCTTTGCCGAGGAGCGGAACCGGCTGCTGGTGGAGCGGCTGGACCAGGCGGGGCTGACACTGAAGGAGCCCAAGGCCCCGGCGGGAGGCGGCCGGCTCGAGGGACAGACCTACGTGATCACGGGGACGCTGCCGACGCTGTCCCGGTCCGAGGCTTCGTCGCTGATCGAGGAGGCCGGCGGACGGGTGGCCGGGAGCATCAGCAGGAAGACGACGGCGCTGGTGGCGGGCGAGGAGGCGGGAAGCAAGCTGGAGAAGGCGAAGGAGCTGGGGGTGGAGGTGATCGACGAGGCTGAACTTCTGAGGCGGGTTGGGAGGCGGTAAGGCGGTAAGGCGGTAAGGCGGTAAGTTGTCACCCCTCGCGCAGCGAGGGGGCGGAGCTCCTCGGATCAGCGATCTCAGCGAGGTCTCTCCAGTCAGGATTCATCTGCTCAATCAGTTCCAGCCTTCTCTGGCGCTTCCATCGCTTGATCTGCTTCTCGCGTCGGATGGCGGCATTTACATCACCCGTTGTTTCACAGTACACCAGTCGGAACGTACGATGCCTCGAGGTGTAGCTCTTTGGGTCACAACTCGTCTTGTGTTCGAATAGCCTTCGGTAGAGATCATTCGTGACTCCCACATACAGCTCACGTGACTCGCTGGCCAGGATGTAGACGAAATAGGTCCGGGGCATTGGTTAGCATCGCGCCGGACCAGCAACGTTGTATCAAATACGAGGCTATGGCCCCCTCGCTGCGCGAGGGGTGACACTTTCACCATGCTTCGGCCCCTCGCTGCGCGAGGGGTGACACCATTTTACTATTCAGCCAACCTCAACCTGTCTCCTATGACCTCCCAGCAACTCCGCTCGCAACGCGCCGGCCTCACGCTGGGCCGCCGCGCGATCCACCAGCTCCGGGCCTCGCTCGAGCGCGACACCGGGGCCCAGGCCGCGGCCTACCTCCAGGAAGCCGGGTTCGCCGGCGGCGAGGAGCTGTACAACGCGTTCGCCGAGTGGCTCAAGGAGAACCACCAGCTCGACCAGCCGTCGGAGCTCGACGTGCAGTTTCTGGGCGAGGTGCTGGGCGAGTTCTTCAGCGAGCAGGGCTGGGGCCGGCTCCAGGCCACCCCGCTCGGCTCCGCCGTCATGGCGCTGGACTCGGAGGAGTGGGCCGAGGCGATGGACGAGCGGCAGGGCGAGTACCCGTCGTGTCACCTGAGCTGCGGGCTGCTGGCCGACTTCCTGGGCCGGGTGTCGCAGGGGCTGGTGGCGGTGATGGAGGTGGAGTGCCGGTCGCGAGGGGAGCCGCGCTGCCGGTTCCTGGCCGGGTCGCCCGAGACGCTGGGGATCCTGTACGACCGCATGGCCCTGGGGACGGGGTATCTCGAGGCGCTGGGGGTTAGCGGGGAGCGGTAAGCGGTAAGCGGTGAGCCGGCTGTCACCCCGAGCGGAGCGAGGGGGCCGTGGCTGAATAGAGCTATGGCCCCCTCGTCGTGACCACTCCTCGGGGTGACAACCCCGCTCACCGCTTACCGCTCACCGCTTACCTATTT
>DASVGF010000152.1:0-17631 GCA_036379675.1 Gemmatimonadales bacterium | reverse complement strand
TGCGAGGTGGCGGAGCGGTACGAGGGAAGGGCGGGAACGAGGGAACGATGCAATCGTTACGGACCTTCCCTCGTTCCAGCGTTCCCGCGTTCCGCTTACCGCTTCGAAAACTGGAACCGCTTGCGGGCGCCCGGGCGTCCCGGCTTCTTCCGCTCGACCGCTCGGGGGTCGCGCGTGAGCAAACCGGCGGTCCGGAGCTTGGTCCGGTGCTGGCCATCGGCCTCCACCAGTGCCCGGGCAATGGCGTGGCGCAGCGCTCCCGCCTGGCCCGCCTGGCCACCCCCGTTGACGTGGGCCTTGACGTCGAAGGCGCCCAGCGTGTCGGTGGCAGTGAAGGACTGTTGAATGTGCTGCACCAGGGAGGGCCTCGGGAAATAATCACCGAGGGTGCGTCCGTTGATGTCCCACTTCCCGGTGCCCGGGGTGAGGTACACGCGCGCGACGCTGGTCTTGCGCCGCCCTACGGCCTGCCACCGAAACTGAGGTACTGCTGCGGTCATGCGCTCGCCTTCGACGGGGTGACGGAGAACGGCTTGGGCTGCTGCGCCGCGTGGGGGTGATCGGCCCCGGCGTAGACCTTGAGCTTGCCCCGCATCTTCTGCTTGGCCAGCGAGGTCTTGGGCAGCATGCCGAACACGGCCTTTTCGATGACACGGTCCGGGTGCTTGGCCAGCAGATCGCGCGCCTGGGTGAAGCGCTCATGTCCCATGTAGCCGGTATGGGCGAAGTACACCTTGTTGGTGAGCTTGCGGCCCGTCAGCTTGACCTTCGAGGCGTTGATCACCACCACGAAGTCGCCCCCATCCATATGAGGCGTGTAGGTCGGCTTGTGCTTGCCGCGGATGAGCTGCGCCACCACGCTCGCCAGACGGCCCAGAGGTACCCCCTCGGCGTCTACGACGTGCCAGTCGTGACTGATGTCGGCCGGCGTAGCGGTAAAGGTCTTCATGTGCGTTGCTGCCTTGGGCTTTAGACCGAGTCAAATTGAGACAGACTCACAAGATAGGGGGTCGAGGGCTTTTGGGTCAAGGCGGGAGGGTTCTCACTTCGCACTTTCGTACTCCAGCAGTACCTGGCCTTTCTCCACCGCCTGCCCCGGGTTGACCAGCACCGCCTTGACAACGCCGGACGCCCCTGCCTTGAGCTCGTTCTCCATCTTCATCGCTTCCAGGACCACCAGTCCGGCGCCGGCTTCCACCTTCTCGCCCGCCTCCACCTGGATCCGGAGCACCAGCCCCGGCATGGGCGCCTTCAGGACGACGCTGGCCGGCGGCCGGTTGGCTCCGTTGGTCAGGCTCCGGATGTGGCGGGTGCGCTCGTCCAGCACTTCCACCTCCCACCGCTCACCTCCGGGGGCCAGCGCCCAGCGTCCCCGGCCCAGGGATTCGACCGAAAGCGTGGTGGGCCGGCCATCCAGCAACAGCTGCCGCAGCGGCGTGCCGGAAATGGTGCCTAAACTGGCCCGGTAGGTCTCCCCCGCAACCGTCACCCGGTCGCCGTCCACCTCGACCTCGATCACCTGGCCGTCCAGCAGGACAGCGTATTTCACACCGGCTCCAGCACGGCAACCGTCTCGACGTGGGTGGTCTGGGGAAAGAGATCGAACGCGTGAAGCTTGGAGATCGTAAAGCGCTCCAGCCGCTGGAGGTCGCGGGCGAGAGTGGCGGGGTCGCAGGAGATATAGACCAATCGCTCCGGAGCCAGCCGATTGAGCTCGGCTGCCACGCGCTCGTCCATCCCGGTGCGGGGAGGATTGGCGACCACCAGGTCCGGCGCCCGCAGCTCCTTCAACAGATCCTCCACCCGGCCGACGTGCCGGCGGGCCGCCGGTCCTCGCGCTTCTGCCTCGGCCACGGCGCGGCGGTCCAGCTCGACGCTCTCGACGGTAGCGCCGCGCTCGATCAGCTGCACCGTGGTCTCCCCGATGCCGGCATAGAGGTCCCACACCCGGCGGCCTGAGACAGTGCCCAACTCCTCCAGGGCAAAGGTTCGGACCTTGTCGCCCATCTCCGGGTGAACCTGCTCGAACACCGTGGCCGGAAAGGCTTCGCCCGCGCCCGCCACGGCCCGCGCTGCGCCGCCTTTGGGTTGATACCAGATCGTCGCCGGTGTCTGGCGACGCTCCAGCTCCTTCCCCAACCGCTCGAAGCCGGACCAGACCTCGCCCTCATCCACCCGCAGCACCAGGTGGCGGCCGCCGCTCCGGTCGAGCCGGAGCACGATCTGAAGCAGCCGGGGTGGCAGCAGCGATCGGAGCGCTCGCACCGTCTGCCACAGCGACATCAACTGGGGGACGGTGATGTGACACCGCTCGAGATCGAACACCTCGTCCGGACGCTGGTAGGGGTGGAGTCCGATGCGCCGCCCTCCCTCGGCCACATGCAGCGTCAGCTTGGTGCGGTAGTCGTAGATCCGCCCCGCCGGGACGATGGACGGGTCGTCCACCCTCCGCTTCCCCAGCCGGCGCACGGCGTCGCCCACCAGGGAGCGGCGGATGACCAGCTGGGTCTCGTAGCCGATGTGCTGAACCTGGCACCCCCCGCAGTCGTCGCGCACGTAGTGGGGGCAACGCGGATCGACCCGATCGGGCGAGGGCTCCAGCAGCCGCCCCGGCCGGGCGCGGGCAAAGCGTTTGTGATCGCGCAGGGTCTTGAGCTCCACGAGGTCGCCCGGGGCCGTGCGGGGCACGAAGACCGTTTTCCCATCCGGCAGCTTGCCTACACCGTCACCGCCCGCGGCCAGACGGAGGATGCGGACTTCGGTCACCTGAGCCCTTCACGCCGCGCCTGGCGGGCCCAGTCGCTCCCTGCAGCACCAGTCGGTATGGCGGCCGAGCGCTGCGATTGGCGGGCCTGGTCCTCGGCCAGCGCAGCCGCCACGGCCAGGTCGAGCCGCCGGGCAGGTGAGCTCGGCGGGGCGAGTAGATCGCCGCGCCGGTCCAGGAACTGAATATCGATGTCGCCCCGCTGGAATTCCGGGTCGGCCATAAGACGGCGATGAAACGCTTGATTGGTGGCGACCCCAGAAACCACCAGCTCGTCGAGCGCCTGCCTCATCCGCCCGATCGCCTGAGCCCGATCCGGCCCCCAGACGATCAGCTTGGCCAGGAGGGAGTCGTAATAGAGCGTGATCTCGTCACCTACCTCCACCCCACCGTCCCATCTCACGCCGGGGCCACCGGGTATCCGGAGATACTCGATCCGCCCGGTGGCAGGCAGGAAGCCGCTCGCCGGGTCCTCGCTGGTGATCCGGCACTCGATGGCCCAGCCCCGCGGCGCGAGCGATCCGCTAGGGATCCGCATCGGCTTTCCCGCGGCAATTCTCAGCTGCTCCCGCACCAGGTCCACCCCGTACACCAGCTCGGTAACGGGATGCTCTACCTGGATCCGGGTGTTCATCTCCAGGAAGTAGAAGCTGTTGTCGCCGGTCAGCAGAAACTCGCAGGTACCCGCACCGCGGTACCCGACCGCCCGCGCGGCGGCCACGGCCGCCGCACCCATCCGTTCACGCAGGTCGGCGGTGAGCGCGAGCGAGGGGGCCTCCTCGACCAGCTTCTGGTGGCGCCGCTGGATCGAGCATTCCCGCTCGCCCAGATGCAGGACGCGCTCGTCGTCCGCCAGAATCTGGATTTCGATGTGGCGGGGCCGCTCGATGAACTTCTCGAGGTAGACACCGGCGTCGCCGAATGCCTTGAGCGCCTCCGACGCCGCGGTCTCGAGGGCGGCGGCCAGGCCGGTCGCATCCCGCACTACCCGCATCCCCTTCCCCCCACCGCCGGCTACGGCCTTCACCATGACCGGGTAGCCGATCTTTTTCGCGGCTGCCACGGCTGCCGGCCGGTCCCCCACGGGTGTGATATCGCCAGGAACGACGGGCACGCCCGCGTCCCGCATTCTCCGGCGGGCTTCCGTCTTGTCTCCCATGGCCCGGATGGCGGCCGCGGGCGGGCCGATCCACGTCAATCCGGCCGCCGTTACCGCCTCTGCAAACGCCGCCCGCTCGGCGAGGAAGCCATAGCCGGGGTGCACGGCCTGCGCACCCGCTTCACGCGCGGCCTCGATCAGCCGCTCGATGGAGAGGTAGCTCTCGGCTGGCGCGGCTGGGCCAATGGCGATCGCACGATCGGCGGCGCGAACGTGGGCACTGCCGCGGTCCGCCGCGGAATACACCGCAATTGCCTCGAGCCCTTCCTCGTGGCATGCGCGGATGATGCGGAGAGCGATTTCGCCGCGGTTGGCGATGAGGACCCGCTTCATACGGCGGGACGAGGGAACGGCGGGACGAGGGAACGGAACCTGGGAATAAGGGAACGAAGCGGCTCGCCGATTTCTACGCCCATCGTTCCATCGTTCCCTCGTTCCCTCCGATCACGGCCGACAGGCCGGCGGGGGCGCGTCTCCGAACACGAGGAGGAAGCTGCTGCAGAGGAGGGCATTGTAGCGGGCCGCGCCGGCGTAGACGCCACGCACGTCGCCCACCCACACCGAGCCACCCTGGCGCATGGCGCTCAGGAGCTCGGTAACCGACAGCGCCTCTGGGCCGGGCTCGACCGGACGGCTGACCCGGGCCAGGCGGGACGGGGTCCAGCTCATCGGGGGCGCGGCCGCAGTGTCGGCCGTGGGCGAAAGGCATATCGCGCGCCGCTCGGCTACGCCGGCCAGAGCAGTCCGGATGGGCAGGCTCGGATCGACGCCCATGGCCTCCGCCATCCGATGGCGGTAGACCGAATCGGTCGCGTAGCGATCGGGGCGGATCGGCAGAATCCTGCGGGCCAGAAGGTCCAGATTATCGTACCACACCGAGAGGGCCTCGAGATCGGTCCCCAGCAGCAGCACTCCCTCGGCGGGACACGAGTTCAGGAGGTTGGCGCCCAGCTCGTGGATGAAGGACGGCATGGCCGGAGCGTCGCCGGCCGGCCGAAGCGCCCCGCCGACCCGCCAGCCTGAATCCTCGATGGTAACGACGTGACGCTCCAGCTCGGCCAGACCCCGGAAGATGGCGCCGGAGTCGACGGAGAGCCGCACCGCCTGATCGAACGCCGTAGCGGCGAAATCCAAATAGAGAAGGCCATCCGGATCGCCCCGATGGCCTTGAAGGTGCCAGTCACGCGCGTCGAGAAGGTAGAATCGGCCGAGCTGGAACCAGGCCCGCCCGTCGTCCGGCGCGGTGGCGAGATAGCGGCCGAGGAGCCCGATGGCCATGTGGCGCTCGCCCGACCGCTCGAGAGCGGCGGCCCGGGGGGCCACATTGGGGTCCACCGCCGCCTGGGCCTGCAGGCCACCGGCCCAGGCCACGGCTACGGCGGCCAGTGCAACGGCGGCGCGGCGGCGAGATTGGAGCACCGGCTCAGCTAGTGGGATGTGCACGTGAGACAGGCCTGAAACATGTGTGACAAAAATGGCTGAGGGTCCATCACTTGGCTAGTAGGGGACGTCTCGGGTGGCGGGGTGCGCACCGGGAGGCTGGTTGCCGCCAGTCGCGGCTCTTTCAGCTAGAGCGGAATATTCCCGTGCTTCTTGGGCGGGTTCTTGTCCCGCTTTCCCTTGAGAGTGCGGAGGGCCTCGACCAGCCGGGGCCGGGTGTCCCGGGGGTCGATGACATCGTCGATGTAGCCCCGCGCCGCGGCGCTGTAGGGGTGAGCGAACTTCTCGGTGTACTCGTCGATCAGCCGCGCGGTGGCGGCGGCCGGGTCCTTCGCCTTGGCGATCTCGTCCTTGAACAGGATCTCGACGGCGCCTTTGGGTCCCATCACCGCGATCTCGGCCGAGGGCCAGGCCAGGTTCAGGTCGCCCCGGATGTGCTTGGAGCTCATGACGTCGTACGCCCCGCCGTACGCCTTCCGGGTGATGACGGTGAGCTTGGGCACCGTGGCCTCACAGTAGGCGTAGAGCAGCTTGGCCCCGTGCTTGATGATGCCCCCGTGCTCCTGCGCTACCCCCGGGAGAAAGCCGGGCACGTCCACGAAGGTCACCACCGGCAAGTTGAAGCAGTCGCAGAAGCGGATGAATCTCGCCGCCTTGATCGACGCATTGATGTCCAGCACTCCCGCAAGGACCGCGGGCTGGTTGGCGACGATGCCGACCGGGCTTCCCCCCAGGCGGGCAAACCCGACGATGATGTTCTCGGCGTGGTCGCTCTGCACCTCGAGGAAGTTCCCGTCGTCCACCACCCGGCCGATCACGCCGTGCATGTCGTAGGGCTTGCTGGCGCTGTCTGGTATCAGCTCCAGCAGCGCCTCGTCCCGCCGCTCCACTGGATCCCCGGTGGGGCGCTGGGGCGGCTCGTCCAGGTTGTTGAGGGGAAGGAAGCCGATCAGCTCGCGGATGGCCTGAATGGTCTCGGGCTCCGAGTCATGGACGAAATGCGCCACGCCTGACGTCCCGCCATGGGTATCGGCGCCGCCCAGCTCGTCGAAGCTCACCTCTTCGTGGGTGACGGTCTTCACCACGTTGGGCCCGGTGACGAACATGTAGCTCACCGAGCGCACCATGAAGATGAAATCGGTGATGGCAGGGCTGTACACCGCCCCGCCGGCACAGGGACCGAGAACCGCCGAGATCTGGGGGATTACGCCGGACACGAGGGTGTTGCGGAGGAAGATGTCGGCGTACCCGCCCAGCGAGGCGACGCCCTCCTGGATCCGGGCGCCACCCGAATCGTTGAGCCCGATGACCGGGGCGCCATTCCGCAGCGCCAGGTCCATGACCTTGCAGATCTTCTCGGCGTGCGCCTCGGACAACGAGCCGCCAAATACCGTAAAGTCCTGGGAGAAGACGTAGACCAGCCGGCCGTCGATCCGGCCCGAGCCGGTGACGACCCCGTCGCCGGGGTACACCTGCTGGTCGAGCCCGAAGTCGCTGGAGCGGTGGGTGACGAAGCGGTCGAGCTCGACAAAGCTGCCCTCATCCAGCAGGAGGTCGAGCCGCTCGCGGGCGGTGAGCTTCCCCTTCTTGTGCTGCTGGGCAATCCGGTCCGCGCCGCCGCCCTGTTCGGCGAGAGCCTGGCGCTGATGGAGTTGGCTGAGAAGGGCTCGGGGGTCCGGCATGGCCCCGACAATATAAACGACTACGAGGTTACGGAATCTTGGTCCAGGCCACCAGCGGAAGGCTCACCAGGTGAATCGTGGTGTCCGGTTCGAGGTGCAGCCGCATCGACATGTCCAGACCGCCGTCCCGATAGTACAAGGTGTACAGGGTCGCATCCCGTTCGGCATCTGTCCTGACGCCCACAATGGGATAGGTGAGGCCGCGGCCCGGGCCGGTAAGCAGCTGAAGACTATCGCCGGTAATGACGAAGCCACGATCGGCATAGCGCTCCGCGCTGGTGGCCCAGGTTCCATGAAACACCTGGGGGACGGTGCCTTCTACCGACCAGGGCCACCATCCATGTTCCCGAGCGAGGACGAGCAGCAGAGCCCCCACGGCTGCCAGGGCGAGGAGCGACGGCCGGCGCGGACGGCGCTCCCGTTTCAGCGGCTGGCCGGAGGCGCTCCCCCGACTCACCGCCGCCGCCAGTGTCTCGAGAAATTCGGGGTTGCGAGCGAGCCCGCTGAAAGACTGCACCGGCTTCCGGAAGGGTGCAGGCGATTCGGGAGTCGCCGGCTGCAATGGAGACCGGTCCGGTTGCTCGCTCATTCACAGCTCCGCGAGGTGATCATGCCGAGTCCGCCAGGAGCTGGCGGCGGGGGATCATCGGGTGCCTGGTGGCTTCGGCCCAGTCGGCCGACCCGGCCAGCTCGAGAAATGCCGCCACCACCTCGGGATCGAAATGAATGTTTCCCGAGTGGGCAATGTAGCGCACGGCGCGATCTGCCTCCCAACGGCCGCGATACGGGCGATCTGAAACCAGGGCATCGTACACGTCCGCCACCGCGGTCACCCGCGCGAGCCTCGGGATCCGATCTCCCGCCAGCCCGTCGGGATATCCATGCCCGTTGAAGCGCTCATGATGATGGCGGACGATGCCGAGGACGTCCGCGAAGGCGCGGATTGGTTCCAGGATGCGTGCGCCAACCACCGGGTGCTCTCGCACCAGGGCCATCTCCGTGGGGGTGAGCGGTCCGGGCTTGTCCAGAATTGCCGGGGAGATGCCGATTTTCCCGATGTCATGGAGCAGTCCGCCGCGGTGCAGCCGGTCGAGGTCGTCCGGGCCAAGTCCCAACTGTCGCCCGATGGCCATGCTGAGACGGGTTACCCGATCGGAGTGCCCGGCCGTCCACGGTGAGTTGGCGTCGATGGTCCGCCCCAGGGCTTCGAGCGTGCTCCAGCTCATCTCGTTCAATCGCTCGATGGACAGGTGCAGGTCGGTCGCCATTGCGTTGAAGGACCCGGCCAGATCCTCAAACTCGTCCCCGGATGTGACCTGCACCGGTGAGCTGAAGTTTCCTGCCGCCAGGCGCCGGGTCCCTTCCTGCAAACGCACCACGGGATCGAGGCTTTGCCGGAGCAGCACGCTGCTGGCGAGGACAACCAGAGAGAGTCCCAGGATCCCGGTCAGGACCACCGTGTGGCCGAATTCTGCCATCGCCGAAGCCGAGATCAGCGGCTGCTGCAACACCACCTTCCAGGAAGGGGCCGAGAACTCGTAGCCCAGGAAGACCGAGGAGGTGCCGGTTGCCAGATTGCCCGACGCCTGCAACGGCCGGCCGGTTGAGCAATACAGTGGCGCCGGAGGCGAGGTCGCATGAACACAGATATCCACGCCGGCGGGCGCTACCGATTCATTCTCCCCGTCACCCCACAAGTAGGACGGAGCTATCTCGCCCCAAAGCTGGGCCGAATGGGGGAGGGAGCGTACCAGAAAGACGCCAGGCTTCGCTCCGGGTCCCACCAGGAGAGCCGGGCGCCCTGACGCGAGATGCGTTTCGACAACCGGACTGATCGCCGGCAATTTCAGAACCGGGGAGCCGAACAGCGTCGAAGGCGGCGACCCATTGCGCACGAGTACCAGACTGCGCAGCCGGTCGCCCGGAGTGGGGTGCGCACGCTGCTTCAGAATGCTCTGCTGCACCTCGGCCAGATCGCCGGCAGCGGCGTGAATGCGGGCCAGGAGCAAGGCGCCCGAGATCTTGCCCGCCTGAGCCAGCTGCCACGCGGCTTGAGAGCGAAGCTCCCGGGCCACGAGCCAGTAGCCTGCCGCAATCAGGGTGACCGTCGGTACTACCGCGCAGACCAGAAACAGGCCGAAGACCCGCCGGGCCACCTTCGTTTGCAAGTACGCCCGCAGCGAGGTCATAGGACGGGTCAGTAGGCCGAGGCCAAGCCGATGAAGCCACCGTCATTGGCCCGGATGACGTCGTCCTGGCTTGCTTTGGCCGTGAGCGGGGGAGAGCTCTTCCCGTCCTTCCCCAGGCTGTACAAATCGTACTGGGTATTGATCGGAACCAGGAAGCGATCTCTCCGGGCGCCTTTTGGAACCTTCTTCCTGGGGGGGAACTTGTTGTAGAGATACGGGTTACCCCAGGGATCGATGGGTACGGGCCCAAAGAAGCTCAGCTGGTCGGGCAAGGTATCCTGGGTGGCGAGGTTCACCGATATCGTGTGGATGTCGCCGATGGCCTGCGCCACCCGGGCCTTCTCGACCGTCTGCTGGATTTTGGGCACGCCCAGAGCGGTCAAGGCCCCGATGATGGACACGACGGCCAGCAGCTCCACCACCGTGAAGCCGTTGATGAGCGTATTCCGCGCGCGGCACTGCGACAGTGGCAAGAATAATCCTCGGGGCGGCGTGACGGGCGGAATCCAAACAATATCCGTACCGCCCCCCAACCTGATCCCAAGTGTATGCCAATGTGCCGGTTACGTTCGTAGGCGCCGGCCATTCATTCGCAGAATGCAACTTGGGCGCAAGAGAGACCCGGGAGGGCCAACGAGAAACGCCGCCGACGGCCGGAGGAGCTCCGATCGTCGGCGGCGCTGGGTCGCGTACTTCGGCGACTACTCGCTGGCGGTGGTTTCCTCGAACGCCGGCTTCACGGGGGGAATGATCGGCTCATCGGGATACCCGATGACAGCCAGCACGATGCGATGGTGAATGGGGTCAACCTCCAGCACCTTGAGATCGAGCGCCTGACCTTCCTTCACCGCCTCGCCGGGCTGCTCGATGCTCGGCACTCCCAACTGCGACATGGGCACGAAACCCTCGATGTCGTTTCCCAGGTCGACCACCACACCCTTGTCCATCAGCCGCACCGCACGGCCGCGGAGCTCCATCCCGATGGGATAGGTCTCGCCGATCTTGAGCCAGGGGTCCTCTTCCGCCTGCTTGAGGCCGAGGGAGATCCGCTTGTTCTCGCCGTCGATGTTGAGGATGACCACATCGACCGCGTCGCCCTTCTTGACCACCTCGGACGGGTGCTGCACCCGCTTGGTCCACGACATGTCGGAGATGTGGATCAACCCGTCGATGCCCGGCTCGATCTCGACGAACGCGCCGAAGCTGGTGAGGTTCCGCACCTTGCCGTTGATCCGGGTGCCCACCGGATACTTGAGCGGCAGCACCATCCAGGGATCCTGCTCGGTCTGCTTCATGCCGAGCGAGATCTTCTCCTCGGCTTCGTCCACCTTGAGCACCACGGCCTCGATGGTCTCGCCAATGCTCACGATCTTGGACGGGTGGCGCACGTTGCGGGTCCAGCTCATCTCGGAGATGTGGACCAGGCCCTCGATGCCTGGCTCGATTTCGACAAAGGCGCCGTAGTTGGTGATCGAGACCACCTTGCCCTGGACCCGGGTGCCCACCGGGTACTTCGCGGCCACGTTTTGCCAGGGGTAGGACTGGAGCTGCTTCATGCCGAGGCTGATGCGCTCGCGCTGCCAGTCGATGTCGAGGATCTTGACCTCGACTTCCTTGCCGATCGTCACCATCTCGGTCGGGTGCGACACGCGGCCGTAGGACATGTCGGTGATGTGGAGCAGGCCGTCGACGCCGCCCAGGTCGATGAAGGCGCCGAAGTCGGTGATGTTCTTGACCACGCCCTTCCGCACCTGGCCCACCGCGAGCTCCTTCATCAGGTGCTCGCGCTTGTGGGCCCGCTCGTTCTCCAGGATGACCCGGCGGCTGACCACGATGTTGCGGCGCCGCTTGTTGAGCTTGATGATCTTGAACTCGTAGGTCTGGCCCAGCAGCTCGTCGATGTTGGGCACCCGCCGGAGCGCGATCTGGCTGCCCGGCAGGAACGCATCCACCCCCATCAAGTTCACCACCACTCCGCCCTTGATCTTCTTGACCAGGGTGCCTTCCACCGGCTGATCGCTCTCATGTGCCACGCGGATCTTCTCCCAGACCCGCATGAAGTCGGCCTTCTTCTTGGACAGGACAACGGCGCCTTCCTGGTCCTCCAGATGTTCGAGGAAAACCTCGACCTCGTCCCCTTCCTTGAGGGAGTGCGGGTCCTTGAACTCGTCCAGTGGAACCGAGCCCTCCGACTTGAACCCGACATCGAGGATGACGGCGTTGTCGGTGACGCGGAGAACCTTGGATTTGACTATCTCGCCTTCGACGATCTGCGACATGGTGCCCTCGTACATCGAGAGCATCTGCTCGTAGTCTGCGTCGGAATAGTCTTCGTCGTAGAGATCCTGGCGAACTCGGAGACCGGTGGTAGAGGCGAACTGATCAGTGGAAGGGTTGAGTTGGTCGAGCATGCGGAGGTTTGCCGTCCTTTACCAGCCGCGCGGGGCGCCGCGGGGTGTGAGTTAGCCGCACCCTGGCGGAATTGCCAAGGGCGAGAGCCAAGGAGGATAGCCTTTGAGGGGCCACAACGCAAGATCCAACAAGCGTTTGGAAGTGGGTCATTCTCATTGTAACGGTTAGATTGGCCGAATGGAGCCCACAGGGCTGGACCCACTTATCGCAGCCGTAGTAACCGCGATGCCGAGCCAAGGAATAGCCACATTTGAGTCCTGCGAGGGTGGGCCGGGCCATGCGTACGGGGAGCCGACTGTCGCCTTCCATGGGAAGGTTTCTCCCTTGCTGCCATCCAGGCTCTCTCCCTTCCCAACCTTCTGGTTGCCGATCGGCTGTTCCCGCTGGAGGTGGGCGATGTACTCCTTGTCGGGCCCCCGCAAATGGAACCGGACCAAAAGAACGATTTCCGCTTTGACGTAGCGCTCAACGAGCCGCAGGTCGCGGAGGGTGATCCGATTATTGAACTGGTCCAACAAACGACGCAATTCGTGAACGGCGTGATCAACCAGCTCTGCCCGTTCCTCAAGTAGTTTCTCCATCCCCTCCCCCAAACGTTTGAGTTTGGGGTCAGAATGAACGTCGGATTAACTTGGGAGGAGTCCAAGGGGGGAAGGCCGGCAGACCCGCACCCCAGGATTGACACCTGGTCAGGCGGTGCGTGAGAGCCCGACTAGGGAATGCCGGTCCCCCTGCGGACATCCCTCCCATTCTCAACGTTACGCTGAAACTGACTCACTACCCAAGCGTTTGGGCACGGCGGCCGTCTCAGCGGCCAGCGAAGATTGGGCGGGCGCGATCCACAATGAACTGGACCTGCTCAAGGAATCCCATTCCCGTGGTATCGAGGTGCACGGCATCGGGCGCCGCCCGGAGCGGGGCCACCGCCCGGGTGGAGTCGGCGTGGTCGCGCGCGGCCAGGGCCGCAGCCTCCGCATCCAGCCGGTCGGGCTCGACGGCAATTCCTCGCTGGCTGATGCGCCGGCCGGCCCGGGCCTCCGGGGTGGCGGTCAAAAAGACCTTCAGGTCGGCGTCGGGAAAGACTACGGTTCCGATATCCCGTCCGTCCACCACCACGTTCTGGCCCGCCCGGACCATCGCCCGCAACCTGGAGTTGACCCACTCGCGTACCACCGGGATGGCGGCAATGGCCGAGACGTGGGACGTCACCTCCGCATTCCGAAGGGCGTCCTCCACCGGCTCGCCTTCCAGATAGGCGGCGAACCCGGCCCCGTCCGATTGCAGCATCAACCCCCGGTCTTCCGCCGCCCGCAGTATGGTCTCCGGATTCAATGCCTTGGCGGGATCTGTCCCTCGAGTTCCCTGGCGGGCGGCCTCGCGCAAGGCCACCAGGGTGACGCCGCGATAGAGCGAGCCCGAATCGAGGTGGGCGAATCCGAGCTGTTCCGCCACGGCCCGCGCGGTGCTCGACTTGCCGGAGGCGGACGGACCATCGATGGCAATGACGCCGCCGCTCAACGGCGCCTCCGGACTGCGATGCTGCGCAAGGTCTCAGGAAAGGCGGGGAAGCTCACGGCCGCACAGGCCAGGTCGTCAATGCTCACTTTGGCACCCGGCAGGGAGCCCAGCACCGCAAAGGCCATTGCCAGCCGATGATCACCCGCGGTTCGCACCTTGCCCTGCGGCTCACCCTCAGAGCCCTCGACTACGAGATCGTCACCCGCCACCGCCGCCTGCGCCCCCACGGCGCGCAGGTTCTCGGCCATGAGGCCCAACCGGTCGCTCTCCTTGACCCGGAGCTCTCCTACCTGGCGAAAGGTGGTGGTGCCGGCGGCGCGGGAGGCGAGCACGGCCAACAGCGGTATCTCGTCAATCAGACCCGGAATCTCCCCGGCGCTGATCTCGGTGCCCCGGAGCCGCGCGGGCCGCACCAGCAGGTCGCCCACCGGCTCGCCGAAGCGGGTCGAGAGGCTCTCGACCTGGGTCCGCGCCCCCATACGTGCGAGCACCTCCAGGAAGCCGGTGCGAGTCGGATTCAGTCCCACTCCTGCTATCCGGAGCTCGCCGGCCTCGGCGAGCACCGCGGCGCCCACCAGAAAGGCTGCCGACGAGGGATCGCCCGGTACTTCGGTCTCGAAGGGCTCGATCCGGCCGCCAGGGGCGAAATAGATGCGGCCCTCCTTTTCGATCACGCCGTAGCCGAAGGCGCGGAGAAGGCGCTCGGTGTGATCGCGGGACCGGCCGTGCGGCTCGTTCAGGGCTACCTCCACGTCTCCCGCCAGGGCCGCGAACAGAATCGCGCTCTTGATCTGGGCACTGGAGACGGGCATGTCATAGCTGATGGCGTGCAGCTTGTTACCCGTGACTGTGAGCGGCAGGCCGTCTCCATTCCTCTCAGTAAAGCGGGCCCCCATGGCGGTGAGCGGCGTCGTCACCCGGCGCATCGGACGCCGCCGGAGCGAGCCGTCACCGGTCAGCGTAGCGGAGAAGCGATGGGCCGCGAGCAGTCCCAGGAGGAGGCGGGTGGTGGTGCCCGAGTTGCCGCAGAAGAGGGGGCCGGCCGGCCGGCGCAACCGTCCCCTGCCCTCCACTACGGCGGACACTCCGGAGCGTAGAGGCGACACCTTGGTGCCGAGCTGACGCAGCACCCGCGCGGTGGATCGAGCGTCGAGAGACGTCAGCGCTCCAGTGATCCGGCTCTTGCCGGTGGCGAGAGCCGCCAGCAGCAGCACCCGATGGGTGATGCTCTTGTCACCGGGAACCCGGACCGTGCCGGCTACTCTCATCGCTCCATCCCCTGCCGGAATGCCTGGGCGGTCTCGAGATACCGCCGGAGCACGGATACATCCCCTGCCGCAACCAGACGCCTCAGCTCAACCAAATGCCGCTCGGTCTCCTCCAGCGCCTCGCCCACCGCAGCGCCATTATGAAGGAGGATGTCGAGCCACATGTCCGGACTGCTGGCAGCGAGCCGGGTGGTGTCCCGGGCCCCGCTGCCGTAGGACACACCGCCGAGTCCCCGGTCGGCGAGGGTCTTGGCCAGAACGTAGGCCAGGGCCTGGGGCAGATGGCTGGTCCAGGCCAGCTGCCGGTCATGGGCTCCGGCTTCGATGCGTACCGGCGTCGCCTCCATGGTATGCTGCCAGAACCCGCTGACGCTCTGGGCGGCGGCGTGCCCGCCAGGAGATCCGGTTTCGCAGATGTAAACTACGCAGCCACGAAAACGGTCCGGCCGCGCCGAGACGAATCCGGTCTCGTGGGTCCCCGCGAGCGGGTGTCCGCCGGCAAACCGGTCGCCCAATCCCGAGCTCACGGCCCGGCTGACCACCGGACCCTTCACACTGCACACGTCGGTCATGATCGCGCGCGCTTCCAGCGCGGGCCCCAGCTGCTCGATGAGCTCCAGCGTGGCGTTGGGCGGCACGGCGAGCACCACCAGCTCTGCCGCCCGCACCGCCCCGGCGGGGGTGTCGGCCAGCTCGGTGATGGCGGCGGCCTTCAGCGCCTGGACTCCTTCCGACGGCTGGGGTGAATAGCCGACCACGCGAGCCACCCCGGCCAGGCGTGCCTGCCAGGCCAGCGAGCCGCCGATCGCCCCGAGGCCGATCACCGCGAGCGATGAGGGACGCACATCAGGTCGGGTACGGCCGGCCGCGTTGCCGGAGGCCGGCGAATGGTGTACTGATATGGCACCCGATTCGAGCGGGAGTGTGCATGGCCAAGATCCTGATCGTCGAAGACAGCCCGGACAACATGAAGCTGTTTAGTACGATCCTCGGGCTCAAGGGCCACGAAGTGACCGGACTTCCTGGAGGCGACGGTCTGCTGGACGCGATCCAGCGAACGGCCCCCGACCTGGTGCTCATGGACATTCAGCTTCCGGGGAAGGATGGCTTTGGCCTGCTGCAGGACATCCGGCAGTCGTCTACTCCCGGGGTCCGCGTGATCGCGCTGACGGCCCACGCCATGACCGGAGACCGGGAACGAGCGCTGGCCGCGGGATTCGACGGCTACATCACCAAGCCCATCGACATCCGCGCCTTTCCCGACCAGGTACAGCGGGCCCTGCGCGGCGAGCGGGCGGACCGGTAACTTCAGCTTCCGGGACTGAACCGCAACAGCAGCAGTGAGCGGGGCCCCAGACTGACCTCCTGCTCGCGACGGACTTCGGGCCCGGGCCGAGATGTATTGATCAGCTCGGTCCAGCCGCCCGCCGGGGCGAGCGACGGCAGCACAAATGGCTTCGAGCGGCCCCCGCCGTTCATCAGTAGTAGCAGCGCTTCGCGCTCGCCTCGCATCAGCATTCCCAGCACGTGGTTGGCAGGTTGTTGCCAGGTCTCGCCCGCCATCTCCTTGCCGTCTGCATCCAGCCAGATCAGCTCCTTGCCCTCACTTCCATGGGCCACCTGGTGAAAGAAGCTCCGGCGCTGCAGCAGCGGTGCGGCGGCGCGAAGGGCAAAGAGGCGCCGGGTGAACGCCAGCAGCTCTTCCTGCGCCGAGGTCAGCTGCCAGTGCACCCAGCTCAGGGGACTGTCCTGGCAATAGGCGTTGTTGTTCCCTCGCTGAGTCCGCCCCAGTTCGTCCCCGTGCGACAGCATCGGAACCCCCTGCGAAAGCGCGAGCGTCGCGAGGAAGTTTCGCTTCATGCGGTCCCGGATGTGCACGGTCCGCACAGCATCAGTGGGCCCTTCGACTCCCCAGTTCCGGCTGAGATTGTGGCTGCTGCCGTCCCGGTTCTCCTCGCCGTTGGCCAGATTGTGCTTGGTCTCGTAGCTCACGAGGTCCTGGAGCGTGAACCCGTCGTGACAGGTCACGAAGTTGATGCTCGCCTGCGGGGGGCGACCGCTCGCCTCGTAGATGTCACTGCTCCCGGCCAGGCGTGAGGCCAGATCGCCGAGCTGCCCCGGGTTTCCCCGCCAGAACTGGCGGACCGTGTCCCGGTACCTGCCATTCCACTCGCTCCAGCCGGCCGGGAACTTGCCTACCTGATAGCCGTCCGGCCCCAGGTCCCACGGCTCCGCGATCAGCTTGACGCCGGACAGGACCGGGTCCCGCCGCACTTGCTCGAAGAAATCGGCCGCTGGGTTAAAGCCGGAGCTGTCGCGCGCCAGCACGGTGGCGAGGTCGAAACGAAAGCCGTCCACGTGCATCTCCGCGACCCAGTAGCGCAGGCTGTCCAGGACGAGCCGCATCGGGGCGGTCCGCCGCACATCCACCATGTTCCCGCAGCCGGTAAAGTCCAGATGGAGGCGGGGGTTCTCCGGCTGGAGCCAGTAGTACGCCGCGTTGTCGATGCCGCGGAACGACAGGGTGGGTCCAAGGTGATTCCCTTCGCCGGTGTGGTTGTACACCACGTCGAGAAGGACTTCGATGCCGGCCTCGTGGAAGCGCCGCACCATGGACTTGAACTCGGTCACCTGCTCCCCGGCGGCGCCGGTGGCAAACCTGGAATCGGGCGCGAAGTAGCCGATCGAGTTGTACCCCCAGTAGTTGGTGAGGCCCAGCCGGGCCAGACGCCGCTCGGCTGCGACATGATGCACCGGCAGCAGCTCGACGGCGGTCACATTGAGACTTTTCAGGTGGTTCAGGATCGGATCGCTGGCGAGTCCGAGATAGGTCCCCTTCAACCGGTCGGGAACATCCGGATGCAGCATGGTCATGCCTTTGACGTGGCACTCGTAGATGACCGTACGATGCAGCGGCGTAGCGGGTGCCCGATCCTCCCCCCAGTCGAAGGCCGGATCCACTACCAGTGACTTCGGCATGACCCCGGCACTGTCCTGGGGGTCGATCCGGAGATCGGGCTCAGGGTCGGCACTGGCGATCGGATATCCGGAGAGCGCGTCATGCCAGCGCATCGTGCCGCTGATCGCTCTGGCGTACGGATCCAGGAGCAGCTTGGCGGGGTTGAACCGGTGGCCCAGCGGGGGAGCATAGGGACCGTGCACTCGAAAGCCATACGCCTGGCCGGGCCGAACGCCGGGC
>DASVGF010000151.1:0-35747 GCA_036379675.1 Gemmatimonadales bacterium | reverse complement strand
AGCGAGCGCTGAGTACCGTGGGGCAGGTCTATCGGCTCGAAGCCGACAGCACCTTCCCCGCCCGCCTGGCTCTCACCCGTCCCGATTTCGTCTTCAATATCGCCGAGGGGCTCTACGGTCCGAGCCGCGAGGCCCACGTGCCGGCAATCTGCGAGTTCCTCGGGGTGCCCTATCATGCCTCGGACCCGCTCACCTGCGGCCTGGCCCTCCATAAGGGCCGCGCCAAGGAAATCCTCTCCTATCGCGGCGTGCCCACGGCGCCCTTCATCGTGGCCCACTCGCCGGCCGACGCGCGCAAGGTGGACCTGCCGTTCCCGCTGTTCGTGAAGCCGGCCTTCGAGGGCTCGGGCAAGGGCGTCACGGTCAAGAGTCTCTGCCGCAATCGCTCGCAGCTGGTGCGCCAGGTCGCTCATCTGCTCGCCACCTACACCGAGCCGGTCGTTATCGAGACCTACCTGCCGGGCCAGGAGTTTACCGTCGCCATCCTCGGCAACGGCGACGAGGCGCGCTGTCTGCCGATTATCGGCATGCGATTTGATATGCTGCCGAGCGGTGCCCCGCCCATCTACGGCTACGAAGCCAAGTGGATCTGGGACACTCCGAGCAAACCGCTCGAGATCTATGAATGCCCAGCGAACATTCCCGAGAGTCTTGCGGAGGAAGTTCGCGCCGCCGCCCTGGCGGCCTACCACGCCTTGGAATGTCGTGACTGGTGCCGCGTCGATATCCGCTGTGACGCCGCTGGTCGCCCGATGGTCGTCGAGCTCAACCCGCTCCCGGGCGTTTTGCCCGACCCGCGGGATCATTCCTGTTTCCCCAAGGCCGCGGCAGCTGCCGGCCTGAGCTACGACGATCTGATCCGCACCGTCGCCGACATCGCCTGGCGGCGGATCAGCGGCCGTTCACTCCTGGCGGAGGTTGCTTGATGAAAGTTGCCATCCTGTTCGATGCGGGCAGTGAGGAGTGGAGCCCCCAGGACGTCGCCGCCGTGGTGGCCAACGTCCACGAGGTGCGCGACGTGCTCCGGCGCCGCGGCCACGAGGTCGAGCTGCTGCCGGTCCGCTTCGGTGACTTCCGCTGGCTCTCCCGCGTCCGCCGGGCCGACCTGGCCTTCAATCTCTGCGAGGGGATCAACGGCCACGCCCGGTTCGAGGACCTCGTGGTCGGGACCCTCGAGCTGGTCGGGGTTCCGTTTACCGGCTGCCATACCTGGCCGGTCAGCGTCTGCCATCGGAAGCATGTAGCCAACACCCTGCTGTCGGCCGCCGGGGTTCCGGTGCCGGCCTTCATGCTGACTCAGGCCAACAAGACGCCCGCGGAGTTCCCCTTGCCCGCCATCGTCAAGCCCGCTGCCGAAGACGCCAGCGTTGGCATCGATAACGGGGCGGTGTGCACCAGCAAGCGAGCCCTCAAGAAGAGGGTAGCCCTCATGCTGGAGCAGTTCGAGGAGGTCCTGGTCCAGGAGTATGTGGCCGGCCGCGAGTTCAACGTCGGCTTCGTGGGCAAGCGGATGCTCCCCATCTCCGAGATCCGTTTCGACGCTCTGCCCGACGGGACCTGGCCCATCGTGAGCTATGCCGCCAAGTGGATCCCGGGCAGCCCCGAGGATGAGGGGACGATTCCGGTCTGCCCCGCCGAGCTCGAGCCCGAGCTGGCTCAGCGCATCGGCCAGATTGCCCGGACCGCCTGGGAGCACCTCTCCGAAGGCGCCGGCTACGGCCGGGTAGATCTTCGGCTCACCGAGGACGGCCAGCCGTATGTGCTCGAGGTCAACCCGTCGCCCGACCTGTCGAGCAACGCCGGACTGGCCCGGATGGGCCGGGCCTTCGGCTGGAACTATGATGACCTCGTCATGCAGATCGTGGATGAGGCTCTCATGCGCTCGCAGAGTCATCGGGCCGCCGCCGCCCTGGTCAGCGGGGTCTCTGCCGCTTGAGCGGCACCCTCGTCTCGCCCCAGCTCCGCCACCTCACCGCAGCCGACCGGGGCCGCCTCGAGGAGATCACTCGTGCGGCGGGTCTCTTCCGTCCCGACGAGATTCTGGTGGCCCTCGAGGTGTTCGACGAGGCGGTCAGGAACGGGCCCGGCAACACCTACCAGATCCTGGGGGCCGATGTCGAAGGCCGGCTTGCCGGCTGGATCTGCTGGGGGGCCACGCCCTGCACCCTGGGCACCTTCGATCTCTATTGGATGGCGGTCGATCCCGCGCTCCAGGGCAGCGGTATCGGGACGGCCCTGCTGGTCGAGATGGAGCACCGGCTGGACCGGGTGGCTCGCCTCATCGTGGTGGAAACCGCGGGCCGGGACGACTACGAACCCACCCGGAGCTTCTACCAGGCACGGGGATACCGGGAGGTGGCCCGGGTGCCCGACTTCTACGCTCCGGGCGAGGATCAGGTGGTGTTTGTGAAAAGTGTGAGCGGGACAAGCACAAGCGCCAAGACTCCGCTTGCTCCTCATCGGTAGATCAGGAGGTTCCGTGGAAAACTGGCAGGAAGTCCTGAGAAAGAACTCGATCGCCTCGCTCGAGGCGCTGGCCCAGAAGTTCGGGCCCGAGAACTTTCCCGACCTCGAGCGCCTCCGGCAGGCGGCCGACAACTTCGAGTTCCGCATCTCGCCCGCCATGGTGGACCTCATCAAGTCCCCGGACGACCCGATGTGGCGCCAATACGTGCCGTCGGTCGAGGAGCTCGACGTGGTGGACGGCATCGTGGACTCGCTCAACGAGGACGCCGACAGCCCCGTCCCCAACATCACCCACCGCTACCCCGACCGGGCACTCTTCCTGGTCTCGCCGGTATGCGCCACCTACTGCCGGTTCTGCACCCGCCGGCGCAAGGTGGGCGACCCGGAAAAGATCCCGATGTCGCAGTTCGAGAGCGCCTTCCGTTATCTCGAGGAGCACACCGAGATCCGGGACGTGATCATGTCGGGCGGCGATCCGCTGCTGCTCAACGACCGGCGGCTGGAGGCCATCCTCACCCGGCTCCGGGCCATCCCCCACCTCCAGATCATCCGGATCGGCAGCCGGATTCCGTGTCACCTGCCGGAGCGGATCACCCCCGAGCTCTGTGCCATGCTCAAGCAGTTCCATCCGCTCTTCATCAACACCCATTTCAACCACCCTGACGAGCTCACGCCCGCCGCGGTTGCCGCCCTCGGCCGGCTGGCCGATGCCGGCATCCCGCTCGGGTGCCAGACCGTTCTGCTCAAGGGAGTCAACGATACGCCGGACGTCATGATGGAGCTCATGCACCGGCTGCTCATGGCGCGGGTGCGGCCCTACTACATCTATATGGCCGACCAGGTGGCCGGGGCCGAGCACTTCCGGACCTCGGTCCAGACCGGCATCGAAATCATGCGGGCGCTCCGCGGCTGGACCAGTGGACTGGCCATCCCCTACTTCGTGATCGACGCGCCGGGCGGAGGCGGGAAGATCCCGATCCTGCCGGAATACGTCGAGAGCATGAACGACGACGAGGTGGTCCTGAAGAACTTCCGGGGTGAGCGGTACGTGTACCGCCAGCCGCGGGAGGAGGCAGGGGTCATCGAGCTGAAGAAGCCGCGGAAGCGCGCGGCGAAGTCGCCGAAGAGGAAGACCGCATAGGTACCACCGCCTTGTCATCCTGAGCCAGGCGAAGGAGCCGGAATGTGGGGTTTGACGAGAACCCGCCTCCCGGCCCCTTCGCTACGCTCAGGGTGACAACCCCGGCTCCAGCTGTAGCGGAGCTCGCACACCACGCCCTGGCTCGCGACCACCCCGCCCTCCGAGTTCAGGATCTCCCCCACCACATCAGCCCCCGACTGCCGCGCGATGAAGGTGGCGCTGATCCCCGTGGCACCGGCCGCGATGTCGTTCCGGTTGCTGTCGAAGTCGAATTCCGCCTCGCGACCCACCGCACGCCGGGTCGCCGACGTCACCACCCCGCCCGCCTCCACCACGGTGCCGGTTGACGGATCCGTCGGCGTAGCGAGATCACCGCTGCACGCGGCCACGATGGTGACGAGCCCACCTCCAACCACACCACGAACCGCTGCTGAGAACCTGTTCCTTTGCCCTGGCCCTCCACAAGGAATGAGAAGTGGATTACGGTCGAAAGACCGCAGGGGCAAGGCATGCGCAACAGATCGTTATGCGTGCATCGCGGCGCTACGAATCCAGCAGAAAGTCAGGGAGCGGAATCGCGAGCCGGAACCCGAGTAGGATCGATCTTCCATGTGGGCAGCCCGCTCGCCCACGAGTAGGGGTCGATCTCCACGTCCTGGAGCCGGCGATTCACCGCCGCAACGTTGGCGAGGGAATAGAGGAAAATGGCGGGCACATCCGCGTTCAGCGTGTCGATCGCCTCGTGCCAGAGCTGTCTCGCGCGATTGCCGTCATACTCCCGGGCAGCCGTCGCCAGCAACGAGTCGAAGGCAGGGTTGGCGTAACGCCCATGGTTGGCGGAGGCCCAGCCGGCGCGGGTCCACTGATTAGCCAAGCCACGCGGACTGGGCTCGTCCAGGTAGGCGCCGATGTAGCTGTCGAACCGTCCCTGGGCCAGCCGCTCCTGAAAGACCGGAAACTCCACAGCCGTCACCGTGGCGGTGACTCCAGCCCTGCGCCACGCCTCCTGGATGGCAAGCGCGAGCTGGCGCCGGCTCGAGCTGGTGGACGGCACCAGTATGTCGATGCTCCCCAGCCCTCGGCGCGCTTTCACAGCCGCCACGGCCTTTCTCGCGGCAGTCGAGTCGAAGGGGGCTGACTTCATGTCATCGTCCCAGATCCACAACAGCTGTGACATGGGCCCCGGAGGCGGTTTGGTTCCTTCGCCGAAGACCGCCCGGGCCAGGGTGGGGCGGTCCACCGCCTGCGCCAGGGCGCGCCGCAGCTCCCGATTGCCCAGCACTGGATGCGGCCGGCCGGCATGATCGGCCAGCCGGAACGCCAGGAAGCCGTAGACCGCGGCAGGGTAGGTCTCCGTGCGGAAGCTCGTGTCCCGGGAAACCCGCAACACCCGGTCCGGTGCTCCCACCGTCTCCATCAAGTCGGCCTCATGGCTCAGCAGCAGGTTGAGCGCCGCGTCCGGGTCGGGCGCGAACCGCCAGACGGCTCGGCGGATGGCGGGCTGGTCGCCGGCACTCCTGGCCGTGTCCGCTGCCAGGGTGAGGAAGCTGCCCCGCTGCCAACTCTGGATCCGATAGGGACCGCTTCCGACCAGGTGTGCGAGGTTGGTGTCGGCCGCCCAACGATGGCGCGGAATCGAATCCCAGACGTGCCGCGGAAGCACCCGGACATGATAGGTGGCGTCGTACAGCTGCTCCGGTGATGGCTCGGTGAAGCTGACCCGCACCGTGGCGGAATCTTCCGCCGTCGCCCGCACCTTGCCGGCGAGATATCCCCGTGCCCCCGCATCCAGGGTGGAGTCGCCGAACGCGTCGAACGAGAAGACAACGTCATCGGCGGTCACCGTGCGGCCATCCTGCCACCGCGCCCCGGGGCGGAGGTGGAAGCGCCAGTTCAACGAATCAATGCGTTCCCAGCGCTGGGCCAGGCCCGGCCGAAAGGATCCGGCATCGATGGGCGATGAGCGAGGCTTGAGATAGGCCAGGCGCTCGAACATCTGATCGCTGATGTCCCGGCCCACCGTCTCGTAGACCAGGGGCGGCACCAGGCTGGACGGCTCACCGGTCGCGGCAATCACGACCGTCCCGCACTCGGGACAGTCAGCCCGGCGGTCGCTGCAACCGGCTACCAGGGTGAGCGTTAGCAGGACGAACCAGGGTCGACGCCCAGCGGTCATGTGGCCCTCTATAGAAGAGAAGGAAGCCCTACCTCAGAAGAGAAGGAAGCCCTACCTCGGGGAAGCAGCCGGTTCCCCCGACCAGCACCACGCTGTATCGTTGCGGATCACCCTGCAACAAAATATTACAAGAGCCGTGCCTGCTCGGCTCATGATATCTTAATAAGTTATTCATACAGAACGGGTTACGATTCTTGCTGCGAAGGCACGCCGGTTGCCCTTACAAAGGCTCGCTGGGTCATCCATGCCTTCAACCAGGAGTGCGTATGTCGCGGTTCCCGAGCGGTCCCGTACTGTCAGTCGCGATGCTGGCGCTGGTGGGCAGCGGCTGTGGCGAGGCCGGCCCATCAACTTTGAACCAGTTGAGCTTCAATCTGGCAACCCGGCCCGCACCGGTGGCTGTCAAAGCTGCCTCGTTCGGGATCATCGGCTCGCCCGAGACCTTTACCGACGGCACCAACACCTTGGTCATCAGCAAGGTGGAACTGGTCCTGCGCGAGATCGAGCTGCACCGAGCCGATGCCGTTACCGAGTGCGCCACCGGCATGGCCGACGACTGCGAAGAGCTGGAGCTCGGCCCCCTTTTGCTCGACGTGCCGCTGGGTACGCCGGGCGCGGCCAGGGGCTTCAGCGTACAGCTCGCCCCGGGTTCGTACGACCGGGTTGAATTCGAGATCCACAAGGCCTCGCCTTCGGATGATGCCGCCTTCGTGCAGGCCCATCCGGAGCTGTCCGATGCCAGTGTGCGCGTCACCGGCACGTACAACGGCAGCGCCTTCACCTACATCGGTCGCTTCGATGTGGAGATGAAGTTCGCGTTGAACCCGCCTCTGGTCGCCAGCGAAGCGGCCGCCAGCGATCTCACGCTGTTCGCGGATCTGGATCGGTGGTTCCGCGATCAGGGTGGCGCGCTGCTGGACCCGGGCACGGCCAACTCGGGCCAATCTAACGAGGGCGTGGTGGAACAGAATATCAAGAGTTCACTCGAAGCGTTTGAGGACCATGACCATGACGGTCGGGATGACCACGGGGTCTGATCGCCAGGCACGTCTTCAACGCCTGACGAGGGCCGATGTCGATTGAGCCGAAGTGCTTGGTCGCCGTGGTCCAGCTTTCGGAGAGCTTTCGCACCACGCTCGCTGACCTGGCCCGGGATCTCCGGGCCAGCGTCGTTGAGTGGAAGCCGGAGGCCGGCTGGGGAATTCCAGCCGGAACCTCAGTCGTGGTCATCCTCGCCGGCGGCGCGGAGAGCACCGCGCTCGATCTGCTGGGGGAGCTACCACCCGGATCGGTCCCCACTTACGTGGTGGGAGCGTCGGCGGACTATAGACTCGCGGTGGGAGCAGTGCAGCGCGGTGCTCGAGATTACTTCGCATTACCGGAAGATCTGGAGGTGCTGCGTCGATCCCTTGAACGGGATGCCCGGGAAGCGGAGGGTCGCATTGCGGCGGGGCGGTTCGCGGAAGTGGAGCGCCGGTCTAACGGGTTCGACACCATTCTGGGACGGAGTGCCTCACTGCGCCAGAGTCTGGAGCAAGCCGCCAGGGTGGCGGCACATCGCGACGTGACGGTCCTGATCGGGGGTGAAACCGGAACCGGCAAGGAGCTGCTCGCCCGGGCCATTCATTACGAGAGCCCGCGGTCGGCGGAGCCCTTCGTCGAGGTGAACTGCGCCGCCATACCCGGCAACTTGCTGGAGAGTGAGCTGTTCGGCCACGAGAAGGGCGCCTTTACCGGCGCGGTCGCATCGAAGCCGGGACTGTTCGAGCTGGCGCACGGCGGCACGCTGTTCCTGGACGAAGTGGCCACGCTGCCACTCGATCTCCAGCCCAAGCTGCTGCGGGCACTGGAGGGCAGGGAAATTCGCCGGGTGGGAGGGCAGCAGGCACGGGAGGTGGATGTGCGAGTGATCGCGGCCACTCACGTGCACCTCCGCACGGCCGTCAGCCAGGGCCAGTTCCGGGAGGACCTCTATTACCGGCTCAATGTGGTGGCGCTGTCGCTGCCACCTCTACGAGAGCGGGACGCCGACGTGGAGCTCCTGGCAGAGACCTTTGTCACCCGGATAGCCACGAGCTACGGCCTGCCGGTGCCTCCCATGACGCCCGAGCTTCGGACCGCGCTGCGGGAGCATCGCTGGCCAGGCAACGTCCGGGAGCTGCGCAACTCGATCGAGCGCTCCCTGGTGCTGTCGCCTCGAGGGACCCTCCGCGTCGAGGAGATGGGGCTGCAGCAGTCAACGGCCCGGAAGGAGGAAGGCGGGCTTCCCTTTCCCGCCACCCTCGCCGCCCTCACCCAGGCTGCAGCGCTGGCCATGCTGCGTTACACGGAAGGGAATAAGAGTGCGGCCGCACGGCGGCTGGGAATCTCCCGCCCCCGGTTGCAGCGATTGCTGGATGGAACCGATGACACTCATGGGACCTGACGCCCTCCGGGGCTATAGCAAGGAGACGCTCATGCGCCGCATTCATTCCCCGATGACGCTGCTGCTGGGGCTGCTTGGGTTCAGCGGCTGCGCCGATTCCACGGCACCGGGAGACACGACCCGGGATCCGGCGGAACTCAATGTGGTCCGGCTGGCTCAGACGAGCCCACCCCTGTTCAACGGGGTGGACAGCTTCTATGCCCGGAAGGGTGAGGATCGCGAGCTGCGGATCTACTTCCAGGACGCGGTGGGCGGCTCCGGAGAGGAGTTTCTCCGGTTGAAGGTGTCGGCCCCGAGCCTCCTGGCGCGCCCGGATGGCACGCCGTTCCTCGTCAACGACTCGATACTCATCACCGTGCGCGTGGTGGATCCGATCCGGATCCTCTTCGAAATGGAGCCGGCGGGGTTGACCTTTGCTCCGGGCACGCCGGCCGAGCTGAAGATCCACTACGCCCATGCCGACCACGACTTCGACGAGGATGGCTCGATCGACAGCGTCGACGATCAGATCAAGAGCCAGCTCGCCATCTGGCGCCAGGAGACTCTGAGCGATCCCTTCGTGCGGCTTGGCTCGGTCAATGAGGTCACGCTCGAGGAGATCAACGCCGACATCCTGGGCTTCACCCGTTATGCCATTGCCTACTGAGAGACCGGCCTAGTGGAAGCCGCACAGTCACTTCGCTCCCTGCTCGCCGCGGGACGGTTCCAGGACGCCCTGGAGCAGTACCGCGAGCTGGCGGACGGGCCGGAGAGCCGCCGGCCCGACCTCCAGTTGCTGGGGGCAACCGCCGCTACCCGGCTGGGCGACCTGGCCACGGGAAGGCGCCTGGCGGAGGTGGCGCTGGAAAAGTTCCGTACCCGGGGCGACCGGGACGGCAGCATGCGTGCCCTCAACCTGCTCGGCGCCATTCACTGGGAGCACGGCCAGGTGGGACTGGCCGAAGTCTGCTTCGGGGAGGCGCTCCGTCTCGCCCGCCAGCTGGAGGACAGTCTCATGCTGGCCCGGGCCTCCAACAATCTCGCCTCGGTCGCGCATCTCCAGGGCCGGTTCGACCAGGCCGCTGAGCTCTTCCGCGGAGCGTTGCTGGCGTACCACCGGCTGGGCGACCGGCGCGGAACCGCCGAGACCTACCACAACCTGGGCTTCGCGTACCGCCAGAATGGAGAGTGGCGCCAGGCAGAGGACGCCGCCGCCGCTGCGGTTCGCCACGCCGAGGTTGTGGGAGAGCCGGGGTTGCTGGCCCTGGCCCTGGCCGCGCGGGCCGAGCTGAAGATCGAGCGCGACGACCCGGAGCTCGCCGCCCGGGAGCTGGACCGGGCTGAGCGCTACGCCACCGCGGCCGGAGATGAGATCGGCGCCGCCGAGGTGCACCGGGTCAAGGCACTCAACGCCCTGCACCGGCAGGACTGGAGGCTGGCGCTCACCATGGCTGCCGCCGCCCGGACCGTGGCCCTCAAATACAACAGCGCCCTGCTCGCGGCGGAGTGTGCGGGCATAGCCGCCCGGGCGCTGAAGGCTCTCGGGCGTCAGGAAGAGGCGAGGCAGCAGAGGTCGGAGGCCGAAGCGGGCTTCCGGCAGCTCGGAGCCACCACGATGATGGAACGCCTGGAGCGGGAGCTGGAGGCCTAGGCCGCCTCGGCCCGGCGGGTCACGGTGCGCAGGAAGGCCTGGTAGATATCGGGGCGCCACCAGCCGCGGCACTCCTGGATCTTCACCAGCGCCTCGGCATGGGACAGGGCCGGCCGGTAGCTGCGGGTCGTCGTCAGCGCGTCGAACACATCCACGATGCAGATGATCTGGGCGTTTACCGGGATCTCGTCCCCCCGCAGGCGGTCGGGATAGCCGGTGCCGTCGTACTTCTCGTGGTGCCACCGGATAATCGGCTTGATGTCCCAGGGAAACTCGACCGTAGCCAGCAGCTCGAGGCCCCACACCGGGTGCATCTGGATGACCCGGAACTCTTCCGGGCTCAGGCTGCCCGGCTTGTTGAGAATCTCGTGGGGCACCCGCACCTTGCCCACGTCGTGCAGGTAGGCCCCGATGCGGATCGTGGTCTGCTGCTCCTCGTCCAGGCCGAGCTCCTGAGCCAGCGCCACGGCATAGTTGGCCACCCGCTCGCAATGGCCAAAGGTATAGCTGTCCGTGGATTCGATCGACTGGCCCCAGTCCCGCACCACCGCGAAGTAGGTCTCTTCCAGCCGCTGGACCTTGGTCGAGACGTCCACCAGATCCACGCGCGCATCCAGGCGGCTGAAGAGGCGGTGGGCGGCGTTGAGCAGCCGGAGTGCCTCCTGGTTTCGTCCCATTGCCTGGTACAGCAGGGCAAGCTCACGCGAGGCCTCCGCCTCGCTCAGGATCGACCCCGTGCTCACCGACATCTCTATGGCGGACCGAAGGCGCGATTCGGCAAGCGCGTGGCGGCCGGTCTCCCGGTACACTCTGCCGATGACCTTGTAGGCATCGGCCTTATCGAGCTTGGCCCCGAGCTGGTCGAAGATACCCAGGGCGGCTTCGGCGTTCTGCTTGGCGTCATCGTAACGCTGGCGGGCCAGGTGGACCTCCGCATGATTCAGGAGGCCGAGACCCTTGAGGTGCACGTCACCGATGGTTTCCGCAATCTCGAGACTGCGACGGAAATAGCGGTCGGCATCATCCCACAGCTTCCGGTGGACGCACACGATGCCGAGGTTCTGGTAAGCGCCGGCGCATCCCCGATCATCGCCTATGCTCTCGAATGCCTGCACCGAACGCTGGTAGTGGGCCAGGGCCTCGGCCAACGAGCCTTGGATGTTGGCCAGGATTCCCAGATTCTGCTGGGTCCGGCCGCGCAGCTCCGCGTTGGCGCCACCCAGCTCCAGGGCGCGGTAGAATTTCTCGCGGGCGGCCGCGATGGCGCCGCTCTCGAAGTCGAATCCTGCCAGAGCATTGAGGGCCTCGGCGGCGAGTACCGCGTCGCCCAGATCGCTGGCGGTCCGATAACTCCGCTCGCAAAGCTCCCGAGCCCGCCCCCGTTCGTCCCGCTGATGGCAGACGACACCGAGGCGACGCAGCGACTCCGCCAGGATCGCCCGCTCGCCATCCCGCTCGGCCGCCTCGATCGCCGCCGCATAGCCCTGCATTGCCTCTGCCATGCAGCCGGCGTGCTGGTGCTCACGCGCCTGCTGCAGGAAATCCCCGGCACGGCGGACCCCGGCCTGCCGGGTCCACCGTGTCGGAGCGAGAGAGTTGCTGTCTGAAATCACGAGGTCAGTACGCCACGACGTAGCGGGAGAAGTGATCGATTGGCGCCGCGACCCTCTTCTGCCGGAAGAGGTCCAGCGACCGCAGCACTTCCAGAATCTTGAACTTCTCGGTGGTGTAGACGATGGTCTTCGGCAGCAGCACCACGAGACAGTTCTGATAGCTCATGGTGAGCACGGCCGGCTTCTCGAACTGCAGTCCTTCGGGGCTGAAGCGCACCGAGTTACTCGAGCCCGGCATCTGTTCCGCAGTGATCACCGTTTTCCCGGAGAGAGCGCCCTCCGGGATGACGAGGGTGTGCTCGCCGACGGTGATCTTGCCGCCGTTGGGGCCTACCGTCTGGCTCACGGCGACGTACTTCTGCTCCGTACAGGTGAGCAGGTCGGTGACCTCCAGGACCCCACCCAGGGCCACGCCTAGCGTGCCGGTCAGGTCGTCGACCACCCCACCCAGATCACCCAGCAGCGGGGCTGCCTGCGGCGCCGACTGCTCGTCCGCGCCGGTCAGGGACCCATCACTGGTCGCACAGCTCACCCCGGTGAGGAGCAACAGCGTGAGACCGAGGACGCGGAATCTGCGAAGCCATTTCATAGCTGCTCCCAACGTGAAGGGTGAGCGACTGGCGACGATACCGCGGCCGGATACGCCGGCCGCCAGACCGCGAACACGAGTGCCAGCCTCAAAAAAGAGAGCGGCAACGTGTTTGTGTCTGGTACGCGGAACCTCATCTGTGGCAGGGGTTTAGTGGCAAGCTCCATGCCCCGTGGCAGGGGATATGTCTAGGAGTTATACAGCCATTTCTTGCGCCGGAGCAGGCTGAGGATGAGGGCGGGGTTGCGGCGTTGCGGGAGGGGCGGACTGTCGGGAATTCCAACGAGTGCAAAGTCTGATTTCTGCGGTTTGGACGCCGCGGTTGAGGAGTCCGCGCATCGGTTGGGGGCCACACAACGGGGCAGCGGGGCTGACGTAAACGAGAGATGTCACCCCCGAGCCGATGGCAAGGGGGTCGAAGCTCGTTAGCTACTGCGATGCGCTCGGCTCCAGACGTACCAGTAGACGATCACATTGAGGGTGATGACAAGAAAGCCGAGTACGAGCTGGATGTCGCGGGTGAGCGCGGAGGGATACAGGACCGGCAGAATGTAGTGCTCGATGAAGCCGCCCGCGTAGGTACCGCCGCCCGCCTGCCTCCGGAGCGACTGCTCCAGTGGTGTGAGCGGACAGATCCAACCGCCGAACTCGATCGCGGCCCCCCAGACGGCGGCGGGAATGTGGAGGTAAGCAAGCCGGGGCCACCGGAGCGCCAGCAGCCCGCCGAGGATGACATAGAGGACGAAGAGGAAATGCAGGCCGACAACGGCATCGGCAAGAAAGCTGTACAACGCCTACCGCCCTGCTGCCCCGCCGCCCCGCTGCCCCACCCAGCGCACCGCATACACCGGGGGGAGATGCTCGGCCACCGTTTGCCACGAGTCGCCCTGGTCCACGGTGACCCAGAGCGATCCCGTGGTGGTGCCAAAGGCGAGATGATCACCGGTCTCGTCGATATCCAGGGCGTGCCGGTAGGTGATGTCGTACGCATGGCGCTGAGGAAGGCCGCGGCTCAGCACGGTAAAGCTCTGCCCGCCATCGCGGGTCCGCGATACCACCACCCGGCCCTCGAACGGGATCCGCCGCTGATCGCTCTCGGCCGGAACCAGCCAGGCCGTGTCCCCCTGCTGCGGGTGCACGGCCACCGCAAAGCCGAAGCTCGACGGCTGGGCGGTGACTTCCTGCCAGGTCCTGGCCCCATCCACCGTCCGGAACACGCCGTTGTGATGCGCAGCCCAGAGCGATCCCGGCGCGGCGCGGCAGCGCACCACCCGGTGCGGGTCCTGGATGTAGGGATCGTACTGACGCTCGGGTGGCATGTACTCCGCGCGCATCCCATCGGCCCGGCAGGCCCAGGTCCGGCCGCGGTCCTCGGTCACCCAGACGCCACCGCAGGACACACCGAGCGCCACCCGGTTGCTGTTGCCCGGCTCGACCGAGATCGAGTGGATGCCGGGATACTCGGCTCCGCCGCCGAACCACTCTTTGCGTTTGGGATGATCCCACAGCGGCCGCACCAGCTGCCAGGAGGCCCCGCCGTCGTCCGAGCGAAACAGGCCGCCCGGGAGGGTGCCGCACCAGAGCCCGCGAGGATCGTCGGTGCCGCCGGCTTCCAGCGACCAGATGCGCAACACGCTCCACGGAATGGGACGGCCTCCGGCGGGCTCGACCTCCTCGTATCCTTCGGGCTTGGGCGGAAATGCCGGCGCGGCCGACTCGGCCCAGGTCTCGCCACCGTCACGAGAGACGTGCAGCTTGGCGCCAAAGTGCCCGTGATCGAGGGCGGCCCACAGGGCGCCGTCCCGGGAATCGGGCAGCACCATGGAGACGTTGTCGCCGATGAACGCCTCGGCAACGATGGACCAGGGCGAGATCCGGCTGCGGCCCCGCTGGACCGTGAACAGCCCTTTGCGCGTTGCGACGAGAAAGCGGTCGCTCATCTCCCCCTCAAATCCAACAAAGCAACTGCAAGCCACGGATGAATACGGAAAAGGGACGGATTGCTCCAGCCCGGCGTGGCCCTCCCCTTCTCCGCCAGCATCTAGTCTTTTGTTCAGCCGTGGCTTGCTGTTGCTTTTCTAGCCGCCGGAAAGGGCCTGGGCCACGTAGATCTCGCCATCCCGCGGCACCGGGTCGCTGAGATGGCGGCGATCGCGGATCTGGTGTCCACTTACAAAGACCACCATGTGCGGCCGCACCGCCCCCTGTTCATCGAGGACGTAATCGCGGGCGCGGGGGTTCCCCCGGAAAACGGCGTCCAGCGCCTCGCGCACCGTCCGGCCTTCGACACGCGCCGGGGGACAGCTCACGTGGCGCTGGATGTTTGCGGTGAACGTAATTGTTGGCATTCGGCTGTTCACGCTTCACGCTTTTTCACCACTACACGGTCTGCAGCTCCCGCTCCTTCTGGCTCTCAGCCGCCACCTTGGTCGCAACCTCGGGCGGCGCCTCGGCGTAGCCGTGGAACTTCTGCCGATGGGTTCCGCGGCCATGGGTGATGGAATGGAGCGTCGTCGAATACTTGTAGAGCTCGGCCTCCGGGACGATCGCCCGGACCCGGGTCAGCCGTCCGTCGGGCTCGGTGCCCAGTATCTGGCCGCGCCGCGAGCTGAGATCGCCCATGACGTCGCCCAGCACGTCGTCCGGCGCCCACACATCCACCTCCGACAGCGGCTCGAGCAGAACCGGCCGGGCTTTGGGCGTCACGTTTCTGAACGCCATGATGCCCGCCATCTTGAACGACATCTCATTGGAGTCCACGTCGTGGTAGGAGCCGTCGTAACACTCCACCCTGAAGTCCACCAGGGGATACCCCGCGATGACGCCGCGCACCGCGGCCTCCTGAATCCCGCGATCCACCGCCGGGATGTACTTGCCGGGGATGACGCCGCCCACGATCTCGTTCACGAACTCGTAGCCCGCGCCCCGGGGCAGCGGTGCCACCCGGATCCAGCAATCGCCATACTGGCCGCGTCCGCCGGACTGTTTCTTGTGCTTCCCCTGGCCCTCCGCCCTGCCCTTGATGGTCTCGCGGTAGGCCACCCGGGGCCGGGTCAGCTCGGCGTGGACGCCGAACTTCCGCTCCAGCCGGTTCAGGATGGTGTCGAAGTGGCGCTCGCCCATGCCGTGGATCAGTGTCTGCCCCAGCTCCGAGCTGTACTCGAAGTGGAACGTCGGATCCTCCTCGTGCAGCTTGTGCAGGCCCGCCGCCAGCTTGTCCTCCTCCCCCCGCTGCTTCACCAACACGGCCGAGGTGGCCACCGCAGCGGGGAACGGGATGGGTGGCAACCGCACCGGGTGCTCCCGCCAGCAGAAAGTGTCCCCGGTGTGGGTGTCCTTGAGCTTCGCCACCGATCCGATGTCGCCCGCACACAGCCGCTCGACCTCCATCCGCTCCTTGCCCTGCTGCACCGACAGGTGGTTCAGCTTCTCGATCGTTTCGTGCTCGGCATTGAAGACCTCGCCGCCGTTCCGGATCTCGCCGCTGTAGAGGCGGAACAGGGTCACGTCGCCCACGTGGGACTCGGACAGCGTCTTGAAGACCCGGCCCACCAGCGGCGCCTCTACCGGCGGCTTGACCTCGGCCGGTGAGGGAAACAACTCGACCATCTTCTTGAGGAGGGTGCGGGTGCCGTAGGTGAGCTCACCGCTGCCGCAGAAGAGCGGCACAATGGCGCCCTCCATCATCGCCCGCTTGATCGCCCGGATGAAGGCCTCCCGGGAGATCTCCTGGCCCCCCAGGTAGCGCTCGATGAGCTCGTCATCGGTGGAGGCCACCGCCTCGGTCAGCTGGTCGGTGTACTGCTTGAAGAGCGCCTCGTATTCGGGCGGGATCGGCACGATGTCGTACTCGCCCGTCTTGGTGCCCTTCTTATAGAAGTGGCAGTGGCCGGAGAAGAGATTGATGATCCCGTGGAAGTCGTGCCCGTTGCCGATGGGGATCTCGACCGGGACCACCTTGGGGGTCAGATGAGCCTTGACGTCCTTGAAGACCCGCTCGAAGTCCGCGTGCTCCTTGTCCATGAGCGACACGAACAGCACTCGCGGCAGGTGCAGCTGGTCGCAGAGTTCCCAGGCCTTTTCGGTGCCAACCTCGACCCCTCCTGTCCCGCTCAACACGACGACGGCGGCATCGGCCGCATTCAGGCCGCTGACGACTTCGCCGAAGTAGTCGAGATATCCCGGGGTATCGATGAGGTTGAGCTTGGTGTCGAGCCATTCGGCGTAGCCGAGGCCCAGATTGATGGTGTGCTTGCGTTCGATTTCGTCGGGGGAGTAATCGGTGAGCGTGGTACCGTCTTTGATGGTGCCGTGGCGCCGGCTGGCACCGGAAACGAAGGCGAGCGCGTCGACGAGGGATGTCTTACCGCTCGCCCCGTGGCCAACGAACGCCACGTTTCTTATGGCGTTGGAGCCATAGACCTTCATGGCCTCCACCTCCTCGGATGGGTTGAATTCTCAAGGTGAAGGGGGAGCGGGCGGTTGTCAAATGCAAATCCTTTCACTACACGACGTGATCCTCCCATCCCCAAAGGTGGGCGCCTGATCACGGCGAGCGGGGCAGGGCGCCGCCAGCTTTTGACTACGTGCTATGAGAGGCCCTGCGCGGAAGTTTGCTGCCGTCGTCGCCGGCTCCTTGCTCCTTGGAGGGGTGGCTGGAGCGCAGGAGAGTGCCCCGCCGGTAAAGCCGGACCGGCCCAGCTTCTGGCAGTCGGCGGGGGGAGTGGTCGGCATCAATGCTCTGACCTGGTTTTACAACTGGCACGTGCAGCGCTGGAGCTGGGCCAACGTCGGCACGCTGAGCTGGTGGGAAAACCTCCGGGTCGGCTTTGCCTGGGACGATGACGCCTTTGGCGTCAATCAGCTGGCGCACCCCTATCACGGCAGCCTCTACTTTAATGCCGCCCGCTCGAGCGGCTACGGGTTCTGGGGCTCGGCCCCGTTCGTGGCGGCCGGCAGTCTGACCTGGGAGCTTTTTACCGAGAACGTACATCCCTCCACCAATGATCTGATCAACACCACCCTCGGTGGGATCGCGCTGGGGGAGGTGTCGTACCGGATGTACGCGCTCCTGACCTCCGGCAGGAGTGTCACCCGCGGCCGGCAGCTCGGCGCCCTCCTGGTTAGTCCCATCTCGCGGGCCCATTCGATGCTCTACGACCGGCGGGGCGGTTCTCACCCGGCGCCGGAATCAAGGGTAGCGCTCGTGGCGGTAGGTCAACGCCGAGAGGGGAATCGCCCGTTTGTCGGGCTCGCCTTCCAGTATGGCAGCCCGTTCGATGAGTCGATTCGCCGCCCCTACGATGCGTTCGAGTTCAGGCTGCACCTCAGTCCCGACGAGCACGCCGTCCTTACCCACGCCTCGGTGTCGGGGCTGCTGACCCGGCGTCAGCTGGCTCGTTCCCGGAGCGGACAGCTCCTCGGCGGCCTGTTTCAGCACTACGATTACGACGATCTGCCCCGGATCAAGGCGAGCAGTCAGAGCCTGAGTGGGGCGCTGCTGTTCCGGCGGGACTTGGGACCGCGGATGCACGCCGATCTCGGCCTGCACCTCGAGCTGCTTGCTCTGGGAGCCGTCGCGTCAGATACGGGATCGGTCCGGCGGCGGGACTATGACTTCGGACCCGGCGCCGGCGGCAGGACGAGCGTGGCCTTTCGGCGGGATGGGCGCGAGGTGGTCCGAGTCGATGGGCGGGCGATCTGGGTGAAAAGCCTGTACGCGTCGAACGCCGACCATCGGCTCGTAACCATCAGGCTGGCCGCCACGGTGCCGCTCGGGCGGGCGGTAAGCGTTGGTGGTGATATCGCCCGGACCTTCCGCCGGAGCTGGTACCCCGACCGGCCGGCCGTTACGAGACACCTCCAGCAGTTCCGGGCGTACGTGACCTGGTCGCCAGACTACCCGCCTACTTCAGCCAATTGACGAAGAACGTAATGATGAGGGCGTTGGCAAAATCTATGAAGAACGCGCCCACCAGCGGCACCACCAGGAACGCCCTCGGGGCCGGGCCGAAACGGGCCACCAGCGCCCGCATGTTGGCCACCGCGTTGGCCGTGGTTCCCAGCACGAAGCCGATGAAGCCACTCGCCATCACCGCCGATTCGTAGTCCTTCCCCATGACGCGGAACGACACCGTGAGAGCGAAGAGCACCACCACGGCCACCTGGGCCACCAGGATCACCATGAGAGGAAGCGCGAGCCCGGCCAGCTCCCAGAGCTTGAGGTTCATCAGGGCGACGACGAGGAAGATGTTGAGCGCCAGGTTCCCGGCAAACTCCATGGCGCGGACATCGATCCGGAGCCAGCCGCGTACGTCGTCGATGTTTCTGAGCAGCGACGCCACCAGCATCGCTCCGATATAGGCCGGCAGCGTCACGCCCAGCGACTGGATCTCGGCGCTCACCAGGCTGCCGAGCCCCATGGCCAGACCCAGCACCACCAGGTTCCGGATGAAGGACGAGTCCTCCCGGTCCACCTCGACCACCAGTGTCTCGGGCCGGCTCTCCAGCTCGGCTTTCATTTCAGCGGGCGCGGTCGTCCCCGTCACCAGCCGGTAGCGGCGCAGAAGGGAGGTGCCGACCGGACCGCCCACCAACCCCCCGCATACGATTCCCGCAGTGGCCGCCGTCAGCGCCAGGGGGCCGGCGCCCCTGAGCCCCGCCTGCTCGAACACCGGCGCGAAGGCGAGGCCGGTCGCGGGACCGCCCACCAGGGTCACCGACCCGGCCATCACACCCAGCAGCGGATTCTCGTCGAAGCCCAGCGCAATGCCGATCCCCACGAAGTTCTGTACCAGGCAAAACAGGGTGGCGAGGATCAGGAACACCAGCACCTGGATGCCGCCCGCCCGAAGCAGCGCCAGGCTGGCGCCCATGCCTATGGACGTGAAAAAGGCGACGCTGAGGGTCGCCTGCATGGAGGTGTCGAGCTGGATGGTGACGGACCACTGCCGAAGCACCAGGACCAGGCTGGTGAAGAGCAGCCCGCCCACCACTGCGGCCGGAATGTTGAGCCGGTCCAGCCAGCCGACCCGCTTCCGAACCTGGATGCCGATGAAGTAGACCACACCGGCCAGGCTCAGCGTCTGGAGCAGGTCGAGTTTGAGTTCGGTCATGAAGTGGAGAAGAAGGATTGAGATGCCAGCAATTCTTTCAACGCGTCCAGCCGATCTCCCCAGAAACTCTTCATGCGCGCGGACGTGTCCCGGTCGGGCAGCCTTCCGTGCGCGAGCGCTACGTTGCTCTTCGCGTCTCCCCGGGCGGTGAACCACACCTCGACCGACGTCCGGTCCGGCCAGGTAATCCGCATGGATTTGTCGCGAGTAGCGCTCCGCACCGTCAGGTCCACGCCCGGCAGCCAGCGGGCCCGGGTGCGTGCGTCGTGGAACGCGCCGTACAGCCGCTCCAGCGGCACCGCGAACGTCCTGCTCTTCGAGGCTTCGAAGGAGCCGTCCCGCCGCTGACCGATGGCTCGAAGACCCTTGATGCGCTCGTAGCCCACGGTGACCGTCTGGGCCCACCAGCCGGGGATCTTGTACTTCGCGTGCACGTACTTCGCGATCTCCCGGTGGGTCCAGGTGTGCGCCTTGGCGCGATCGAGCGCCTTGACCCAGCGTTCCCAGGTACAGCCGGTCCTTTGCTTGAGCACCGCGTCGCTCCTGCCGGCGAGCTTCGCGTAATCCCCAGGAGCAGGCTTCGGGGCGGCGGCGGTCGGCGTTTGCTTGCGGAGGTGCGCACGGGCGGCGGTGTAGGATTCGCCCGTCTTCTGCATGCGCCCACGAACCAGGCGCTTGAAGTCTTTACCGGTAGGCATCGGTGGGGGTCCTTTGGTCAGGCCACGGGCCACTTACCCCCCAGCGGCAACGCCCGTGGCGTCCCAAAGGCTCGAGCTCGACGGATCCGGGAGTGTGCCCCCCTTTGCCTCACGAGGACCCTGGCTGGGGCAGGGCCGATAGAGGTTGGGCGCGGATCATCGCCCGTCCCCTATTCTGCATCGTCCTCCCGGTGGCGGCAAGTCTCCAGCCTTCTCAGGGCTTTCTCCGCAGGCGCGAGAGCACCCGGTCCAGCGCGGCCGCGAAGGCCTGCCGCGCCCGGGCGTCGTAGGGCGGCGGCCCACCGGTGACCATCCCCGCCAGCCGGGCCTGCTCCATGAAGTCGCGCACCGAGAGCCGCTCGCCCACCGTCTCGGCGGTATGCTCCTCCCCGCGGACATCGATGACCGCGACGTTGCGCGGCACCAGCAGCGCCGCCAGCGGCACATCCTGGGTTACGACCAGGTCGCCGGGCTCGGCATGCGAAGCGATGTATTGGTCGGCGACGTCGGCTCCGCCGTCCACCCGGACCGCGCTCACCAGCGGGTTGCCCACCGGTGTCTGGATTCGCTGGTTGGCGACCAGGATGGTCTCGATGTTGAGCCGCCGGGCCGAACGGAACACGAGCTCCTTGACGTCTCTCGGTGCGGCGTCGGCGTCAATCCAGATGCGCAAGGCTCAGTCCGAGGTGTCGGTCGAGTCTGCTGCCTCACCCTTGGGGATGGCCCCGCCGATGAGGCCACCGGTGACGCCGCCGCAGAAGGCTCCCAGCAGACCGACCCCGAGTACCATCCCGAAGCAGTCATCGTTCGAGTCTGATTGACCGCAGATGGCCGCGCCGAGCAGGCCGAAGGCGAGGGCGCCGACCCCGGCGCCGATGGCCATGCCTTCCCAGCGGTGATCCGGGGCCTGCGACACGGCGATCGCGCTGGCCGGGACGGCAGACCGGGGGACCGGGGTGGGCCTTTGCCACAGCACGCTCGAAGCGGGCCCCTGGGCGAATGCGGGCTGGGGGGTCATGAACGGGAGGATCCCTGCAAGCACTACGAGCGCGAGCCGTATCATCCGTCTCCCTGCTGGTGTCGAGAAGATGCACCTATCCAGGGCCGGGCGTTAGTGACGCAGATCCTAGCGGCCGGTACCCGGCGATCGGAAGTTGCAGCGCGGAGGTCGGCAAGCGACTGTGGCTCGCCGGCCTGGTCCGCCTTCGACCGCTATTCACCCAGGAGCACCGATCCATGAGTCTCGACTCTCTCGACAGCCTCTTTCTCGATGAGCTGAAGGATATTTACAACGCCGAAAAGCAGATCCTCCGGGCCCTTCCCCGGATGGCCAAGGCGGCCGAGTCGCCCGAGCTGCAGCAGGCGTTCCAGAAACACCTGAAGGAGACCGAGGGTCAGGTCCAGCGTCTCGAGCGGATCTTCAAGGATCTGGGTCAGGCCGCCCGGGGGAAGAAGTGCAAGGGCATGGAAGGGTTGCTCGAAGAGGGCAAGGAGATGATGGAAGAGGACGGCGAAGGGCCGGTAATCGATGCCGCCCTGATCTCCGCTGCCCAGAAGGTCGAACATTACGAGATCGCCGCTTACGGGTGCCTCCGGACCTACGCGAACCTGCTGGGGTACAACCAGGCCGCCCGTCTGCTGGAGCAGAACCTGGCGGAGGAGGAGGCGGCGGACAAGAAGCTCACCCAGCTGGGCGAGGGCGGCATCAACGAATCCGCGGTGGCCGTTGGTGAAGCGAGCGAAGAAGAGTAAGGTCCGGGGCCTACCCCGTACCGGCGGTGGGCGAGATATTGGGACGATGGACCAGCCCTACCTCGCCCAGGGCCACCTCGGGCTCCTGCCTGCCGCCTGGTGGAGTGCCGAAGGCGACAAGACCGCGCCCGCCCCGGCCTACATCACGGTCCTGGTTGTCGACGACGACGAGCAGGGGCGCTGGGTCACGGCCCGCATGCTCCGCGAGGATGGCTACAACGTGATCGAGGCGCACTCGGGCCACGAGGCACTCCACCGGCTGCGCCTCCTCCGCGACGTACGGGTCCTCATTGCCGACATCGCCATGCCCTGGATGAGCGGGTTCCAGCTGGGCGAGATCGTGGCTCGCGACTACCCCCACGTCGCGGTGGTGCTGATGTCCGGCTACGCCAGCCTGTTTCCCAAGTTTGCCACCACCGAACAGCGATTCCCGCTTCTCACCAAGCCCTTTACCGCGGAGCAGCTGACATGGCAGGTCCGGGCCGTGTTGGAAGGTCGGCCGCACTAATTGCCGCAGGGGAAGGTCCGGCAGGTACCGGGCGCAACATCGCGAGTCTGATTCGTATTCTTAAGCGGGCCCCGGCGGGCACCATCTACTGTGAGGATCCCTACCTCGCCATGCGGGGCAAGCTCCGGATCGAGACCGAGGTGCTCGCGTCGTACCTGGCGTCGTGTGGAGTAATGGCCCCGGAGTCCGTGGTCGGGGAATAAGCCGCCATTGCCGCCCTGGCACTCGGAAGCGCCGACTGCCGAGTATGGCGCACGTGATTGCTGCCACATCGGCCGGCGCCTCCGGAGATGAATCCGAAGCGGCGCCCGAGCCCGAAGAAGCGGACCCGCTGAGAACCTGGAAACGAGAGGCAGCCGGCGGGTCGCCGGCTGTCTTCTCACACCGGTCGGTTGATATACGCATGGACGAAGCTCACCGCCATGGCTCCCTCCCCCACGGCGGCCGCCACCCGCTTCGCCGACCCGCTCCGGACATCGCCGGCCGCAAAGACTCCCGGCAGACTGGTCTCGAGCAGGAACGGCGCCCGGCCCGCCACGCCCCACCGCTCGGTGTCCGCGACCGCGGGCGGGAGTCCGTTCCCGGTCAAGACAAATCCCTTCCGGTCCAGCTCGACACAGCCGGCGAGCCAGCTGGTATTGGGATCCGCACCGATGAAGAGATAGAGTGAGCTGGTGTCGAAGCTCCGCTCGCTGCCGTCCGAGGTCCGCACCCGTACCGCATCGAGATGGCCGTTCCCCTCCAGGGCAGTCACCGCCGTGTTGCGGTAGATCGTAACCTTGTCCAAGCGCTCCACCCGGTCGACCAGATAGCGGGACATGCTGTCCCCCAGGTCCCGGCCCCGGACTACTACATGCACTCGGCTGGCGTACCGGGTGAGAAACATGATGGCCTGACCCGCCGAATTGCCGGCACCGACCACCACGACCTCCTCATCCCGGCAGAGCCTCGCCTCCATCTCGGTGGCGGCGTAGTAGATCCCCGCCCCCTCGAAGTCGCCGAATCCCGGCACGTCCAGCTTGCGGTACTCGACGCCGCTCGCCACCAGGACACAGCGGGTCCGAAGCCGGGTGCCGTCGGCCAGGGTAACCACGCGCTCGCCGCCATCGAGGCCGAGTGAGCGGACCGGGGCCCCAACGGTGATCGTGGCGCCGAACTTCTGGGCCTGAAGGAGGGCGTTCCGGGTGAGCTCCGCTCCGGAGATGCCGGCCGGAAACCCCAGATAGTTCTCGATCCTGGAGCTGGTGCCGGCCTGACCCCCGGCCGCGAGGGCATCCACCGTCAGCACGTCGAGTCCCTCCGATGCCGCATAGACCGACGCGGCCAGCCCGGCCGGACCCGCGCCCACCACCACCAGGTCGTACACGTGGTCAGGCTCGAGCGTGGCCTCCATTCCCATGCAGCGCGCGAAGTCGGCGATCGAGGGATTGCTCACCCATTCGCCGTCGCTCCCCAGCACGATCGGCGTCGCGGACGCCGGGATGTTGAACTGCCGCAGCAGGGCATCGGCCTCCTGGTCGGTATCGAGGTCAATCCAGCGGTACGGAACTCCGTTTCGGGTGGCAAAGTCTCGCAGGCGATGAGAATCGGGCGAAAAGCGCGAGCCAAGGATGGTTATACCCTCGAACTCCCCGCCGATGAGGAGCGATCGGCGGGTGAGAAACGCTTTCACCAGGATCTCGCCCAGCTCGGGAAGCTCATCGACCGCGCGCCGAAGTTCCGCGTTACTGAGCTCGATGACCCGGCCGTCTTCGGCCGCACTTCCGGTCACCAGGATGGCCCGCCCGCTCAGCATGTCGACGTCCCCGGTGAACTGCCCCGGATGATGCACCGCGACCACCCGGGCTTCGCCCCTGGTGTGCCCGACAATCTCGATCGACCCCTCCAATACCACGAAAAAGGAGCGGTTGCGATCGCCTTCGGCAAACAGCACCTCGCCCGCCCGGACCTCACGGAGATGACCGCGAGCGGCCAGCGCCGCAAGGTTCGGCTCATTCAAGGTGGGGAAGGCGATGTCCTGTTCCAGAGCCATGTTCTCCCTCGAAGCAATCCGGGGCAGCGTGCTATCTTGAGTTCTTCACCCTACGAGGAGCGGGAATGGGGTCCGAACCGGCCAATACGGTAGCGATCATGGCGGCCATCATTTATGCCGGGCGCACCGGCGAATCGGGGCAGGTGCCGAACGAGAAGGTCTTCGGGCTGATCGCCAAGGCAGCCTGGGACCTGCACAAGGCAGTCATCGGCCTCGACGAGGTGCACGTCGGCAGAGCCGGGTTCCAGCAACCCTGAACCCGGCGGTTGAGGCGGGTTATCGACTTGCCACCCCGCCCGCGGGCATCGCAACCCCTCTGGGCGGCACCGCGCCCGGGCGGAACATCCTGGCCGCGGCAACGCCCAGCAGGGCAAACATGACCAGCACGATCAGCTGCGTCACAATAAACACCGGCTCCTTCTGGGTCGGCGCCGCCACCAGCATGGCCGGCACGCGCCGGAACAGCTGCACCAGCAGGACAAAGAAGTTGAGGTAGAGCACCAGCACCACTCCCGCCACGTACACCCCTCGCCAACGTCCGGCCAGGCGCTTGCCGTAGCGCGCGACGAACACCACGGGCAGAAGCACCAGCGACACGGCCCCGACGATATGAGACGGGAGGAGGGTCACGAAGTCAAAGCCGAAGCCTGACACACTGGTCAGGACGGTGGTCACCAGAAAGAGGCCGGTCCAGCCGTCGAGCTGCTTCCCCGCAATGAGTCCGCCCACCACGACCAGCCCCGCGGCGATCGCGACGAGACTGATCAGCACGTGAATCACCGTGAACGTCGTGATATCAAAGATCACCAGCGCCTCACTTTCAAGTGGGGTCCTCGAGCAGCGGAGCGATCTTGGGTATGGAAGCGGCGGTCCTAGTATGCCGCCCGCTACCGGGCACGGCAAGACCGCGATACGCCGGCCCTGCAGCTATCCGAAGTGGCGGGCGGTGCAGTCCGGGCAGTAGCCATGACTCAGGGATACCGGCCCCCGGTAGGGGCTCCTGCCGATACTTTCGGGTACCCGCACCCAACGTCCGGCGGAGTCTCGTACCCGGCCGCAGAACGCGCAGCAGACGACGATGATCCTGTCGCCGAGTGTCTGTGGCTGCACCATGGAGTCGTCCAAGAGGAGTTGTCTGTATGTACCCCCGCAGGGTGATCGTCTGTTTACGATTCCGTCGCTGTTGTGTAACACGTCCCCTTCCCGCATGAAATCCCGTCCCCGATATTCTCGGTGCCCGGTTCCAACGCGCCGCCTTCAATGCCCGCCTGCGAGGGACCTCCTGGCGGGCCGTTCCCGGGTGGCCTGTATTGCCCCTGGCGGGACATTCGTCCTATATGTGAAGTGCACGGGGTTTGCTCGACCGTTCACCAGATGGACCTGGGCATGAGCCCTACCCTCCCCGAATCCGGCCGGAACTTCTACCAATCCAGCGAGTGTGCCTTCCTCAGCTTCCTGGCACACGCGGCAGTGGTCTGGGCTGCCGTGGGGCTCACCGGCGAAGGCCGGCGCCTTCCAGCGGACGAGCGCGAGGCCAGAGTCTTCTTCCTCCTCCCCCCTGATCGGGTGGACGTCCGCGAGCGCCAGACCGAGATCCTCCAGTGGGGCAGGCTCGGCGGCGACATCGAGGACGGAAAGCATCTCCTGACGCCGGACGGCGGCTGGCTGAGCCTGGAGCCGGCAAAGGGCGCGAGAGGCAACCGGAAGCGGAGCGGCGCCAGGGGACAGGTCCCCTTCGGCCCGCCGGCCCGGTTCGTCCCCGACACCGCCTACAGCGTGCTGGAGGTGGACGAGATCGTGGAGCGCTATCCCTCGAGCGGGGCGCCGGTTTATCCGCGCGAGCTGATCGCCATCGGAGCCGAGGGGATGGTGCAGGCCGTCTATGTGGTGGATACCGCCGGGCGGGTGGACACAACCACGATTCAGGTGGTGTACAGCGACGATCCCCGCTTTACCGCCTCGGTGAGGACCGCGCTGGGTGAGATGCTGTTCCGGCCGGCCCGGCGTTCAGGCAAGACGGTGCGCCAGCTGGTGGAGCAGAAGTTCCGCTTCCGGATTGTCCCCGCCGAAGAGCTCGGAAAGTACCTCAGTCTGTGACAATACGTGTTTCGATTCGAGACATTTTCGGGTTGCCAGCACTCGCCGGCATTCCGATATTGCCGAACCCACCACTCAGTCCACAGAGCGGAGGCGATCATGGCCAAGACAACGCAAGCGATTCCCAAGGGCTATCACACCGTCACGCCCACCCTGTTCGTAGCCGGGGCGGCCCAGGCGATCGACTTCTATAAGAAGGCGCTGGGCGCCGAGGAGCGAATGCGGTTTCCCGCTCCTGACGGGACCATCATGCACGCCGAGATCCAGATCGGCGACTCGATCCTGATGCTGGGCGACGAGATGCCGGAGCCGGGCGGCAAGAGCCCGAAAACCCTCGGCGGCTCACCGGTCAGCTTCTTCCTGTACCTGGACAATGTAGATGCGGCCTGGAAGCGGGCGATCGAGGCCGGCGGCAAGGAGGTCATGCCGCTGGAGGACCAGTTCTGGGGCGATCGCGCCGGCTGCTTCGAGGATCCGTTCGGCCACAGCTGGTGGCTGGCGCAGCATCTCCGGGACATGACGCCGGAAGAGCTGAGCAGAGCCGCGGAAGCGCACTTCTCTCACATGCAGCCGGCAAATTAGCGAGACAGGCCGCCATCAGCCTGCCAGAGTCCGCCGTAATCCAGCACCCATCCTCCGGGTTGAACCCGGAGGATGGCGCGGAACGGCGTCCCGCCGGGTAGGTCTGCCTCGTAGTCATACTCCGTCTCAGTCCGACGAGCATATCGCTGCGCCAGCGGGGTAAGCCGGACTTGCGGCCACTCCAGCCACGCCGACCGCACCTCGGCTGACTGGCCGCGCTCGAGCGCGAGGCGGCGGAGCGGGAGCAGATTCGTGGCCGGCGTGAAGCTGAGGTCGAGGTCGATGCAGCCCTGCACCCCGGGACAGGGCACGTCGTTCAGCGTCCAGCTCCCGCCGGCGTCGCGCCGCAATCGCAGGGTGACGGGCTCGGGCCCACGCCAGCCTCCGACGGTGGCCTCGGTGGTTTGCCAGGCGAGGTTGCAGTGGACGGCGTACGCCAGCGCGGTGGTCTCGCCCTCATGAAACACCGCCATGCCCGAGAGTACCACCCCGCCGGGACTGGCCCGGAGGGCGGCCGCATCGTGGCCCGGGAGGTCCAGCCGCCGCCACAGGATCGGTGGGGGTGCAACCATCAGCCCTCGGGCAACCGGGAGAGATGAGTCAGCACACACCTCCACCGTCCTCCCGTTCTCACAAAGACGCAGGAGACCCGCTCGACCTCGCGAAACCGCTGTCCCTGGTACTTCCCTCCCGATATGCCACGGCCCAGGGTTACCGCCGTGTCGCCATAGACCCGGACGCTCAGGTCGTGCGTCTCCATGACATCGTGACTCAGCGCGGCCGACCGCACCAGCTCCAGGAAGGTCGCCTTGTCACCCACCCGTCCATCCGAGCCAATGATCGTCCAATCGTCCGCCATGAACTGTCCGATGGCGTCGGCATCGTTGGCGACCATGGCCCGATCCCACTCATGCGCGAGCGCGATCAGCTCGTCCGCGCCGTCGCCCCGTTGCCCTAACCGGTTCACCCCGCCGCCAGCTCCTCGAGGCGGGTCCTGCAAAACTCCAGCAGCCTTTCCCCCATCTCGCGGACGTGAAGCTCGGCGTGCCGGTCGATTCGCTTCCCCGGACCCTCGGCCACCAGCTCAGCCGCGTCGAGCCGGTTCTGGCCAGCCTGCACCGCCCGCTGTAAGGCCGCTCTCAGCTGGCGGAGGTCGGCCAGCGTCGCGCGCGCACCGATCGCTTCCAGCGACGAGATGATCTTTGCCAGCTCGTCGTCCTCGAACCGGTCCACCAGGACCGAGAGACCAGCAGATCCCGTCTCGAGAATGCAGGCAAATGCGTGCACCACGACAGCCTGCGCATTCGCGCCGTCGTCCGGAATAAGGGCGCGAATGTTGGGTAAGGGATCGTCCGACCCCAGCGCCTTCTTCAGCCTGGCCAGCCGCGTTTTGGGCGAGAGCCTGCGTGCTGCGCTCGGCTGGCCTGGAGGCGGGCCCGCGCTCTTCACCAGCTGCATCATCTCGGCGAAAAGCTGATTTGGATCAGCCTTCCGCTTGGCCGCCTTGGGCCGTTTCTTCTTCTGACTCAATCCGAACTCTCCCGATAGGGGCCGCGATGCAATTAAAGATGCCTGGCCTGCCCGGCTCCGCTATGGTTTTGTCCATGGAGATCGCGGCCGTCCAGCGCCGTACCCTGCGCCTGCTCTTCGTTACCCAGATCATCAGCGGTATCGGCGTCGCGGTGGGCGCGTCGGTGGGCGCGCTGCTGGCGGCCGACCTCGCGGGTGTGGGAATGTCGGGCCTGGCGCAGAGCGCGGCGGTGGTGGGGACGGCGCTGTTCGCGGTGCCGGCCACGGCGATTGTCCGGCGCCGGGGGCGGCGGCCGAGTCTCGCGGCGGGCTATCTCGTGGCGGCGGTGGGAGCGCTGATCGTGGTTACCGCGGCGACCCGCGGATCGGTCCCCATCATGTTCCTGGGCTTCCTGCTGTTCGGCGGTGCCACCACGGCGAACCTTCAGGCCCGCTATGCCGCGGTAGATCTGGCGCCGGCGACGCTTCGGGGCCGTCACCTGTCCATGATCGTCTGGGCCACCACGATCGGCGCGGTCATGGGACCGAGCCTGGCCCCGCTGGCCGGCAAGGTGGTGGGCCCATACGGCATTCCTACCCTGGCCGGCCCGTACCTCTTCTCCGCGCTGCTCTTCGCCTTCGCGATACTGCTCCTCACCGGGTTCCTCCGGCCGGACCCCGCGGTGGTCGCCCGCACCGCGTTGGGACATCAGGGCACCCCGGCACCGGATGCTCCCCGGCCCGGCATGAGCTCCGCCCTCCGGTTCGTGATCTCCCACCCGCAGGCCCGACTCGGCGTCATCGCGATGGCGGTCGGCAACCTGGTGATGATCGGGGTGATGGCCATGACGCCGGTCCACGTAAAGGGAGCCGGACACGACGCGGCGCACACCCTCGGCATCGTGGGGCTGGTGCTCAGCTTTCACATCGCGGGCATGTACGCGTTCTCGCCGGTCTTCGGCTGGCTCACCGACCGGCTGGGCCGCCGTCCCGTCATCTTTGCGGGTATCGCGCTGCTGCTGGCCGCGTGCGCGACGGCGGGGACCGCGGGACACGACACCGCCCGACTGGCCGCCGGGCTCATGCTGCTGGGCCTGGGCTGGTCGGCCGCCATGGTGGCCGGCTCGACGATGCTGACCGAGTCGGTTCCGGTGGAACTTCGCGCCTCGGCCCAGGGGCTGTCCGATCTCATCATGGGGCTGGCGGGAGCCACGGCGGGTGCGGTCTCCGGCCTGATCGTGGCCGCCTGGGGCTACCCGACACTGACGCTGCTTGCCGCGCTCGCGACGGCGCCGCTGATCGTGTTGGTCTCGTGGTCGGCCGGGCGTCTCCCCGGCTCCGCGGGCGCTCGCGAAACCGCGGATCGGCAGCCGAGTTAGCGCGGGCTCACCGGCTCCCGAGCGGCTGGAAGGAAAACTTCTGGCCTCCGACCGACGCCTCGTACATCAGGCCGCCCTTGGCCATGGTGACGATGGCGACGCCGTCGCGGTATGCGAGGTCGCCGGATGCGCGGTGGGTGAGGGCGATCGCCGACGCCTGGGCGCCCAGCTTGAGGTTCCCGTTCTTGAAGTTCTGGAAGGCGGCCTTGGTCTTGAAGAAGACCACCTCGCTGTAAGCCTGGCCGCCGAGCTGGAGGCCGATGGTCACCTGGGTGAGGGTCGAGCGCCCCACCAGACGGCCTCGCTCGTAGACGTAGCCCTTGCCCCGGGCGGCGCCCAGCCCGATCCCGCCTTTACCGACGGTGGGGAAGACGGCATATCCGTAGGCGCGGGCGAATACTCTGGCCATGCCGGGGTCCTTCTGCTTGAACCTGGCGATGACCGCCGCAACATCGGAGCGGTCTGCCGGGGACCCAGGCGCCGTGGTGGCCGCGACGGATGCCGCGCCAAGCAATCCCAGAGCTAACAGGCTACCTGCGAGCCGGTGCTTCATCGAGTCCTCTCGACTGACGTATGCGGGGCTCAAGAAGTATCGGCGGCTTGTCCCAGCAGCTTCAAAGCGGCAGCTCTTCCCCGCTCTGTTCCTTCACCATGTACTCGGCGTACCAGGACGGCCAGTCCGCGTCCCGCACGCCGGTCCGCTTCTCGTGCTGGCCGTGGGCGGCCTCGGCGCGCCTGAGCGCCTGCGCCAGATCGGCCACCGAGGGGTAGGTCGTGTCGCCCGCCACCCGCCCGGGAAACCGGGTGGTGACCTCCTGCAGCAGCCAGCCGTTGCCGTCCGGGTCCTTGAACGTCGCGTACGAGCCGTAGCTCTGGTGGTCCGGGGCCAGGCCGCCGACCACGCCGCCGAAGGGTCCGGGACCGCGGCCGAAATGGAATATCTCGCTCACCTCGACACCGCGCCGCACCAGGTCATCGCGCGCGGCCTCGATGTCGGAGACCACCAGGAACAGGCCCTGGGCGGGTCCGGGCGCGTTCTTTCCCAGGTGGATCGAGCACGGGGACCCCGGCGGCGTGAGCTGGATCGCGCGGTCGGCCCCGTCCTTGAAGTCGGCATCGAGGCGCCAGCCGAGCCGCTGGTAGAACTCCTTGGCGCGATCGACATCCGACACGGGGATGGTGATCACCTCCAGCTTCATGTCGACTTGTCCGACGCCCGCGTCGGTGGTCGCGTCTCTGCTGGCGGTGGCGGTAGGGCTCATGGCGGCCTCCTGGGATGTGGGCGGTGCATGCAGCAGGTATCGGTCGGATCGCCCTGAACATGCAGGTGGGGACGAGTCCCGTCGAGAGTCCTATGCCGCCGGCTATGTTGCCTGGAAGACTGAGCCGCCGCCGGGAGTCGCGAATCCGGGCGGCGGTTTCATTCGACGCGCCGGGCTTCGAATCAACGGTTGACCGTGCACCTTCATCTCCCCATAGTGCAAGACTTCACCGCCAAAGGCCCGCGTGAGACCCACCGCACAAGTCCGGCATAATCCGGTGCTCCGGACCATGGCAAAGCTCTCCCGCCAGTATCTCAAGTGGTTCGGCAACGGAAGCTATAAGCCGGCCCGGAACGGCGAGCGTTGGCTGCTCGAGAGCCTTCGGAGGGAGCCGATTCGTACCGTGCTGGATGTGGGGGCCAACGTGGGTACCTGGTCCCTGATAGCGGCAGATCTGCTGCCGCAGGCAACCATCTATGCGCTCGAGGTGGTTCCGGGCACCGCGGCGAGGCTGCGGGCGCGGGTGGGCCGCCAGGAGCGGATCAAGTGCTTCGATCTCGGGCTCGCGGCTGAGACCGGGACGCTGACGATGCAGTACCATGAGGCCTCGAGCACCCACGCCACCTTCACCGACTATCCCCACAGCTGGGTCGGAGAACGGATCGAGTGCCCGGTGATGCGGGGCGACGAGTTTCTCGCGCGGGAGGGGATCGAGCGGGTTGATTTTCTCAAGCTCGACGTGGAGGGCGCCGAGCACCTGGTGCTCGAGGGGCTGGATGAGTCGCTGCGCCAGGGGAAGGTGCGCTTCGTGCAGTTCGAGTACGGGCGGGTCAACATCCTCACCCATTTCCTGCTGCGGGACTTTTATGAGCTGTTCAAGGGATACGGTTACGCGGTGGGCAAGATTTATCCCAACTATGTGGAGTTCCGGGACTACGATCTGGGGGACGAGGACTTCCTGGGGCCGAACTATCTGGCGTGCCGCACAGGGGACGAAGCGTTAGCACAACTCGCCAGGCGAAGGCCGTAAGCGAGCTCCAGCCGGCCGGCGGCCAAGCCGGAAGCATGAGCGTTTACGTCGTGGCTGAACACTGAACCGCCGCCGGGAGTGCACCATTCTCCCGAATGGAGACGAGCCGTGCGGAATCTGCGAACGCAAGGTATCCGGCTCATGCTCGTGGCGGGCCTTCTGGGGTGCGCAACTGGACGAAACTACCCCGATCCGCATGGCCCCCGTTACGCGGGCGGAACGGCGGTGGCCACCAGGAACAAGAACGCGACCGCGCTGCGGATAGTCTCGTTCAACATCGAGTATGCGCTCCGGGTGGACAGCGCCATCGCGGTGCTGGCAGGCGATCCAGCTCTGCGAAACACCGATGTGATCCTGCTTCAGGAGATGGATGAGTTGGGTACCAGGCGGGTAGCCGACACACTCGGCATGTGGTACGTGTACTACCCGTCGGTCTTCCGCTTCAAGACCCGTCGAGACCTCGGCAATGCGATATTGAGCCGCTGGCCCATCGTCGAGGACCGAAAAATCGTGTTGCCGCATCTCTCCCGCATTGTCAGGAGCCAGCGAGCGGCGACTGCAGCCACGATTCGGGTGGGTGAAACCTTGGTGCGAGTGTATTCACTCCACCTGGGCACCATGGCGGGCTTGGCGCCGGCGGCGCGGCGCGACCAGCTGGAGGCGGTCCTGGCCGATGCGGGGCGATACCCGCGCGTGGTGGTCGGGGGTGACCTGAACGATCCAGGCATCGGACGGATCGCGCGGGACATGGGCTACACGTGGCCGACCCAGCGCGGTCCCGCTACCACGCGGATTGGAAGGCTGGATCACATCCTGCTCAAGGGGCTCGGAAGTCCCGACAGCGCCGCTGCGGGCACGGTACTCGATGTTCGCGGGGCCAGCGACCACCTGCCGGTTTGGGCCATCGCGATTCTGCGTTGAGTCGAGCTCTATCGCCGGCAGTGCACCTCGGCGGCAATTGGTTTGATCGGTCGGCGTCTGCGTGGAATTGATACCCCAGTCCGCCGAGCGTATGCTTAAAATCAATGCCGTGGACCTGGCTTATCGAGCCGATCTTCGGGAGCTGAACGAGCTCAACTTCACGAGGTTCGACGCGAAGCTGGAGCAGCGCCTGGCCGAGCTCCGCAGCGAGCTACTCACCGAGATCCACCGTCTGCGATCCGACATGGTTCGCTCGATGTTCGGATTCTGGGTGACTACGGTAGTCATGCTAGGCGGTTTGATGGTGGCGCTAAGAGGTCCGTGACGCCCGACCTAAAGGTCTTCAGTGAGGACGACGAACCGGTTATCGATGTTGGGCTCCACCCGGTAACGCTTGGTCAGGGTGTTGCCCTGCACCAGGTAAGCTCCGTTCTTGGTGGCCACATAGATCCGTTCCTTCCAGCGGACAATCTGGTACACCACTTCCTCGGTTTGAAACTTCGAGGTAGCTCGAGACTTGAAGTCGTAGCGCAGCAGCCCGCCGGCATACGGCTCCCCCTCGGGGCGACCCACCAGTCCGACCCATGCGGCATCGTTCTCGACCAGGATCGCCGACACCGACCACCCGGCTATCCCGGACGCCGGGACAAAGGTGTAGCGTGACGTGCTGGTATCGAAGTAGCCCAGTCCGCCCACGCCCGTGTGGCCCTCGCCATCATAGAAGGTCTTGCCGAACCAGATCCGCGACCCCACGACCTGATGAGGCCCCGGCTCCTCCTCGAGTATAGTGTCCTGCTCATCGAACCCGTGCTCCACCATATCGGGCCGGGCTCGGGCGAACTCCCGGTAGGTAGATTGGGGCATGGGATGCTGCCGCAACTCCCTGGGGATGTGGCTTGAATCCGGAGCCAGCCCCCAGGGCTTCCGCTCGAGCTGCTGCACCACCGCGGGTGGGGCACCGAGAACACGCCCGACCTCGGTCTCGTCTACCGCCCGGAGACCGATGTCCGGCTGGTAATCGATCTGTTTTCTCACCGATTTGGTTTGCGGGTGAAGAAAGAGCTTGAGCGTGGCGAGCGATTCATAGAATCCAAGCCGCGCCACCACAATCGTGCTGTCATCGCTGCGGAGCAGCTTGTACGTATCCAGGCCCGGATCCCGCACCACGGTGATGACCCGCATCTCCCTCGGCTTCCTGCGGTCTATCAGGCCGACTCGCAATTGGGAGTGGAGCCCACTGTTTTCGTGGCGCTGGGCCACGGCCAGCGACAGGATCAGCGTGTCGTTGAGGGGTTTCTCATAGATCGAGGCGAACTGCACGGAATCGACCGGAGCCTGGATCAGCGCGAATAGGATTATGAGCTGCATGGTTTTACCCGGTCAGGTTGCCGCGTTGCGAGGGGGAGGCGGTTCCGTCCTGGGCAAGACCCATGCGCCTGAGGGCCACCCATACTGATAATCGTTGCATTCGCTTGACAGCCGCTCAATCCGTGCCGTAGTTCATTCATTCTCGTCGTGCGACAGGCCCTTTGCGCTTACATCGATCATCAGCCGCCACCCTCATCTCGGTGGTTCTGGCTATCTCCTGCGGGGACGACCGTACTGGACCCAATCCACCGGTCGCCAGCGTCACCGTGGCGCCTTCGGCCTGGATCATCTCTCCCGGCGCGACAATACAGCTCACTGCCACCGCGAACGACGCGAGCGGCGCGACCCTGGAAGACCGCACGATCACTTGGTACTCCAGCAATGACGCCCTGGCCACGGTGTCCGCCACCGGACTGGTGACGGGGGTCGCGGAGGGGGACGTCACGATCAGGGCGAGGTCGGAGGGAAAAAGCGGGTCCGCCGCTGTCACAGTGCAGCTGGATACGGTGGGGGAGCTTTGTATCTCGCAGCGCTGTGCCCACATCGCCGGCACCATCCGCGATCTGGAGGGCCAGCCGGTGGCGGGCGCGTCGGTCGGAGTCATCCCTGCCACCAACGCCGTCATCGAGGGAAGCCGCCTTGCCGAGACCGACGCGGCCGGGCATTACGAGCTGGAAGTGCTGATCACTTTCACGAACGACCCGCCGGCACCGCTTGATACGTTTATGGCCTACGTGCGGGCCACCCTCGACCTGGCCGGCGAAGCCGCGGTCGATACCAGCGCGTTCAGGCCGCTGATCTTTGCCTTCCCGGGAAGACGGGCACCAGTGGACACGATCGATTTGGTGATCGATCGAAATAGCGCGCTGCCGAGACCCAGCACGCCGATCGTGTTCGTCCACGACCTCGAGATCGGCGATGACGATTTCGGTGACCTGTACCTCATCAATGCCGACGGAGGCGGCCGGCGGCCGCTGCGTGTCACGCCGACGACCGAGGCAGATCCGGCCTGGACACCCGACGGGCAGGCGGTGCTGTTTGCGGATAAGGGAGACGCAGGAAGGCTCAAGCTGATCGATGCGGACGGCAGTAACCTGCGCCCATTCGGGGCCGGCCTGCTCGGGCGCGAGCCCCGCTGGGCCCCCGATGGCAGGCATGTGGCTTTCCTGGCCGAGTATACCGACGATGCCGGAGTTTTTGACCATGCGGCTGGGGTTTGGATCACTAAGGCAGACGGGACCGAGCCTTACCGGCTGCCCACCAAAGACGACCAGCTTTGCCCGAACGGGTATTGCTCCTACGTCCTTGACCCGGCGTTCGGGTGGTACCCCGACGCCGATCGCATTGCCTATATCACGGCCATTCCGGAACGATTCGGCCAACAGGAAGCACCTTACACGACCCGGCTGAGCGACTCCACCATCGCTCCGTTCGTCGGCCCCTTCCCCCGGAAC
>DASVGF010000150.1:0-35459 GCA_036379675.1 Gemmatimonadales bacterium | reverse complement strand
GGAGCGACGTCCGGAGGCCAAACCGCCAGAAGTGTTCGGGCATGCCGGGGAGACGATTCCCGTCAAGGACGGTTCCGTCCGCAAGCTGATAGTCGGTGAACCGGTAGCGGGCGTACGTGTACGCACCCCGGAGACTGACGCCGGGAGCCGGTGACACATTGAGCCCCAGCTCTGCCCCGTCGTTGTGGGTCTTGCCGGCGTTGCGGAAGAACGCCCGGCCGCCCACTTCGGGCCCCTGGACGATGGCGTCGCTGATGCGTCCCAGGAACAAGGCCACTGAGTAGCTCACCGACGGCAGCGGCCGGCCCCGCGCGCCGACCTCGTAGTTCACGGCCCGCTGCGGCCCGAGGTCCGGATTGAGACCGCCGGTCCCATCCGCCTTGTTCACCAGCTCGGTGGTGGTCGGCGTCTCAAAGGAAGTGGAGACGTTGACATAAGGCACAAACGGATCGCCGAACGACCAGCTCGCCCCGAGATTGCCGCTCAAGGCCGCCATGGTGCGAGCATCGCTGTCGTCGCCGTCGGCCACGTAGCGGTCATCCAGGTTGAACCGGACCCAGTCGTAGCGGGTGCCGGCGCTCACCACGAGGCGGTCGTTGGGACTCCATTGGACCTGCGCGAAGGGGCCCAGCTCGAAGACCTTTTCCAGCTGATCCAGGAACACGGTCGAAGTAATCTGGCCGGCGTTCGACACAAAGTTCTGCCGGTCGTCGCGCATCTGTTGGAGATCGGCGCCCGCCACCAACCGGGGCGACCGGGCATCCGGCCCCAGCTTCCGGTTGGCGCCAAACCGGATTCCGCCCACGGTCCGGTCTATGACGATGTAGGTCCCCGCGGTGGGGCCGGCACCGACCGGAGGCGCTGCCGCGATGGGATTGGCCAGATCGCGAATCAGGCCGAACACCATCGCCTCGTACTCGTTTCCGCCAGCGTCGAAGTGACGAAGTCCGAGGGAGAGCTGGTGCTGCTGGGCATCCTTATCGGCGCCACGCCGGATGTTGTTGGGGGCGGCGGAGTCGGGGTTGCCGAAGTACTCGGTGTAGGTAAGCGCTCCCGGATTCTGGGCCTGGGGGCTGTCGGCGAGGCTGAGTCTGAGCCGCCCCAGGGTGCTGCCGCTCAGGGCGTAGTCCACCCCGGCGTTGAGCTGGCGGAACTCCGCGGCGCTGTGCTGGCGGAAGCCGTCGGCCTTGAACTGGGAGAGTGACAACGTCCCACTGACGTTGCCCGACCGCCCCGATGTCCAGGTCTGCCACTTGTAGAAGTCGTCGCCATCTTCCCGCTCGCTTCCTCCTTCCACCCGTACCCGCTGCGCGAAGGCGCCCGGCGCGGCCGGCTCGGTCTGAAAGGCTACTACGCCACCCGAAGCGTTGCCGTACAGCGAGGAGCTGGACCCGCGCAAAATCTCGGCGCGGTTAATGTTGCCGAACTCGATGTTGGTCAGCTGACTCTGGCCGTCGGGCAGGGTCTGGGGGACGCCATCGAGGAGGATTTTCAGCCCGCGTACCCCGAAGTTGGAGCGGCTGCCGAAGCCCCGGATGGAGATCCGCTGGTCGAGCGAGAAGTTGTAGCGGTTGGCCACCACCACCCCCGGCACGTTGTTCAGGGCCTCGTCCACTCCGATCGTCGGTTGGCCCCGCTGGATCTCGGTCCGGTCGAGCACGTCCACCGCGTGGGGGACCCGTACGAGGGGCTCCACCGCGCGCGTGACGGTCACATTGAGCTCGGGCAGCTGGCGCACGCGAGCGCTGTCCGCCGCGGCTGTGTCGGAGCGCGCTGGCTCCTGGGCCGCGATGCCGACTGCCCAGCCGAGATTCACGAGAGCGAGTAGGCCTGATCGAAACAAACCGCGCATTATTGTCTCCTGGTTGCGGGAAAGGTAACCGTCCCAGAGCGGTCGGCTATGGTGCTTGAATCCCCCCTGACCCCTCCCTAGCTTCCTCCCCCACCATGCACGCATCCCAGGCGGCCACCGCCTCCCCCGACTTCTCGAGAGCGCCGTTTGCCGGTGCCCCCGACGCCCGCTTCGCTCCGCTCCCGGCCGACGGCGTGCTACCGGAAGGCTTCTTCTCGACCTCGAACCTGCCCACCTACATAAAGGTCGAAGGCAGGTGGCTTGCACCCACCCGTCCCCGCATGGATTGCGTGGTAGTCAAGCGACCCGGGAGCCTCGAGACGATCGAGCCCCGCCGGCTCCAGCGGGGTGACCTGGTGGCTATGGGGGAGGCCGAGGACGGTACCGAGGGAATCGTGGTCTATGCCCAGGGCTTCCTCGGTGGGGGCCACGGCGCCAACGAGTTCCGGTTCATGTCCACCGAGGTCAGCCGCGAACGGCCGGTGAACTACGAGGAGCTGGCGGCGCGCGTGGGCGAGGAGAAGCGACGCGGCGGGTACCTGGTCTGGGTGGTAGGGCCGGCGTTGGTGCACTCACGCGCGCGGGCCGATTTCGAGTGGTTCATCAAGAACGGTTATGTGCAGGCGGTGCTCGCGGGCAACGCCGTCGCGGTGCACGACATCGAGGCTGCCATCTTCGGCACTACCCTCGGCATGAGTAACACGGGCCAGCCGACGGAAGGTGGCCATGGGCTGCATATGCGCGCCATCAACCGGGTGCGGGCGGCCGGCTCCATCGAGCGGGCGGTCGAATCAGGCCTGATCAAGAGCGGTATCATGCACGCGCTCGTCACCTACCGGGTGCCCTACGTCCTGGCCGGCTCGATCCGCGACGACGGGCCGCTGCCGGGGGTGTACAGCGACAGTCTCGCCGCCCAGGACGCGATGCGGGAGCATACGGTGAAAGCCACCGGAGCGATCTTCGTGGCCACCGCGCTCCACGCCATCGCGGTGGGCAACATGCTGCCGGCGTTCTATCTCTGCGACGGAACGCCCGCGCCCCTCATGACCATCTGCGTCGACCAAACCGAGTTCGTCGTCAACAAGCTGCGGGATCGCGGCACCCACCAGGCTTACGGCGTGGTGACCAACGCCCAGGACTTCATGCACGTCCTCCGGTTTTATACCGAGCGCTGGGAGCAGGGCCCGGCATGAGCGGTCCCGGCAGCGTCGTTACCGGTTCCGGCTGGGACCGCCTGGCGCAGGCAGTGGCCGAGGTGCTTCCCCCGGCTGAGGTGGACGGCGTCTGGGTTTTTTCGCCGTTGCGCCGCGAGACCCGCGAGTGGGGAACGGCGATCGTGTCCCGGGTGGATGGCGCGCGCCGCCGGATCTACACCGCCCGCTACATGCTCGCGATTAAGGGCAAGGAGCGCGGCAAGTTCGAATCGTCGGTCCAGGAGGTGGGCTCCGGCACCCTGGAGGCGCTCAACCGCCTGGTGCAGGAGGCGCAGCGGCGGATCGACGACGAGCATCCTCCCACTCCAGTGGCTCCTGACGCCTGGTTCTCGACCGTTCCTGTCCCGGAGAGCCCCGCCGATGGCTCGCCTCGATAAAGGTGAGGCAGCGGCCCTCCTCGAGCGCTTTCGCCGTCACCTCCGGGAACACCACCAGCCGGTCACTCGCCAGCGCGATCTCGTGGCCCAGGTCGTATTCCTTTCTGCCGATCATCTCTCGGTCGAGGCGATTCGGCGGGAGTTGAAGCAGCAGGGGGAGCGGGTGGGCACCGCCACGGTGTATCGCACGCTCGACCTTCTGGTCGAAAGCGGCCTGGTCCGGGCCCACGACTTTGGCGACGGCTTCCGGCGCTACGAGCCCATGCCTGATCAGGCCGACCACGAGCATCTGATCTGTCAACGGTGCGGCAGGGTAGTGGAGTTCTCCAACGAGCGGCTGGAACGGATGCTGCCGGTGCTCGCCGACGAGCATGGCTTTCAGCACCAGCGGCACCGGCTGGAGATCTATGGGATCTGCCGGGACTGCCGCCAGCGGGAGCTGGGTCCGCTGTGACCGAGCCCGCCACCCTCGGCATACTCGTCGCCTTCATCGCGGGATTGCTGAGCTTTCTTTCGCCCTGCGTGCTGCCGCTGGTCCCATCGTATATCGGATTTCTCACCGGCATGACCCTGGGCGAAGTGAGCGGCCGCCGCCGGGCGGCCCTGCTGCATGCGCTGCTCTTCGTGGCCGGCTTTTCGATCATCTTCATGCTGCTGGGGGCCAGCGCTACCGCCCTCGGGCGCGCGCTCAATTACTACCAGGTGTGGCTCCAGCGGGTGGGTGGGGCCCTCATCATTCTCTTCGGTTTGCTCTGCCTCGGCGTCTTCAAGGTCGGGATGCTGACCCAGGAGCGGAGGCTTCATCTCGAGCGGAAGCCGGTGGGTTATCTCGGCTCCGTTCTGGTGGGGATGGCCTTTGCCGCGGGCTGGACGCCCTGTATCGGCCCGGTGCTGGGGGGCATACTCGGCCTGGCGGCTACATCGAACGAGGTGTCGCGGGGCATGCTGTTATTGGCTGTCTATTCGGCCGGGCTGGCGGTGCCGTTCCTGATTGCCGCCATGGCCCTGGAGTCGTTCCTCGATTGGTTTCAGCGGTTTCGGCGTTTTCTGCCGTGGGTAATGCGCGTGAGCGGGGTGCTGCTGATTATTGTGGGCGTACTTCTGATAACCGGCGAGTTTACCCGGCTGGCAGGTTGGCTGCAGGGGCTGACACCGGATTTTCTGCGGGAGCAGCTGTAACCTCCAGCTCCTCCTCCATCTGCTGGCGGCGCAGGAGCTCCCAGTAACGTCCGCCCGCAGCCAGCAACTCGCGGTGGGTGCCTTGCTCCACGATGCGTCCTCCATCGAGCACCAGGATCCAGTCGGCGTCACGTACCGCAGCCAGCCGGTGCGAAACCACGATGCTGGTGCGGCCCGCGAGCGCATCGCGCAGACCACGCAGAATCCTGGCCTCGGTGTGGGCATCCACCGCGCTCAGGGCGTCATCCAGCACAAAGATGGGCGGGTCCTGCGCGAGCGCCCGCGCGATCGCCGCCCGCTGCTTCTGCCCCCCGGACAAGTTGATCCCCCGTTCCCCCAGCATGGTGTCGTACCCCTCCGGCAGCGCCGGAAGCGCTTCGGTGAGCTGGGCAATCTCGGCGACGCGCTCGAGCCGGCCATCGTCCGGAGCCCCGAGCAGGATGTTGCGGCGCAGCGTCTCGCCAAAGAGGAATGTCTCCTGCGGAACAAAGCCCACCGCCCGGCGCAGCTCCTCCAGGGAGAGCTGCCTCGCGTCCACCCCGTCGATCAGCACCGCCCCTCGGTCGGGGTCGTAGGCACGGGCGATGAGGTCGACCAGGGTGGATTTTCCGGAGCCCGTGGCCCCGACGATCGCCAGGGACGCTCCAGCCTCCACTCGGAACGAGATGTCCTGCAAGACCCACCCGCGGTCGCGGGCCCCGGGATAGCTGAACCAAACTCCGCGCAGCTCCAGCGCCCGGGCGCGACGGCGGTCCGGCAGCGCCGTCGGGGTGGCCGGGCTCGTGATGAGCGGCCGTTCCCGAAACAGCTGGTTGATCCGAGCCATCGACGCCGCGCCCCGCTGCACCAGGTTGATCGCCCAGCCCAGGGCGATCATGGGCCATACGAGCATCGCCAGGTATACCCCGAACGCCACGAATGCTCCGACGGACACACGTCCGGCCATGACCAGCTGGCCACCCGCCAGGAGCACCACCAGGCCGCTCAGGCCACCCAGGAGTGAGAGCAGCGGAAAAAACGCGCCCTGCACCCGGGCCAGGCTGAGATTGCGGCTCAGGTAGGTGTCGTTGAGCTGCCGGAAATGAGCGGTCTCGGCCCCCTCCTGCCGGTAGGCCCGGACAACGCGCACACCCGACAGATTCTCATGGGCGTGGGTGGTCAGCTCGCTGAACTGCGCCTGAATGTCCTGGGTGCGGCTGTGGATCATGCGGCCGAGCGACACCATCACGACCGGCAGTCCCACCAGGGGGACCAGGGCGAGCAAGGTCAGCCGCGGACTGATGGCCAGCATGGCTGGTGCAATCAGCAGGGCACGTATGCTAGTATCCACCAGGTACATGAGCGCGGGACCCGCCACCATGCGCACGGCCAGCAGATCGTTGGTTGTGCGGGCCATCACATCGCCGGTGGGATAGCGGTCGTAAAATTCCGCCGACATCCGCTGCAGGTGGACGTAGAGCTGGTCTCGCAGGTCGGTCTCAACCCGGCGGCTGCCGCTGTTGAGCAGTTCGCGCATGCCGTACCGGGCCACGCCGCCGATCAATGCGGCCGCGAGCAGGAGCAGGATCGCGACCTGGACTTCGCGGAAGGTGCCGCCGGCTCGCACCGCATCGATCCCCTGCTGGAGGAAGCGGGGCCCCAGGGCGGCAAAGAGGTTGGACACTACTACGAGCACCAGGCCCCACAGGTAGGCCTGGCGATACCGCTTGAGATACGGAAGTAGCGAGCGCAGTTCACGCATAAGACGGCTGGAATGTCACCGGACAGCGGAAGCCGAGCAAGTCACATTCAAGGAGGGTTAGATGTCGAGAACGATGATCGCAGCGCTTACGTTGATGGCCGTCGCAGCCTGTGGCGGGAGAGACAGCGGCGACACGGCCACCGCGGACAGCCTGAGTCGTGATCTTCAACTGGCCCCGGTGGACAGCAGCGCCGAGCTGAACGATCGTCCTGCGGCCGGCGCGCCGACTCCAGCCCAGCAGACTCCCCGGCCCAGCCGGCCCGCCGCTCGGCCCACGACACCGTCTGCGTCGCCGTCGCCGTCCACCCCAGCGGCCAGCGCGCCGGCCGCCCCGGCTGCCCGGAGCCTGGCTGCCGGGACCACGCTCACGGCCAGCACGACGGCCGAGATCCGCTCTCACAAGAACAAGGTGGGGGACACGGTCACCGCGCTGGTGGCCAGTGACGTGAAAGACGCCTCCGGGAGGGTCGTCATCCCGGCCGGCTCCGAGGTGACGTTGAAGGTTACGGCGATCAAGGAGTCGGAGAACAAGAGCGACAAGACCGGAACCCTGACCCTGAAGCCCACTTCGGTCAGCATCAATGGACGCTCGTACCCGCTCGCCGCGTCCATCGACCGGGTGGACACCCGGCTGGAGGGGCGGGGCACCAACGCTGGTGACATTGCCAAGCCTGCCGCCGGCGCTGCTGCGGGTGCGGTAGTGGGCCGGGTCCTGGGCGGGAGCAGCAAGGGCGCCGTTATCGGCGGCATCATCGGCGGCGCGGTGGGTGCCCAGCGGGCGGTGGAAACCAAGGACCGCGATGTAGTTCTGCCGCAGGGTACCGCGGTGACGATCTCGATGGACGAGCCGTTCACAACCTGACCACGGCAGGACGTGAGAGGTGAGAGGTGAGAGGGATCCGCGCGCTTCACCCTCTTCCTTCTCACCTCTTACTTTTCACTTCTCACCTTTGATCAGTACCCCGCGCCTCCTCCTCCCAGCCTCGGATCGCTGACGCCCTGCCACCCCCTGGGCGTGCGGATGATGGCCTCCACATCCCCCCACCGGCCCCGGAGTGACACGCCGTGCCCCCGGACCCGCAGGCTATCGAGGGTTTCCGGCAGGAAACCGTCGGACTCCACCTGCAGACTGTCCGGCAGCCCCTGATGGTGCATGCGCGGCGCCACCACGGCGTCCGCGAGTTTCATCCGGTGGTCGATTACGTTGGAGATGACGTGATAGACCATCGTGATGATCTTGGGGCCGCCCGGGGTTCCGACCACCAGATAGAGCTGCCCGGCCGGATCGAGGACGATGCTCGGGGTCATGGCGGATAACATGCGCTTGCCGGGCGCGATGGCGTTGGCCTCGCCCTGCACCAGCCCATACATGTTCGGCCGCCCCGGCTCGGTGGCAAAGTCATCCATCTCGTCATTCAGCAGAAAGCCGGCCCCCGTCACCGTCACCGCGCTACCGTAACTGTTGTTCAGCGTGGTCGTGCAGCTCACCGCGTTGCCCTCCGCGTCCACCACGGAATAGTGGGTGGTCGAGGCGCCTCGTTCGGAAGAATCGACCGTAGGGGTGATGGAGGCCTGGTCGCCGATCTCGCGCCGCAACTCGGCGGCGTACGCCTTGGACAGCAGACGTTCCATCGGGTTCCGCACGAAGGCGGGGTCACCGAGGTACTTGTTGCGGTCGGTGAAGGCCCGGCGCATCGCCTCCGCCTCGCGATGCAGCAGCGCCGCCGAGCCGAAAGGCGGGAGTTGACCGAAGCCCTCCATGATGTTCAGGATCTGGCCCATGGTCACGCCGCCCGACGAAGCCGGGGGCATGGAGTACACCGTATAGCCGCGATAATCGATCGTGACGGGCTCGCGCCAGATGGTGCGGTATGCCGCCAGATCTTCCCGGCTGATGAGGCCGCCGCCGCGCTCCATCTCGGCCACGATGAGATCAGCCACCCGGCCCCGATAGAATCCGGCGGCCCCGCTATCGCGGATCGCCTCGAGCGTGGTCCACAGATCAGGTTGGCGCAGCGTCGTTCCCGGTTCGGGCGGCCGGCCGCCGGGAAGAAAGGCGGCACGCGAGGCCGGGAACCTCGCCAGCCGTGCCGTGTCGTCGGCGATGGAGAGGCTCCGGTATTCGTCCACCACGAAGCCGTCCCGGGCCAGCCGAATGGCCGGCTCGATGACGACAGGGAAGGGAAGCTGGCCGAACTTGCGGTGTGCCTCGGTAAGGCCCGCCACCGCGCCGGGGACGCCGGCCGACAGGTGTCCGGTGACGCTCGCCTCGGGCCCGGCGTGCAGGTAGAGGTCGCGGGTGGCGCGGCCCGGCGCCGTCTCGCGATAGTCGAGTGCGTGCACCGAGCCATCGGCTGGGCGGATGATCATGAACCCTCCGCCACCGATATTGCCGGCCTCCGGGTGCACCACCGCGAGCGCAAAACCTACCGCGACGGCGGCGTCCACTGCATTGCCGCCCCGGCGCAGGATGTCACGGCCCACCGCGCTCGCGATCGGGCTGCCGGAGACGACCATGGCCTTCGGCGCCTCGGTGACGCGCGCCTTGCCGAAGTAGGGCCAGGTGGGCGCCGTCCCGGCAATGGGCCCGGCGCCTGGCTGACCGGGACGGCCGGCACAGCCAACGGCGAACAGGAGGATGGGGAGTACACCGAGGGGACGTTTACGCACGAAGAACTCCGGAAGCTGATTTTTCGGCGACGGTGCGGAGTTGCCTGGGAAGTCGCACGGCCTCTAATTTAGCCCCAATCGCACACTTCCTGGATACACTATCCTCCTGCTCGCGTGGCCGACGACTACCACGACACGCGCCTGACCGAACGGCGCAACCCTCGCAGCTCAACCATCGACACCGCTTCGGCCCTCGAGATCGTCGATCTCATCGGCGCTGAGGATGCCGGCGTGCCCGGCGCGGTCGCCAAGGCCCGGGTCGACATCGCCCGCACCATCGACCTCATCGAAGCGGCCTTCCGAGCCGGAGGCCGCCTGATTTATGTGGGGGCAGGCACCAGCGGGCGGCTCGGCGTCCTCGATGCCGCCGAGTGCCCCCCCACCTTCGGCACGCCGCCGGAAATGGTGGTGGGACTCATTGCCGGGGGCAGCCCCGCCCTGGTGCGCTCGGTCGAAGGTGCCGAGGACGACGAGGTCACGGCCACCCGGGAGATCAACACTCTCGGGGTGGGGCGCGACGACGTCGTGGTCGGCATTGCCGCGAGCGGAACCACACCCTTCGTCCGGGCCGCGCTGCTGCGGGCGCAGGCCCGCGGGGCGCGCACGGCGCTGGTCTCCTGCTCCGAGCCCCCGCCCCAGCTTCGCGACAGCTGCGATGTGTGCATCACCGTCCTGGTCGGCCCTGAGATCGTCACCGGCTCCACCCGGATGAAGTCGGGAACCGCCACGAAGCTCGTGCTCAACACGCTCTCCACCGGAGCCATGATCCGGCTCGGGAAGACCTACGGCAACCTGATGGTGGATCTCCGCGCCTGGAACGACAAGCTGGTGGACCGAAGCCAGCGCATCGTCATGGAGACCACCGGCCTCGACCGCGAGGCATCGCGACGGGCAATCGAAGCCGCTGAGGGCAACGTAAAGATCGCCATCGTGATGGCCCGCCGCGGCGTCTCCAGGGGGGAGGCCGAGAAGCTGCTGGCCGAGCACGCCGGCCGGCTCCGCTCGATCGTGGGCGACCCTCCGCCGGTGCGGGCCAAGTGACCGAACGTCCGTCGCTCGCGGTCGGTCTCATGTCCGGTACCTCGCTCGACGGCATGGACGCCGCCCTCGTCCGCCTCGAAGGCCCTACCCACGCCACGCTGCTGGATTTCGTCACCCGGCCCTACACCGACGAAGAGCGCGCCGAGATCCGCGCCGCGCTCAACGGTGCAACCGCTCCTGCGCTTGCCCGGCTGCATGTACGGGTGGCGGAATGGGCCGCGGAGGCGGTGCAGACCGTTCTGGTGCAGGCCAACGTGCCGGCCTCGGACCTGTCGCTCATTGCCTTTCCCGGACAGACCATCTGGCACGAGCCGCCCGTGGTCACCTGGCAATTGGGCGAGCCGGCGGTGCTGGCGGAGCGGTTCGGGGTGCGAGTGGTGAGCGGCTTCCGGGCCCGGGACGTGGCCGCGGGAGGGCAGGGCGCTCCCCTGGTGCCAATGGCTGATGTGCTGCTCTTCGCGTGTCCCGATGCTCCCCGGATCCTGCTCAACCTTGGCGGGATGGCCAATCTGACCTACGTCGAGCGGCGGGCGCAGGAAGCAGGCGTGCTGGCGTTCGACACCGGGCCCGGCGTCGCCATCGTCGACGCTGTGGCTCGTATGGTGGACCAGCGGCGGTCGTTTGATCGCGATGGGTTACTGGCCGCCCGGGGCACGCCGGACGAGGAGATGCTGACGGAGCTGCTCGGGGATCCTTTCTTTGCCGCGCCACCGCCCAAGAGCACCGGCCGGGAGCGCTTCGGCGACCAGTACGCCCAGGCGCTCCACCGGCGGGTGCCCGGTCCGGACGGGGTGGCGACCGCGGTGCAGCTCACCGCGCGCTCGGTGGCCGAGGCAGTAGGCCGCTGGACGCCAGCCGGCGTCGAGGTCGTTGCCTCCGGTGGGGGTTGCCATCATCCGGGGCTCATGGCTGCGCTGGCTCAGCAGCTCGACGCGCGAGGGAACCATCGGCTGCGGCGCTTCGACGAGCTCTTCTTTCCAGGCGATGCCAAAGAAGCCGTGGCCTTCGCCCTGCTGGGATATCTCACGCTCCATGGCCAGCCGGGCAATGTCCCGGCCGCCACAGGAGCGGGCGGCTCGCGCGTTCTGGGAACCGTGACGCCGGCATGACGGGCGTTCCGGTATCCGCCAGCCCGGCGCGGCTGATCATGCCCGCGCTCAGGTCCGATGCGCTGAGTGGGTTCGCGCACGAAGCCGGCCGCATTGCCGACACTCTGGAGCTGGGGGTGGGCGGATACATCATCTTCGGCGGTACCGCGGAAAGCGTGCGGAAGCTCACGGCCGATCTGCTGCGGCGGGCTGGCCGTCCGCTGCTGCTCGCGTCCGACCTGGAACGCGGAGCCGGCCAGCAGGTGACTGGTCTTACCGAGTTTCCGCCTCCGATGGCTCTCGCCTCGCTGGACGATCCGGCGGTGGTCCGCTGGGCGGCGGCGGTCACCGCCCAGGAGGCGAGGGCGGTGGGCATCAACTGGGTGTTCGCTCCCGTGGCGGACCTCGATCTCCTGCCCGAGAACCCGATCGTCCAGACCCGGGCCTTCGGCGACGATCCCAAGGAGGTGGCCACCTTCGTGCGGCACTGGATCGAAGGGTGCCAGGGGGCCGGCGCCCTGGCCTGCGCCAAGCATTACCCGGGCCATGGCCGGACCGCTGCGGATTCTCACGTCACCCTGCCGGTGGTGGACGCTCCGGCTGCCGCGCTCCGCTCGGTGGACCTGATGCCGTTCACGGCTGCGATCGAGGGCGGTGTTGCCTCGATCATGACCGCGCACGTGGCCTACCCCGCGCTCGACGCCTCCGGCCTGCCGGCCACGCTCTCACGCGCGGTGCTCGGCGAGCTGCGCTCGCGGGGCAAATTCGATGGGTTGGTGGTCACTGATGCGCTCATCATGGACGGCGCGCTGGTGGGCCGCCGCGAGTCGGACGCCGCCGTCGAGGCCATCCAGGCCGGTGCCGATCTCCTGCTGTACCCGAACGACGCCCGCCGGGTCATGCACGCTCTCGAGGCAGCGCTGTCGAGCGGAACCCTGAGCCAGGACCGGATTGCGGACTCTCTCCGTCGCTACGACCGCGCCCTTGCCACCGCCAGCGCGCCCACCCCTCCCGTCACCCGCGGCCCCTTCGAGTCAGCCGGCGCACTGGCCGACGCCTTGCTCAAGCAGGGCATGGTCAGGCGGTCGGCGCCCCGGCTCACCGATCCGCTGGATCTGGTCGTTGTCGATGACGACATCGGGGGACCATACCCGCCGGGACCGAGCGACTATGTGCACCGCGTGCTGGGCCCCAACCTGACGGGACGCTACGCGGGCGGATCTCGGGTGGTCCTGGTGTTTGCCGAGCCGCGGGCGTGGAAGGGACGATCGGGATTCGGCAGCGGAACGCGGGAAGCCCTGGCGCACCACGCGTCGGGCGCCGACCTGATCGTCCTCTTCGGTCACCCCAGGCTGCTAGCCGAAATTCCCGGCCGGTCTCCGGTGCTGCTCGCGTGGCACCGGCAGCGTCTGATGCAGGAGGCCGTGGCGCGCTGGCTGGGCAAGAGACTCGCTGTCGATTGACCTAGTGTCGCGGTGCGCTCCGGAGCCGGGGGATCAACGCGAAGGCGGGCAGCCCGATGAAGAAGGTCAGCAGGAAATAGTTCGCGTAACCCAGCCGCTCCGCTAAACCTCCCGAGAGGTCGCCGGCGATCCAGCGGGTCAGCGCCAGCAGGGCGGAGAGGACGGCGAACTGGGTGGCGGCATAGCGTCTCTCACACACCGACATGAGGAAGGCGAGGTAGGCCGAGGTGCCCAGGCCCGCCGCAAAGCTTTCGAAGTAGGCTGCCGCCACCACGAGTGTCTTCGCCGGATCCGCCACCGCCGTTCCCCAGTAGACCAACCCTGAAAATGCCTGGATCAGACCCAGCACCCAGAGCCCGGTGAAGAGGCCGTAGCGGGTGGTGAACACTCCGCCCGCGGCGGCCCCCGCAATGGTGGCGACCAGCCGGCCGGTGGTCACCACCGCCCCGATTTCCTCGAGCGTGAGCCCGGCGTCCACCCAGAACGGGCGCATCATCGGCTCCAGCGCGGCGATGTCGAGCTTGAAGATCAGCGCAAACACCACCACGGGAACGATGCCGGGCCGCCGGAGCAGCTGTTGCAGCGGCTCCCAGAGGCTGCCCGGTTTGGCCGTGGTGCGATCTACCGCTGGCAGGAACAGGGCACCGACGGCGAGTGCGCCCAGCGCCAGCGCGCCGGTGGAGAAGCTCTCGGCCCAGCCGATCCGGCCCGCCAGCCAGACCAGCAGCCCGCCGGCGGTGAGCATTCCGACACGATAGAGTGTGATCCGAACCGAGTTGGCCACGCCCAGCGCGCGCGTGGTGGTGGACTGGATGGTGGAGGCATCGATCGCGACGTCCTGCGTGGCCGAGAGAAACACGATGGCGAAGAGCACGACCCAGAAGGCAGGGCCCAGGGAGTCCACTTCGAGCGTGCCCACGATAAAGGTGAGCACCGCCAGGCCACCGAGGCAGCCGGCAATCCATTGGCGCCGGGAGCCGTGACGGTCCACCAGGGGGGCCCACAGCCACTTGAGACTCCAGGGAAGGCTGAGCTTGGCGAGCTGCCCGATCTCGACCAGGCTCGCGCCGTGGGTGCGAAGGTAAATCGGCACCGCTTCGTTGATGAGTCCGAAGGGGAAGCCGGACGCAAACGCCAGGGCTGCAATCCAGGTGAGGCGGAATCTCAGCGGCTTGGCGAACGCCACGCCTTGATCAGGTGTGGCCCGAGGTGTGGTCAACCGTCAGCGCCAGACGGCAAGCAGAAGGAGCAGAACACCCACGAGAATCAAGATGAGCGAGAGACTGCGGATCTGGGACAAGGTCGGGCCGGAGGAAGGGGCGGTTTCTCCGGGCGGCTCGGCCGGCCGCACCGGCTGCAGCTCAGGGACGGTCGTGGTCTGGGTGACCTGATACGTGCGGTGCCCGACGCCATCGGTGCCGTCCGCCACCTCGAGTCCCTCGCCTTCGAAATGGGCCGCGACCGCGGTGATATTGTCGGGGCCGCCCCGGGCGTTGGCCAGGTCGATCAGCGCCGCACAGAGGGCCGGGAGATCGTGGTGCTCTCGCGCCAGCTGGGCAAACTCCTCCCGCCGGACCACGCTCGAGAGGCCATCGGAGCAGAGGATCAGGGTGTCCCCCCGACGAATGGGCTGATGGGTCAGATCCACCTTGACTCGCGGATCGGGGCCCAACGCCTGCAGGATGATGTTGCGGCGCTCACTCTGCTCCGCCTCATCCTCGGTGAGCTCGCCCGCATCCACCAGGCGCTGCATGAGGCTCTGGTCCTTGGTGATCTGAATCGCCTCGGCGTTTCGGATCAGGTAGGCCCGGCTGTCGCCGATCTGCGCCAGGTACAGATCGCCTCCGTACACGCCGGCCGCGGTCACCGTGGTCCCCATTCCCCGGACCTCGGGATGCTGCCGCGCGTAGGTGTAGATCTGGCTGTTGGCGAGCTCCACGGCCTCGCGCATGCGGAAGGCAAACTGGTCGGAGGTCTGCGCTGAGTCGCTGGCCCAGGCCGTAGCCATGTGGCGGTAGATGAGATCCGCGGCCATGGCGCTGGCCAGCTCCCCCGCCGCGGCGCCGCCCATGCCGTCAGCCACCATGAAGAGCGAGCCACGCGGTCCTACCTCATGGCGGCGCACCTCGGGTTGTAGGCTGGCGTTGCCGGTGCTCAGGTCGGCGACGAGGAACGTGTCCTCGTTATGATCGCGACTGCGGCCAAGGTCGGTCTTGCCGAAGACGGAGACTCGTACCGCCCCATTGGTCATGCAATCCTCGAGCAGAGGCCACCGGCGGTTCAGGGTCTGACGAATCTAGAAAGCGCCGCGAGGAGCGTCAACGCTGTCTTGGCGTAACTCCTAGTGCCTGTGTACCTTGCAGCCTATGATCGTAACGCGCTCGCCCGGCTGGGCCTGGGGGATTGCCCTGGCGCTCGGCTGCTCCCGCCAGACCGAGCCCGCTCCAACGCTCAGCGGATCCATCCCGGCCGATACGGCTGCAGCCGCAATCAGCGTGGCCGAGCCCGAGGCGGCCCCGCCCAAAGTAAGCAACCCGCTCGGGTTGCGCGTGGTCTACCCTGCCGCCACCGATGTGGTACGGGTCCAGGATTCCAGCTTTCTCTTTGGCTCGGTGGCAGGCCGGACGACGAGGCTCAGCATCAACGGCGCTCCCGTCCGGGTCTGGCCCAACGGAGCTTGGCTCGCCTGGATTCCGTTCCCACCCGATACGCTGATGCAGTTCCGGATCGAAGCCATCTCGGCAGCAGACACATCGATCCTGATCTATCCAGTTCGGCGGCATCGAAGCTCGCTTCCCCGAGATGTCCGCAGAGGCGAGGCCTGGATCGATTCCGTCTCCCTCTCCCCGCAGGGGCAGGTGTGGCTCCCTCGGGGCGAGTATCTGACCCTCTCGGCCCGCGCCGCCGAAGGCTCGGATGTCCAGGTGCGATTGCCGGATGGGCGGCGAATCCGCCTGTTGCCGCAGAAGCAATGGCGCGAAGTGGCACCCGCGCTGCGCGCCTTCGAGCGTGATACCAGCAAGCTCATGACTTTCGAGGAAGTGCGGTACGTGGGAGCGATACGCGGCCGTACCATCGGTCCCGACCCCGGGCCGGTACTGCGGGGTACTTCACCGGCGCTGGTCAGGGCGCTGGGCCGGGCCGCCCTTCGGTGCGTCACCGGGCTTCCGTGTCCGGCACCCTACGCCGAGTTGCTGGGCCCGGAGGCCGCCTGGGTCACCATGGAAGCGGCCTTGAAGGGAGATACGGTCCGCGTGCCGTGGCCCTTGCAGGTGGCCCTGCTGGACACGTTTCCGCTCATTGCCGAGCTCGACGACGACACGTTGGGCGGAGCCGTAACCGACAGCCTGACGCCGGGACGGGCCGTGCCGGGGGGAACCTACGCCTGGTTCTTTCCTACCGGCACCCGGGTCCCCGTGACCGGCCGGTTGAACGACGACCTCCGCGTGAAACTCTCACAGGTGTCGGACGCCTGGGTGCCGGTAGCGGAGGCGCGCAGGCTGCCTCGGGGACTGCCGGAGCCCCATGCCACGGTGGGCTCCGTCATGGTGATGCGCTCGCCGGACAGAGTCACCGTGCGAATTCCGCTCACCGCCCGGATTCCCTTCCAAGTCACCGAATCGGATGGGAGCCTGGCCCTCAAACTGTACAGCGCGGTTGGAGATGTGGACTGGATCCGGTACGCGGGCGACCCGCTCATTCAGCGGCTCGCGTGGTCCCAGACGGCGCGGGACGAGGTCACCGTGACCGTGGACCTGACGGCCCCGGTGTGGGGGTACCGAACTCGCTGGAGCCGCAACGATCTGCTGCTGGAAATCCGGCGGCCGCCGCGGATTCAGCTCGGGGATCCGCTGCGGGGGCGGGTGATTGCCCTGGACCCGGGACACCCGCCGCTCGGAGCGACGGGACCGACGGGATTGCGCGAGGCGGAGGCGAATCTGGCTGTCGCGCTTCAGCTCCGCGCCATGCTCCGGGCCGCTGGTGCCCGGGTGCTCATGACGCGCACCACGGACACGCCTGTGGACCTCTGGCCTCGGATTGCACTGGCCGATACCGGCAACGCCGACCTGCTCGTTTCGATTCACAACAATGCGTTGCCGGACGGGGTGAATCCGTTCACCAACAACGGCACCAGCGTATTCTACAATCAGCCGCGCAGTGTCCCGCTCGCCGCGGAGATCCAGCGGTCGTTGGTGGCCCGCCTCAAGCTTCCCGATCTGGGGGTGAGCCGCGGGGATCTCGCGGTGGTGCGGGCCACCTGGATGCCATCGGTCCTGGTCGAGGGGATGTTCATGATCCTGCCGGAGCAGGAGGCGGCGTTACGAACCCCGCGTGGCGCCCGGCTGTATGCCCGTGGAGTTTATGACGGGATCCGCAGGTTTCTTCAGGACCGCGCGCGGGCTCAGGCCGGGGCCGGTGTGGGCCGTGCCGGCATACTGGCGTCTCCTAGAGCGAATCCATCACCGTCGAAGAGCGGCCCTGGCGCCGGCGAATCCACTGGCGGTGTCGCCCCCTAGAGTGCAGTTGTGAGGTTTCGTTCGATGGCGTCTCCTTCCGTATTCCGCCGCGGCCTCCGCACCCTTGCCGGCGGGTTAGGCCTGGCGCTCCTCCTCTCCGGCTCCCGGCATCTCCAGGCCCAGGATCCTGCCGATCGCGCCGAGCTGGAGCGTTTTCGAGATTCCATAGGGGCCACGCTGGATTCGGTCGGCCTGCTGCGGCTGGAAAAGCGGATGATCGATTCCGCCAAGGCCGACCGAAACAATGCCTTGAAACATCTGAAGCTGGGGTTCCTCTCGCTGCGACTGGGAGATCTGGGCGGCCAGGCGCACTACGATGATGCGGCGTCGGAATTCCAATGGGCCATCGACCTGCAGCCCTCGTGGCCCTACGCCTGGTATGGGATGGGCCTGGCGGAATACGGGGTAGGCGACTCCCAGGTGTCGTTCGTTACCGGCCTCAAGACCATGCTTGGCAAGGACGCCCTCACCCGGTCCGCGGTAGCGTTCGCCAAGTCTGCGGAGATCGATCCCTCCTTCGTACATGGCCTGGTGGACCTGGCCAACACCGCCCTGCGCCAGCGCGTCAACATCAAGCTCGGTGTGGCGCTGGAGGCGCTCCGGCGCTCGGCCCACACCACGGCGGGCAGCGATCCCCAGGTCCTGCTGGCCCGCGGCCGAGTGGAGCGCGAAGTGGGCGACGGCGACTCGGCGCTGGTGGCGTTCAATGCGTATGTCCAGCAGGGTCAGAATCGGAGCCTGGGCCAGCTGGAGGTGGCCCGCACCCTCTTTCTGCTGGGTCGGTTCGATGGGGTGTCGCCGTACTTCGAGGGCGCCGCGTCGGACGATTCGACGGCCGTGGCAGCCTACCGGGCCGATCTCGCCACGATTGCCTCCGACAGCGTGCTGGGAGAGTTCGATAAACAGCGCGGTGCCCGGCGGGCCGCCTACCTGCGGAGCTTCTGGAGTCAGCGCGATCGGATCGAGCTGCGCGGTGAAGGGGAGCGGCTGCGGGAGCACTACCGCCGCCTCTTTTATGCCCGCAAGAACTTCCAGCTCACCTCGAATAACCGGCACTACGACATTGTGGAGCGCTACCGCTCGGGCAGCCGTGATTTCGACGACCGCGGCGTCATCTATATCCGTCACGGCGAGCCCGCCAGCCGCGCCACCTATGCCGCGCCCGGCCTCGAGCCCAACGAGTCGTGGCGCTACAGCCGGCCCGAGGGAGATCTGATCTTCCACTTTATCGCCCGCGAAGACGTGCAGGACTTCAAGCTGGTCGAGAGCCTGTTCGATGTGCTCGGGTTCAGCGACGCCGTGAAGCTGCAGGACCAGGCCAATGGCGCCAGCGACAACGCCATGGCCGAGCAGCTGATGCTCTCGCGGGAGCAGCTCTCGCCCATCTACCGGCGCCTCCAGAGCGCCGGCCGCGGCAGCACGGGCCGTTATCAGAGCCAGGAGCGGCGGGTAGGGCAGGAGAGCATCGCACTGGGAACCACCACCGACAGCTACGAGCTTCGATTCCACAACGAGCTCAAGGCCCGGTCCGAAGTGCTGGCAGTGGGCCGGGACACCTCAGGCCATCAGGTGCAGATCGCCTACGCGATCTCGGGCTCCAGTCTCGAGCCGGTAACGGTGACACGGGGCTTTCTCTACAGCATTCGGCTGCGCTTTGTGGCTACCGACGGGAACGGTCAGGTGGTCTCCGCGCTCGATACCACCAGGCATTTCGTGGCGCCCGAGCGAGTCCCCCCCGGCGAGCACCTGGTGGGGCGGGTCAGCGCCACGGTGCCCTCCGGCCGGCTCGAGTACCGGCTGGCACTCCAGCAGGGGGACGAAGCCGGCGTCACACTGCCGCGCGATACGGTGCGGGTGGGCGCCGTCAACTCCTCGGCTCTGGGCTTGAGCGATCTGGTTCTGGGCGCCCGGCGGGCCAATCTCACCTGGAAGAGGTCTCCGGACGACACCGTCGTCTTCAACCCACTCCGCACCTACATGCGGAACGAGGAGATGGAGCTGTACTACGAGATCGAAGGCTTGCGCCCGGCCCCCTATACCGTCGAGCTCGAGGTCCGAAAGAAGGGGTCGGGCGGCGGCCTGTTCAAGAAGATCTTCGGGGGCGGCGGAGCCGCCATCCGGCTCAAATTCGAGCAGCAGGCGACCACGTCCACGGTCTCCACCCATCGCAGCCTCAAGCTCGATCGCCTGAAACCGGGGCAGTACGTGCTGGCCCTGATGGTGGTGGACGCGGACGGGCGCAAAGACCAGCGGACCCGGGAATTCCAGGTGGTGGAAGCGGACAAGCGGGAGCGGTAAGCGGGAAGAGCCATAGCGTAAGCGGGACCCAGCTAAACAACAAACCCTCCGACTCTGACGCCGGAGGGTTTCGCATTTCGGAGCGACCCGCTACCGCTCACGCCTTTGGCAGTTCCCCCTCACGTTTTTGCCACTCTACATCGGCCATGCGGCCGGGCGGGAGGGCGTCAGGATCAGGAGCGGCTGGACCAGGCTCTCGGCCTTGACCACCGCTTCAACCTGCACGAGGTGCTGCGTGACCCCGGTGCTGGTGTCGAAGGTGGCGATGTGCATCAGCATCGAGGCGAGCGGCCGGTCGGCCTGCTTGGTTCTCCCGCCTTCGGCCGGCGAGATGGTGGTGCCGGGCATGAGCGTGATACGCGCGTGACCGAACAGCCAGAGCGGCAGTCCGTCGAGCGACTTCAGCAGCCGCTCACTGAAGGCCAGGCTCTCACCGTGCAGGGTGATGAGGCCCAGGGCCGGGCGCTCGTGATTGCGCCGGGAGTGGACCACGAACCCGTAGGTAAACGCGGGGTCCTGGCCTTCGGCGCGGCGCAGGGCAGCCCTGAGTTTCTGCTGGCTGAAGGCAATCGTGTGATACGGGACCACAAGCGCTCCGGGATTGATGATGCGAGTTGGTTCTTTGAAATCCTGCAGGGGACGTGCCATTGGAGGGTGGGCGGCGGGGCGGCAGGGCAGGGGGGCGGTTTTCCCTCGGAATGTTGCGGCACCGATACTTACGGGTGTCGGTTCGGCCCTGCGGCCCCGCCGCCCCGCTGCCCCGCCTTTCGCAACCCCGTCTCGCGATACGCCACGCAATCCGCTTGAACTCCCTCCAGCGCTGACATAGCTTGCGCCCATGTTCTGCTCCCGTTGTGGAAGCGAAATCACCGGAAAATCGAAGTTCTGCCCCTCCTGTGGCCTCGACCTTATGGCCACCACGCCGGTCCATGCTATCGCGACCGGCGCGCTCCAGGAGCTGGACCTCGTGCGCGAATCACTTGCCGCCGAGTACGAGATCATCGAAGAGCTGGGCCGCGGCGGTATGGCGATGGTGTACCGCGCGCGCGACCGTCAGCTCGAGCGCGAGGTGGCGGTGAAGGTCCTCCCCTTCTCCCTGGCCTTCGATACGGAATTTGTCGAGCGCTTTCAGCGCGAGGCCCGAACCGCGGCCCAGCTGGAGCATCCGAACATCATCTCGATTTACCGGGTCGGACGCGCGGGTCGGGTTATCTATTTCGTGATGAAGTTCCTGCGCGGTGGCTCGCTCTCCACCGTGCTGGGGGCCCGCAAGAAGCTGACTCCGCCCGAGATCCGGCGCCTGCTGCTCGAGGCCGGCAGCGCCCTGGGCTACGCTGCGCAACGCGGGATCGTGCACCGCGACATCAAGCCCGACAACATCATGTTCGACGAGTTCGGGCAGAGCGTGCTGACGGACTTCGGGATTGCCAAGGCGGCCTCGGGGCAGAAGCTCACCGGCACCGGCATGTCCATCGGGACTCCCCACTACATGAGTCCCGAGCAGGCGCGCGCCCAGCCGATCGACGGGCGGAGCGACATCTACAGCCTGGGCGTCGTCGCCTATCAGTGCCTGACGGGTTCGGTCCCCTACGATGGCGAGGACAGCTTCTCGATCGGTTACAAGCATATCACCGAGCCGATTCCGACCCCGACGCTCGTTACCGCGGACGAGCGCCGCATCTTCGAAGTGATCAAGCGGATGCTCATGAAGGATCCGTACGACCGATACCAGAGCTGCGAGGAGTTGGTGGCGTCGTTCCGGGGACAGCCGATTGCCGCACCCGGGGCGGTCCGCAGCTCCATCGCCACCCTGGTGGGGACTGCGGCTGGCGTGGCTACCGGCGCGCCCGGGGCGGGAAGCGGGACCGGGATTCCACCGATCCTGAGCCAGCCTACGACCCCGCTCGACTCCCCTCTGGTGGATCGCCGCCTTACCCCACGGGAGCGACGGGACCTGCCGCGCCGGGTAGCCGACCGCTCGGTGGCAATGCGTCCGAGCACATCGTCGTGGGCCTGGCTCTGGGTGCTGCTCGCGGTGTTAGGCGGCGCGGGCGGCGGGTTGTACTACTACAAATCCCGCGGCTTCGCGCAGGCTGCAGGTGGTCTCGAGAATCCCGCCGACTCGGCCGGAGGGGCGCGGGACTCGGCGGGGAGCGGCGGGCAGACCGCGCCAATCCAGACCGATTCAGCCGCTCCGGTCACTCCCACCCCCGCGCCGGCCGACTCGACACCGACCCGGGCCGCCACTGAGCCGGCGCTGCCCCCGGTGACCGCACCCGCGGAAACGACCGGGCCCGATATCGCAGGTCCGGTGGATAGTGGAGGGATACGACTGGTGGGCCTGCCGCGGGGCTCCACGGTCATGATCGATGAAAAGCCGATCACGCAAGCGCTGACCAAACTCGCGCCCGGGCCCCACGCGCTGGCCATTTCGGCACCGCGGTACCACTTCTACTCCGACACCATCGTTATCCGCCCGGGGCAGGTTCAGGAGCTCGCGCCTCAACTCACCCAGATCGGGGCTCCCGTCCCGGTCCGCCCCGATGTGCCGCGGGCGGCGGCCGGCTGCGCTCCCGGCCCGGGATACAACGCCGATGGGGCGTGTTTCGACGAGCGCCCCAAACCGGTGAACCCTCCCTTCGTAACCGTGCCCCCCGACGCGCAACCTGCTCCCAGGCCCTCGCTGCTCTGGGTCAAGGTGTCCACTGAAGGGCGCACCGTGGATATCAGGCGGCTGCGGCCCTCCAACGATCCGGCCTACGAGCGCGAGGTTCGCAATTTCGTGTGGACCGTCACCTGGCATCCCGCGCTCAAGGACGGGGCCCCGGTGGAAGCGTGGACCCAGATGCTCTTCCCGCCAGCCCAAGAGTGATCCATCCTTCCGCCTTCATCGCGGCCACTGCCGCCGTGATGGGGGACGTCACCCTGGGTCAAGACGCCAGCGTCTGGTACGGTGCCGTGCTGCGCGCGGACATGGCCCCCATCGTGATCGGCGCCCAGTCGAACATCCAGGACGGCACCATCATCCATGTGGACGAAGGGGTGCCCTGCACGGTAGGCCACCGCGTGGGCGTGGGCCACCGCGTCATTCTTCACGGATGCACGGTGGAGGACGAATGCCTCATCGGAATGGGCAGCATTCTGCTCAACGGCGTGCGTGTCGGGACCGGGAGCGTCATTGCCGCCGGCGCGGTCATTCCGGAGGGCATGCAGATCCCCCCCAAGTCACTGGTGATGGGGCTGCCGGGACGCGTCGTCCGGCCCGTGGATCAGGGATTGGCGGATCGAGTCGCGTTCACCTGGCGTCACTACGTCGAACAGGCCCGGGCTCACCGGGCGGGACGGTATCCCATGAGGAGGGGATGAGGAGACGTCCTCGTTCCCCTGCTTCTGGCGTTCGGCGTACTTCTCCCCACCAATCCACTTCTTCCACATAGTCACACCGGCTATATTTGTGATGTGGGAAGCGATTTCGGACGTGGTTTCGGACGTTTTTCAAGGTATTGTCCCGGTTCCCCCAGAGGCCTAGCTTGGCCTTCCGTTTTGGTTGGACGTTGCCATGGTTGGCAGGGCTGGTGCAGGGTCGGTCGCTGGTGCTGAGCACGCGCTCCACCCTCTGAGATCAATACCTTTCAAGCGGGGAGTTCTATGAAACCGTCCACCCCACGGGACGCTGTTCGGCTGTCGCCCAATGCCATCACGGTCCTCGAGAAGCGCTACCTGATCAAGGATGAGTCCGGGGAGCCGGTCGAAAGTCCCCGGGACCTGTTCTGGCGGGTGGCGCGGACTATCGCGGAAGCCGATCGGCGTTACGGCGGGTCGGATGACACCGTGGAGCGGACCGCGGGCGATTTCTACGGCCTGATGGCCGATCGGCTGTTCGTGCCCAACTCGCCGACGCTCATGAACGCCGGCCGCCCGCTGGGTCAGCTGTCCGCCTGTTTCGTTCTTCCGGTTGACGACGCGCTCTCCAACGGCAAGAGCGGGATCTACGATACCCTCCGCGCCATGGCCCTGGTCCACCAGTCCGGCGGCGGCACCGGCTTCAGCTTCTCGCGGCTTCGGCCCAAGAACGACATCGTCCGCTCCACCATGGGCGTGGCGTCGGGCCCCGTGTCCTTCATGACGCTATTCGATGCCTCGACGGACGTCGTCAAGCAGGGTGGCACCCGGCGGGGGGCCAACATGGGCATCCTCCGGGTGGACCATCCGGACATCATGGAGTTCATCACCTGCAAGGACGACACCACCAAGGTCACCAACTTCAACATCTCGGTTGCCGTCACCGATGCCTTCATGGCGGCGGTCGAGTCCGACGGCCGGTACGACCTCATCCATCCCAAGACCAAGCAGGTCACCGGCCAGCTGCGGGCGCGGCAGGTCTGGGAGCGGATCATCCATGGGGCATGGAAAACGGGCGAGCCCGGCGTCTTTTTCGTGGACAAGGCCAACCACTACAATCCGGTTCCGCACCTCGGCGAGTACGAGGCCACCAACCCGTGCGGCGAGCAGCCGCTGTTGCCGTACGACGTGTGCAACCTGGGCTCCATCAACCTGGGGGCGTTCGTCAAAGAAGGCGGAAAGCGCGGACCAGGCGGAACGCGCGGGGGCGGCAAGGAGATTGACTGGGATCGTCTCCGGCGGGTGGTGCATCTCTCCACCCACTTCCTCGAGAACGTCATCGATGCCAACCAGTACCCGCTGCAGGAGATTACCGATCTGGCGCAGCGGATCCGCCGCATCGGCCTCGGCGTCATGGGCCTGGCCGATGTCTTCGTCAAGCTGGGCGTGCCCTACGATTCGGACGAGGGCGTGGCGCTCGGCCGGGAGATCCAGCGATTCGTGGATGAGGAAGCCAAGATCGAGTCGGAGCGTCTTGCGGCCGAGCGCGGCGTGTTCGCCGAATGGGAGCGGAGCATCTGGGGGCCGGACGAGACCGCCGCCCGCGACGCCAGGGGCGAGCGGATCCGGCCCATGCGGCGCCTGCGCAACTGCAACGTCACCACGGTAGCGCCCACCGGCACCATCTCGATCATCGCGGGGTGCAGCTCCGGCATCGAGCCGCTCTTTGCCGTGGCGTTCATGCGGAACCAGGCCGGCGTGCTCATGCCGGACGTGAACGAGGACTTCGTCGCCATCGCCAAGGCAGAAGGCTGGTATTCCGACGAGCTGGTGCGGAAAATCGCCGAGACCGGCCACATCAATTTCCCGGAAGTTCCGGCCAAGTGGCAGCGCGTCTTCGTCACCGCCAATGCGATCAAGCCTGAGTGGCACATCCGGATGCAGGCGGCATTCCAGGAGTACAACGACAGCGCCATCTCCAAGACCTGCAACTTCGCCCACGACGCCACCGAGGAATACGTCGAGGAGATCTACCGCCTCGCCTACAGCCTCAACTGCAAGGGCGTCACGGTCTATCGCGACGGCAGCCGGGAGATGCAGGTGCTCTCGACGGGGTCGACCGCCAGGAAGGTGCAGGAAGGGCACGCGTCCGCCTCGTCCACCTCGTCCGCCGATCTTCATGGCGAGCTCGCCGAGCTGCGGGCGGAGAACGAGCGGTTGCAGCGCATCGTGCACGAGCTCGAGTCGGAGAACCTCCAGCGCCGGCAGAAGCGTTCGCGGCCCGAGGTGCTCCGCGGCACTACCCGGCGCGTCGAAACCCCGCTGGGGACGCTGTACGTCACGATCACCGAGGACGACAAGGGCCAGCCGTTCGAGGTGTTCATGACGTTGGGCAAGGCGGGCGGTGCCCTGATGGCCGATGTCGAATCGCTGGGCCGTCTCATCAGCCTGGCCCTCCGCTCCGGCATTCCCATCAAGGAAATCTATCGCCAGCTCCGGGGCATCAGCTCCGACCGGGTGATTGGGCTGGGGCCGAACAAGATCCTGTCCATGCCGGACGCAGTGGGCATCGCCATCGAGCGCTGGATGCAGGAAAAGCAGGGCATCCAGCAGGAGCTGCTGCCCGGCGTGGGTCCCCAGCGGGCCGCCGGGGAGCTGGAGGTCGCGCCGGTTGTGGTCCAGGCCCGCACCGGCGGCGAAGGGGAGCAGATGCTGTTCGGTGGAATGCAGGAAACCCTGTCGGGGGCGTGCCCCGACTGCGGGTCCCAGCTCGAGTTTGCCGAGGGCTGCATGAAGTGCCACGTGTGCGGCTTCAGTGAGTGCGGGTGATCGTGGTCATCCGTAGATAGCTGAATACAAGAGCCACACGACAGCGCCCGCAGGCCGAGAGGTTTGCGGGCGTTGGCGCACCTGGAGGTCACCATGGCTGGTTTGCGGGACGAGCTGCGTGACCTGGCAGTGTCGGTAAAATCACGGATCAAGCGAGGCGCGGACTCGCTGGAGCGTCTGGTGGACCGCGACCCCTACCACATCGTGGGGTACCGGGGGTACGGGCGCCCGGGGCGAGTCCTCCTGCTCGGCCGGGTGCTGCAGCAGGAGGGCCTGCCGCTCCCTGACCCGGCTCACTCCCGCACGCGCAACCTGGTGGCCATGCTGAAGCGACTCGAGAGCGATCCGCTGCCTCACGCGAGAGTACGAGCGCACCTGGCTGGGGGCGATCGCGATCTGGTCGCCGACGACGAGGGGTTCATCCGGCAGTGGCTCGACGTGCAGGAGGCGAGCGAGGGCTGGGGAGAGATTCGGCTGGAGCTTCTCCACCCTCCCAGCGGACCTGCCACAGCGGGGCAGGCGCCCTTCCTCGTGCCTCCAGCCACCGCCAGCTATGGAGTCATCAGCGACATGGATGACACCGTGGTCCAGTCCCAGGTCACCAACTTCCTCCGCGCGGCCCGCACGGTTCTCCTGGAAAATGCCCGCACCCGCCTGCCGTTCCCGGGAGTGGCTGCGTTCTATCGTGCCCTTGAGGCCGGGCCCAGCGGACGCGCTCACAATCCCATCTTCTACGTATCGAGCAGCCCCTGGAATCTCTACGACGTCATCTCGGACTTCCTGGCGGTGCAGGCAATTCCGGTTGGACCCTTGCTGCTCAGGGACTGGGATCTCGGCCCGTCTCTGCTCCGGAACGCGGCACATAAGAGCGGGATTCTGACAGAGATCCTGGCCACCTATGCGGAGCTCCCCTTTATGCTGGTGGGCGACAGCGCCCAGGAAGACCCTGAGATCTACGCCGAGGTCGTGGCCGCTCACCCCCGGCGACTTCTCGCGGTCTACATCCGCAACGTCATGGCGCACCCGGAGCGGTCAGCCCAGATCCGCAAGCTGGCGGAACAGGTGGCGGCTTCCGGCTCGACCCTCGTGCTCGCCGACGACACTCTGGCGGTGGCCCGCCACGCGGCGGCCCACGGCTGGATCCGGGAGTCATCGCTGGCCGACATCGGGCAGGAGAAGCGGGCGGACGAAGGGGACGGCGGAAAGGAGGAGGCGCCGGGGGTCGAAAAGAAGTCCGCGCCGACCGTAGTGGTCGACGCGGAGGTTCGTGCTGCAGACCTGGATTAGGCTCTACTCGTTTGCCCCAGCCCACCCGGCGGCTGCGCCCGTAATTTTCATGGTGCCGGTGGACTCGCTCAGTGCCGCGTTGGGCCCGAGGTTGAAGAGCTGGCTGTTGGTCTCGATCTGCCGCCCTTGGCCCGCTCCGGCTGTAATGACGCCTACCAGATGCGCCCGCCCCGACACCAGGTCGATGGTGCCGTGGAGCACTGCCTCAAACGAGTCCGTGTCCGGCGTGGCTCGCACCACCCAGCGCGTCTCAACCGGGGCCAGGCCGGGCTCGGGCGCCGCCCCTTTTTGGAAGACCAGCTGAACGGCGGCCCGACCCTCCGTCGCCCCGGTGATCAGGCCGGACCAATTGTAGTGGCCGGCCGTGTCGCGGCCGTCCAAGTCCAGCCGGTAGGACAGCTCCACGACGGGGAGGGCCTCGGATCGAACGGAGAGGACGTTTCTTACCGGCGCAGCCTGGGCGCTGAGGGGGCCGGTGACGCTAAGGGCCGATACGACCCCGGCGGCGACAGCGAACATCATGCGCGTTAGTGCGGACATCTGGACTCCCATTGAGCAACGTGTAACTACTCACCGTGCGAACTAGGAGAGAACCTAGACAGACCCGGCCGTGAAGTCAAGTGGTTATTTAACTAAATGAACGCTTGACTAAGAACAGGGCAGGGCGCTATCATCCCACCCATGGCAACGAAATCCAGGTCCGACGCTACCCTGGGTGATCGCGCCGCGGTGTTCAAGGCGCTGGGCGAGCCCACCCGGCTGCGGATAGTGGACTTTCTCCGGCACCACCGGGGTGAGGCCACCGGCAGGGAGGTCGCTGAGCACGCCGGCATCAGCCTGGCGCTGCTCTGTCATCATGCCGATGCGTTGGTGGACGCCGGGGTGGTGCTGAAGCGCAAAGAAGGCCAGACCAGCTACTGGCGGCTCAACTCCGACGTGCTCGCAGGGATCATGCGGTACCTGGGAGACTGAGGAGCCGCCTGGATGAGACGACGCGGACCAGGCACTACGCCTGGCCCGCGTCGTGAAAGCTAGGGACGGTACTTGCCCCGCACTCCCCCCACGTTGTTCCGGATCCAATCTTCGATGATGTCGGCGAGCTGCTCGCTGTTGTCATCCATCATCATCATGTGGGTATTGCCACGGATGCCGGCTTCCGGAAGCACGAGAACCGTGCCATTGCCGCCGGCCGCGTTGACCTGGGCGAGGGTGGCCCTGGCGCTGGTAAGCCAGCCGGTTCCGCCCGGGCTGAACTCGAGGTAATCCCCGAAGACGGTCAGAATGGGCACCCCCGCCAGCGTCGCCGCCGATTGCCCCGCCGGGATGCCGAAGCCGGCCGGCTCCACCGATACGTATCCCTTGACCAGCTCAGGGCGAGCCAGCGCGGCGCGGAGGCCGAGCGGCCCGGACTGGGAATGAGTCATGAGAATCGACGGACCAAGCTTGTCGAGCAAGGCCACAAGTGCCGCGGTGATCTTGTCCAACTCGACGGCGTCGCGGTAGGTAAGGACCCATTGCGGCGCGTACTGGTCAATGGCCTCGAACGGGAAACGGGAATTGGGGTAGGTTTCCGGGTAAGCGGGACCAAAGCGAAAGGTGGTCCAGGCATTCTGCTTGGAATAGACGTTGGTTGAGGGCAGGGCGGTAAACGGCCTGAGCCCAAGCCGGACCAGATGGATGTTGGTGGGCTCGCAGCAGGCACGTCCACGGTTCGGGTCATCTACGACATGTGGCGAGAACCCCCGCCGCGCGAAGGACGTAAACCAGCCCTCCCTCCCGTCGGGCGTGGTCTCGTAGGTCTTGCCCGTGTGGCCGCCGCCATGGACCATGATCACCGGATAGCGGTACTTGCTCTCGTGGGGGATCTGGTACTGGACGTACATGTGGCTGATCGAGATGATCCCTGGAACCGGGCTGGTTCCTCCGCCGGAGATCGCCTCGGTCGTCACGATCTGGCCACCGACATAGAAACTTCCCTGCGAACGCAACGACAAGGGCTTGCCCTGCTCCTGGGCCAAGGCACTGGTGGCGGTGCCGACAACCATCAGGGCCGCCACGGTGCCGGCCGCTTGTCTCCATTGCATGTGATGTCCCATGGTCTCTCCAGAGGTCGGGGAACGCGTGGTGTTTCCGGGGGATCGCAACATGCAGAGCGGTCCGGCAAAGCAGAAACAGTTTCTGGCTGTGGGGTCACAAGCGGCAGTGGTGAAGCGGGGACTCTGGACGGGACCTATCGGGCAAGGGCATAATGCAGAGAACCAATATCACCGTCTACGGCCACGGAGAGGTACACCATGTCGGCTGATAAGCAGGGGGGCGCCCTCAAGCCTGTAACGCCCGCGCGTGTTGCGGAGGAGCTCAGACGGCTCAGCAGTCAGCGCAAGGCGGGCAAGCTGGATGCCGACGAATACGAGCACCGGTTTGCCCGGATGATCGGTGAGCTGCGCGACCGGCGCATCGACGGCAGCCGGGCCGACATCCTCGCCACCTTGACCCCCCTCAAGGACGAGGGAGTTGTCTCACCGGCCGACTGGCAGCGGCTGACCAAGCAGCTCGGTCTGGCGTGACCCTGGCCGCGTCCGTCCCGCAACGACCCCTGGGTCCCGGCGCCCCGCCGGTCTCCGCCGTAGGGTACGGTGGCATGCACCTCTCCATCCAGGAGCGTCCACCGGAAGAGCAGGGTATTCGCGTCATCCACGCGGCTCTGGATGCGGGCGTCACGTTCATCGATACCGCCGACGTCTACTGCCTCGATGAGGGTGATATCGGGCACAACGAGCGCCTGGTGGCAGAGACATTGCGCCGCCGCCCGGGCAGTCGCGAGCGCATCATCGTGGGCACCAAGGGTGGGGTGACCAGGCCACGGGGACGGTGGGAGACTGACGGCAGCCCCGGGCACCTGAAGGCGGCCTGCGAGCGATCGTTGCGGGCGTTGAATGTCGAGCGGATTGACCTCTACCAGCTTCACGCGCCCGATCCCGCGGTTCCCTTTGCGGAGAGTGTGGGGACTCTGGCCGACTTGCAGCGGCAGGGAAAGATCCGGTGGGTAGGGCTCTCCAACGTGTCGGTGGCCCATATCCGGGAGGCCGAGTCCATCGTCACGGTGACCACGGTGCAGAACCGGCTGAATCCGTTCTTTCGAGAGGCACTGGCCGACGGGGTGGTGGAGTACTGCACCCGGCAGGGGATTGGATTCCTGGCGTACAGTCCCACCGGTGGTGGCCGGCTCAACCGGAAGCTGCCGGGACACCCGGTGCTCCAGCCGATGGCCACCCGGCTGGGTGTGACGCCCCACGTCCTGGTCCTCGCCTGGGTCTTGGCGCGGTCGCCCGACGTTATCGTGATTCCCAGCGCCCGGAGCGTGGAGCACGCGGTCGACAGCGCGCGAGCCGCCGATCTGGTGCTGAGCGACGCCGACCTGTCCGCCATCACCGCCGCGGAGTTCTCGAGGCTCTGAGCCTTACTGCCACCGCACCAGCGTTGCGCCAATCGTAAGTCCGGCCCCTACCGCGGTAAACACGACCCAATCGTCACGTTTGATCTTTCCGGCGTGGAGCGCGGCATCCAGCGCTAGCGGCAGCGTTGCTCCCGTGGTGTTGCCGTACGAGGCCAGGACCGATGCCACCCGGTCCTGCGGCAGGCCGAGGCGCTCCCCCACCGCATCGAGAATTCGCTGGTTGGCCTGGTGCGGCACGAGAAGCGCCACGTCGGACGCCGTCAGGCTGTTTCGCGCGAGGAGCGTCTGCACGCTGTTGACCATCTGGGAGACCGCAAACTTGAAGACGGCCCGCCCGTTCTGCTTCAGGAAGTGCTGCCGGGCAGTGACGGTGGCGATGCTGGCAGGATGGAGACTTCCGCCCGCCGGCATCAGCAGGTCGTCGCGGCCGCTGCCGTCCACCCGGTGGTAGAAGTCGAGAATCCCGTAGCCCGGCTCCGCCGGCTCGAGCAGCGCCGCACCAGCTCCATCCCCGAAGAGCACCGCCGTGGTGCGGTCGAGGGGGTCGATGATGGAGCTCATGAGATCGGCTCCCACTACCACCACTCGGCGGTGGGCGCCGCTGGCCACCAGCTGGGCACCGGCGGTCATCGCATAGAGGAAGCCGGAGCAGGCCGCCGCGAGATCAAAGCCCCAGGTGTTGGTGAGGCCCAATCGATCCTGGATGAGGCAGGCCGTGGCGGGGAAGAGCATGTCCGGCGTGGCGGTCGCGACAATCAGGGCTTCGATCTCGTGGGGGCCCAGTCCACGCTTCTCCAGCAGGCGGCGGACGGCCTCCGCGCCCATCATCGAGGTGGTCTCCCCCGGGGCCCCGACCCGGCGCTCGCGGATTCCGGTGCGGGTGACGATCCACTCGTCCGAGGTATCGAGGCGCCGGGCTAGATCGGCGTTGGTGAGGATCCGCTCGGGCACGTACGTCGCAGCCGCGGTGATGGCGGCCCGCAACGGGGGAACCCCAGGATCTGGCATGCCCGAATCTCATCGGGACCCGGAATCGGACGCAAGCAGGGCTGGTTATATTTCCCGATCATGCCCGCTCTGACTCGCCGTCAAACCGTCACCGCCCGGATCGGTGGTGTCCCGGTCGGCTCTGGTCATCCCATCGCCGTTCAGTCGATGACCAATACCGACACCGCGGACGTGGCCGGCACGGTCGACCAGGTCGCGGCACTCGCGCGCGCGGGCAGCGAGCTGGTGCGGGTTACCGTGAACAATGAGCCGTCAGCCCAGGCGGTGCCGGCCATCGTGGAGGGGCTGGACCGGGTCGGGGTCTCCGTGCCCATCGTGGGAGACTTCCACTACAACGGGCACCGGCTGCTCACCAAATACCCCGACTGCGCCCGTGCCCTCGCCAAGTACCGGATCAATCCCGGCAACGTCGGCGGCAAGCGACACGACGAAAACTTCCGTGCCATTATCGAGGTAGCCCTCCTCCACGACAAGCCGGTTCGCATCGGCGTCAACTGGGGGTCGCTCGACCAGAGCCTGTTGACCGAGATGATGGATATCAACGCCGCCCGGCCCGTGCCCCGCGATACCCGTGAGGTAGTCCTCGAGGCCATGGTCGAGAGCGCGCTTCAATCGGCCGCTCTGGCCGAGGCCACCGGTCTTTCGCATGACCGCATCATCCTGAGCGCCAAGGTGTCAGGCGTGCAGGACCTGGTCGAGGTGTACCGCCTGCTCGCCGCCCGCTGCGACTATCCGCTTCACCTGGGCCTGACCGAAGCCGGGCTCGGCAGCAAAGGGATCATCGCCAGCACGGCCGGGCTGAGCATTCTGTTGCAGGAGGGCATCGGCGACACCATCCGCGTCTCGCTGACTCCGGCGCCGGGCGGGGACCGCACCGAAGAGGTTCGGGTAGCGCAGCAGGTGCTCCAGTCGTTGGGGCTGCGGAGCTTCACTCCGCAGGTCACCAGCTGTCCCGGGTGCGGCCGCACGACCAGCACGTTTTTCCAGCAGATGGCGCAGGAGATTCAGGACTATCTGCGCGAGAAGATGCCCGTATGGCGGCACGAGCGGCCGGGCGTCGAGGAGATGAAGGTCGCGGTCATGGGATGCGTCGTGAACGGCCCGGGTGAGTCGAAGCATGCCGACATCGGCATCTCGCTGCCGGGCACGTTCGAGGAGCCCAAGGCGCCGGTCTACGTGGATGGGCGCCTCATGGTCACCCTCCGAGGCGACCGCATCGTCGCCGAATTTCTGACCATCCTCGACGACTACGTGGCATCCCGCTACGGGGCGATCGAGCCGGCGGAGAAGTATTGAGCATCGAGTCCATCCTGCAGCACCAGCCGCTCACGGCGTTGGTCGTCCTGTTTGGAGCCGGCCTCGCCACCAGTCTCACGCCGTGTGTCTATCCCATGATTCCGATCACTGCCGGCATCCTCGGCGGCGCGGGGTCTACCAGGCGCTCCCGCGCGCGGACCGCGTTGTTGACCGGCACGTACGTGGTCGGACTCGCCCTGGTGTACTCGGCGCTTGGCCTGCTCGCTGGACTGACCGGAACCCTCTTTGGGACCGTCAGCTCGAATCCGTGGGCCTACTTCGTCATGGGAAACCTCCTGCTGCTGTTCGGCCTGGCCCTGCTGGACGTCTTCACGGTCAACGCGCCCGCGCGACTTGCGGGATGGGCGGGCAGGATGGCCGGCGACTCCGTTGCGGGTGTGTTTGCGCTGGGGGCCACCTCCGGACTGGTAGCCGCGCCATGTGGGGCACCGGCTTTCGCTGCCGTCCTCACCTTCGTGAGCACCACCGGAAGTGCCTGGCTGGGGTTCCTGTATCTGTTCGTCTTCTCCCTGGGACTCACCGCCCTGTTGATCGCGGTGGGGCTCTTCAGCGGCAGCCTGGCCACGCTTCCTCGAGCCGGCCAATGGACCCTGTGGGTCAAGCGGACCGGTGGGGTGCTGTTGATCGCAATGGCCGAGTACTACTTCATCCGGATGGGAACGGTGTTATGAAAGCACGTGCTGTGGTTGCCTTGTCCCTTGCCTGCCTGGGTGGGGCAGCGGGCTCGCCGGCCGCTCAGGAACCGGGTGTTGGCGTGGGTGCTGCCGCGCCCGCCGTGCGGGTACACGACCTGGAGGGCAGGTCGGTGGACCTGGCTCGGTATATCGGGAAAAAGCCCCTCTTTCTCGAGTTTTGGGCCACCTGGTGCGAACTTTGCGAAGAGCTGATGCCGCGGGTGCGTGCGGCGCAGGCAACGTACGGATCCGACGTCGAATTCATCGGGATAAACGTGACGGTCAATCAATCCCGCGACCGGGTGCGCCGCTACATCGAGACGCATAAGCCACCGTTCAAAACCCTCTACGATGACGAGGGCACCAGTACCAGAGCCTACGAGGTGCCGGCCACCTCCTACGTGGTCATTGTAGACCGGTCGGGAACAATTGCGTACACCGGCTCCGGAGGCAGCCAGGATTTCGATCCGGTGCTGCGCCGGGTCTCCCAAAATAAACCACCATCACGACAGGATTGAGGTCATGCGTCTTTATACTCCAGCCTTGACCCTCGCGGCGCTTCTACTCGGCGCCGTTCCGGCCCAGGCTCAAAAGGACAGCACCGTAAAAGTCGTTCTCCAGGGGGGGCCGGAGGTCGGACGCCGGGCCCCGGACTTTTCGCTTCCCTGGGCTAATAAGGATGGTGTCGGCCCGGTCGAGTCCCCTTATCAGCTCGCGAGCGACCGGGGCAGGACTGTGGTCGTGGCCTTCTATCCCCGGGACTTTACCAAGGGGTGCACCGCCCAGATGCGCACGTTTGCCGAACAGTATGACAGCCTCTTCGGACCCGACGTGACCGTAGTGGGTATCAGCACCGATTCGGTTACGACCCACAGTCGCTTTGCGGCAAGCCTGGGAGTTCCGTTCCGGCTCCTCAGCGATCCGGACCAGCGGGTTTCCAAACAGTACGGCAGCAAGGACTCGGGCGGTTACAATCGCCGCACCGTCTACGTCATAGGTCCGGATGGCAAAATCCGGTACCGGAACCTGAAGTTCAACGCCCTCGACCCGCAGGCGTATTCGGAGCTGCAGGCGGCGGTCCGAACCACGCGGGGAAGCTGAGCCGGTGCGTCCGGCTTCTGGCGCGGCGGGCCTCAGGCTCGGAGCGCCGCTGGCCCTGGGTTTTATCCTGGCCACCTGGGTAACGGCGCCCGGGTACAGCCAGGCGGGCTCGGATCCCCGCGTGGGTCCGTCCTGGGGTCTCAAGGGCCTGAGGAGCGCCCAGTGCGTGCGGTTTCTCATCGCGCCGGGGGAAGCCGCTCGGCATGCCCAGGCCGGGTACCGACCCATCCGGGCCGATCAGGATCAGTCACTCCATCCAGCTCTACGAAGCGTCATCGAAGGGCAGCCGGAGTTCGCCTCCTGGACTGCCTCGTCGATTTGCTTCTTCTACCTGGACACCGTGAGTCTGGGTGGACGAATTATGACGGCCCGGAGAGGGAGTAAGCCGCAGATGATCAGCGTCTGGACCCTGGCCACCTCAGGGCAGGGAGAGGGAGGCCGGCGCGATGTCGCAATCGAGCTCTCCGCCGGCAGCGCCCAGACGGTCCGTGCGGCCGAGGCCGTGCGGCTTCGCGTCCGGGAGGCCGAGTCCAAAATTTCCCAGGTGCCGGAAGGCACTGACGAGATGCATGAACTGAAACTGGGGAAGACTCGCCTGGTCTGGACCGGGCGTCCCGCCGGCGACAGCACTCCGGTGGGCCAGCCGATCGAAGAGCGCTGGTTGATCAAGGGCGCCTCCGGCACTATCTGGAACGTCAGGCTGAATCTCGCTCCGTCCTGGACTCGGCCCCTGGTGGGCGTCCTGCGCGTCGAAGGGAAGGATGATTTGGCCAAGGCCCTGAAAGCATCTCCCATCCGTTTTGTCGGTCCTCGCTATCTGGGCGGGTCGGGCGGCCTCCTCTTTGCCCGCTGAATCCCCGAGCTGATTACCGGCGGCTTGGTCGCCGGTTGTGCCCCTCATCAGATTTTCTCCGGGGTTTTCCACCTCAAAAACCGACGCTAAACCGACCGTTTTCCCCCATCCCGCCGGGCAAGGACATCCTGCAAGATCCGGCATGTCGATG
>DASVGF010000149.1:0-2360 GCA_036379675.1 Gemmatimonadales bacterium | reverse complement strand
GGCCATAGGCTGTCCGGGCGGGTGCTTGTGCTCCTGAGCCGGGGCGCCGGTGGCTACCAGCAACAACACGACGCAGGCGGCGAAACTGGGGCAGTAGATGGTCGGCTTCATATCCTGATCTCCTTGGCGCTAGACTTTGGCGTGAGGAGCTAGTTTACGCCGTGACAGTGACTTCCGCGTCGCCCAAAGGAGCCATGCACGGAGGACACTCCGGCATGGCCGGAATTGGCCATGACTACCGGTCGAATCGGAATATCTCCAGGTCCGGGTTCGGCCGTTGGAGAAACCGATCCAGGAGCAGCTCTGCCGCGATGTAGCTGAAGGTGATCCCATTCCCGCCGTAGCCAAGGGCGAAATAGCCGTGGGGAAACTGGGGCACCGTGCCGATGTACGGCAGACCATCCCTGGTCTCGCCGAAGGTGCCGCCCCAGGTCCAATCCACGTCGCAGGAGATGGCCGGAAAGAGGCGGGCGAATGTCGCCCTGAGCTTCCCGGTCTGCACGCTTACCAGCTTCTCCTGTCTGTGTGCCGTCGCGAAGGGTTTGTCGGCGCCGCCCATGATCACTCGGCCGTCCTCCGTCGTGCGAGCATAGAAATACGGCCGCGCCGTCTCCCAGATGAGGCACCTCTCCTCGCCCCAGCCCTCGAAACTTGCGATCGGCGCGCTGGCCAGCGCGAACGTGCTGTTGAGCTTTACGATCTTCTGGTCCAGATATTCCGGCGTCTCGTACCCGGTAGCGAACACCGCCTTCCGGGCCTGGAGCCGGTAGCCGTCTGCCGTGACGAGCTCCACCCCGTCCCGCCGGCTCTCGAAGCCGGAGACAGTGGTTCGGTCGTATGCCTCAGCCCCCAGCCGGGTTGCTCCGGCGATCAGCTTGTGGGTCAGGCGGAAAGCATCGATCTCCCCGGCCAGTTGAGACAGCAGCGCCGCGGGACGCTGAAAGGGAAACCGCTGCCGGATATCAGCGGCCAGGAGGAAGTCGACCTCGATGCCGATCTTCCGCCGTGCCGAGCACTCATCCTCCAGAATGCGCCGGTCACGGGGCCGGGTGCCCAGATAGAGACTCTTTTTTCGTTGGTGTCCGCAGGCGTCGCCGTCCTCCGCCGCCAGACGTTCGATCCCGAGCACCGCGTCCTGGCAGAGCTGATAGCTCCGGACGGCATGGGCCTCGCCCACGAGATCGATCAGGGTGCAGAGGTGGGTGTCGATCTCGTATTGAATCAGCGCGGTGGTGGCGCCGGTGCTGCCGTAGCCGATCTCCCGTCGCTCGAGAAGCACTACCCTGATCCCCTCGCGGGCAAACCGGTGGGCCACGAGCGCTCCGGTTATTCCGCCGCCGATAACCGCCAGGTCACAGCGCAGGTTTCGCTTCAGGCGAGGATAGGTGGCAATCAGCCCGTCCCGCAGGATCCAGAACGGGGCGCCCGAGGTGAGATCCATTGCCGCTTAGATGAGGCCGGAACGAGTTGCCTGGGCTACCGCAGCCGCACGGGACGGCAGGCCGGTCTTGGTGAGAATGTTCCCCACGTGCCGATGAATCGTATGCTCGCTGAGCTGCAGCCGGAGGGCGGCTTCCTTATCGCTCAACCCCTGGGCCACCAGCCGCAGCACTTCCAGCTCGCGCGCCGTCAGCCGGCCCAGCTTGGCGGCGGCCCCGATGGGGCCGTGCGGCTTGAGGTCGAGCTCCTGAAGCAGGATACGGGCGGCAGCCGCATGACGCGCAGCGCCGAGCTGCTCGAACGCGGTTCTGGCGGCGCGGAGGGTGATCGCGGCGGGCTCGCGTCGGCCCAGCGCGATGAGAGAGTGGGCCAGCTGGTGGCGGGCGCAGGACGCCTCGAAGGGGGTGCGGTTCCGCTCGAATAGTACGGCGCTCTGCTCCAGCCGGGATGCCGCGGCCTTGTGGTCGGCCTCGGCGGCGAGCAGGCATCCTTCGGCGTGGGCCACCGTGGCCTGGAGCGGCTCGGTCCCCACCCTATCGGCAATGGATCGGAGCTCGGCGATGGGACCGCGGGCCAGCTCCACGGAGCCTTCGGCAATTCGGGCCCGGGCCAGCACCGAAAGGCCGGGAACCCGCTCGGTGCGGTCCTCCAGCGGCACCCGGCCGAGATATTCCTCCGCCAGCTCCACCGCGGCAGCCGACTCGCCCCGGTCCAGCGCCAGCGCCGCACGTCCGAGCACCGCCAGATAGTGAGTGCCGCCCTCGGCAAAGAGCCGCTCGGCTTCCTCCCAGCGGCCCTGCCGCCGCCGTAGCTCGCCCAGGCGAATGAGTGCAATGGGAACGATCCGGGGCTGCACCCGCTCCACATGACGATGCAGGGCCTCGATCTCCAGCTCGGCCTCGGCCCAGTCACCGCGCAGG
>DASVGF010000148.1:0-4443 GCA_036379675.1 Gemmatimonadales bacterium | reverse complement strand
AGATCTCACCCCTAGCCTCGATCCGGGCCCGGCGGGTGAAGACGTTGCTGTTCGGCCCCGTCGTCGATGCGAAGTCGTCGTTGTCGAAGTAGTAGATCTGCTCCTGGAGCCGGCCGGTGAGCTTGACGTTGGGATAGCTCGCCTGGGCCGCCGCGCGGCCCCCGAGCGTCACTGAGAGGAGGGTGACACCCAAGGTCCCTCGAGCGAGAGCGTGCATGCGGGTCCTTCCCCTGGTTCGAAGTAGTCGCCGGTCCCGTTTGGCCGCCCCGAACTAGCCCGGGGCCCGTCACGAACCGCACTCCGGTTTGTAACGAAGGAGTAAAGCGGTCGTCCCGGAACATCACCCCCCTCTGCGTGACACATCCGTTGCATTCCTGTGCCGCCGGTGAAACGAGACGCGCAGACCTTCGTCGCTACACGGCCGACCGGCCTGCGGTGCGACACGCCTCGTCTCCTAACCCCCGATGCCATGACCACACGTTCCCTCGTTCGAGCTGCTCTGGTTCTCTCCCTGGGTGCTGCGGTTGCACCGCACCTCTCCGCACAGGGCACCGGCCGCGTGGTCGGGAGGGTGGTGGAAGGACAGCAGGGCAACCCGGTCGCGGGTGCGACCGTCGAAGTGGTGGGGACGGACCGCAACGCGGTCACGGCGGTGGACGGCCGGTACATCCTCGAGCGGGTGCCGGTGGGCCCCGTGTCGTTGCGAGCCAGGATGATCGGATTTGGCCCCAAGGTGGTGACGGGTGTGGTGGTGCCTGAGGGGGGATCGGTGGCCCAGGACATCGCCCTGTCGACCGAGGTGGTGCAGCTCGAGGAGATCGCCGTGACCGCCGAAGCCGAGCGTGGCACGGTGAACCGCGCGCTGGACGAGCAGCGCAACGCCACCAACATCGTGAGCTCGATCACCGCCGAGCAGATCCAGAAGAGCCCGGACAGCGACGCGGGCCAGGCGGTGCAGCGGGTCAGCGGTGTGAGCGTGCAGGACGGCCGCTACGTCTTCGTCCGCGGCCTGGGGGAGCGCTACACCACGACGTCGCTGAACGGCGCGCGCCTTCCCAGCCCCGAGCCGGAGCGCAAGGTCGTCCCCCTCGACCTCTTTCCGGCCGGTCTACTGGAGGGGGTCACGACCTCCAAGACCTTTACCCCCGACCAGTTCGGCGATTTCAGCGGCGCGTCGGTCAACCTCAAGACCCGCGAGTTTCCCGCCCGCCGGGTCATGACCTTCTCCGTCTCCGGCGGCTTCAACAGCATCGCCACGGGGAAACAGCTCGGGCGAGCCCCCCGAGTGGGGGGTGAATGGCTGGGGTTTTCCAACTCGGTGCGTGACCTGCCGGAGCCGCTGCATGGAGTCAGTAGCCTCAGCGGCAGGAGCCGGGAGGAGATCAACACCATGATCGGCTCCTTCCGCAACGCCTGGTCGCCCTCCTTCGGCGACGGCACCGCCAACGGCGGCCTCGGATTCACCCTCGGGGGAGAAGACCCGGTGTTCGGGCACCCGATCGGCTACATCGGGTCGTTCACCTACAACTACGGGCAGGAAGTCCGCAACGAAGAAGTCCGCTCGCTGATTCAGCCGGTGGGGACGACGGGGTTCCGGCCCATGAACCAGTCATTTGGCGGGACGGTCCGGAACACGGTGCTCTGGGGCGGCATCGCCAACTTCAGCACCCGCCTCGGCAGCTCCTCCAAGCTCTCGTTCAACAACACCTACAATCGGACGGCCGACAACGAGTCCATCGACCTGGCGGGTGAGAACGAGGAGTTCAACACCGACCTGGAGGTCACCCGACTCACGTTCGTGGAACGGGCGGTGCGCTCGCACCAGCTCACCGGCGAGCACCTGCTGGGCGAGCAGCACCTGGTGGACTGGTCGCTGTCGGCCTCTTTCGTGAACCGCGGCGAGCCCGATCGCTCCGACATCGCGTACACCGCCGAGATCGACCCGGTGACGCACGAGGCCACCCCGATCGCCTGGTTCGGCGGTCCGCGGTCGGCCACGCGGACCTTCAGCGACCTGGACGAGGACGCCTACGAGGCGCTGGGCAACTACCGGCTGTTCCTCGGCTCGTCCAGCAACCCCGTCACGGTGAAAGTGGGCGGGGCCTATCGCGCGGTGGATCGTGTGGCCGACAGCCGGCCCTACGACATCACCAATCGCGGCCTTTCGCCGGTGGACCGCGCACTGCCCCCGGAACAGATCTTCGCCGGGCCCTTCGCCGAGGACCGCAGGTTCAACCTGTTCATCAATCCGTTCGGCGGGCCGTACAAGGCCAAGGACCGCCTGACCGCCGGCTACGCGCAGGTGGAGATGCCCTTGACCAGCCGGCTGCGCCTGATCGGCGGCGCGCGCCTGGAGCACTGGGAGCTCGACCTCAACACCCTGGACCAGCAGGGCGTACCGGCGGAGGTCTTCCGCAACAACACGGACCTGCTCCCGGCGTTGTCGCTCAACTACAAGCTGAAGGAAACGCAGATCGTCCGGCTGTCTGCGAGTCAGACGCTGTCGCGGCCGGAGTACCGGGAGATCTCCAACACCTCGTCCTTCGAGCCGCTCGGCGGGGTCATCACCTTCGGTGACACCACTCTTCAGCGGGCCTTGATCCAGAACTACGACCTGCGCTGGGAGTGGTACCCGCGCTCCGGCGAGGTACTCAGCGTCGCCGTCTTCGCCAAGCGCTTCAAGGATCCCATCGAGCGGGTCTTCGTCAACCAGACCGGCGCGCTGGCCAACAGCTTCCGGAACGCCGAGTCGGCGGAGAACTACGGCATCGAGCTGGAGGTCCGCAAGAACCTCGATTTCCTGTCACCCGGGTTGGCCCCACTCGCGGTGTTCGCCAACACCACGCTGATGCAGAGCGAGATCACGCCCGGCAGCGACGTGCTGACGAATGCCAACCGCCCCATGGTGGGGCAGGCCGAATACGTGGTGAACGGCGGGCTCACCTATACCGGGCGCAGCGGGATCAACGCCACCGCGCTGTACAACGTGGTGGGCGCTCGCATCGTCGAGGCCGGCGCCCGGCCCTTCCCGGACTCCTACGAGCAGGCCCGGCACATCGTGGACGTGTCGGTCCAGGTTCCCGTGTTCAGCAACACCTCCTTCCGGGTGGACGGGAAGAACCTCCTCGATTCCCCCTACGAGGTGATTCAGGGAGGCATCACCCGAGTGCGCTACAAGGCCGGCCGGGTCTTCTCCTTCGGCGCGACCTGGAGCCCCTGACCCTCGGTGACCGGATCGTGACGCCTCCGTCCTGCGGTCGCTACTCAGCGGTGTTGCTTACCGAGTGCGCCGATTGGCCACCGATGCCAACCCTTCTTCGATGAGGAACTGATGCAGTTTTTCTCCCTGAGCAGGCTCCGCCCCGCCGCGGTGGTGCTCCTGGCCCTCGCCTTCGCCGCCTGCAGCGACGATGACGGGACCAATCCCCCCGCGACACCGCCGGCACCGACCGGCCTGGCCGCCGAGCGCTCCGACGACGGCTTGAGCATCGAGGTGACGTGGACCCCCGTGACCGGCGCCACGAGCTACGTCCTCCAGCGGGCCGTCGGCGGCTCGACGGGCACCTTCGAGGAGGTGGCGAGCGATCTGACCGACGCGCAGTACACCGACAGCGACGTCACCGCGGATGAGGCGTACAGCTACCGGGTGGCGGCGACGAACGCCGAGGGGACCGGCAGCTTCAGCAGCACGGTCACCGTCGAGCCGGGCACCGCGGGTGAGGCGGTGGACACACTGGAGGGCAGCATCACTGCCGATCGGACCCTCTCCGCCGATACCCTCTACGTCTTGAAGGGGTATGTGAAGGTGGCCAGCGGGGCGACCATCACCATCCCGGCCGGCACCACGATCGTGGGCGACACGGCGACGTTGGGCAGCTCGCTCTGGATCCTGCGAGGCGCCCAGATAGACGCGCAGGGCACCGCGGAGGCGCCCATCGTCTTCACCTCGGGCAAGCCCGAGGGCTCCCGCGCGCCGGGCGACTGGGGCGGCCTGCTCATCATCGGCAACGGCATCATCAACCGCAGCGGCGAGGTGTTGACCGAAGGCCCGCAGGGGGTGACCGAGGTCTATTCGGGCGGGAACAACAACGCCGACAACAGCGGTACGCTGCGCTACGTGCGGATCGAGTTCGCCGGGTACGACGTCTCGGGCGGCGCCGGGCAGGAGCTCAACAGCCTCTCGATGTACGCGGTGGGCTCCGGGACCACGCTGGAGTTCGTGCAGAGCATGGCCGGCCTGGATGACAGTTTCGAATGGTGGGGCGGCGCCGTGGACGGCCGCTACTTGATCTCCTACGAGTCGGGCGACGAGCACTTCGACTGGACCGAGGGGTACCGCGGGCGGAACCAGTTCCTGATCGGGTTCCAGTCCACCCGGCTGGATCCGGCGCCGGACGCCGGGGGTCAGTCCAGCGACCCCGAGGGCTTCGAGGCGGACGGCTG
>DASVGF010000147.1:0-16290 GCA_036379675.1 Gemmatimonadales bacterium | reverse complement strand
GCGGCGCCGCCGCGTCAAGCTAGCGCGCAGCTGGTCTCCCTCGCTCGGGCGGCTGGCTCGCGCCCGGGGACGCTGGGCTCCGGCGCTGGTTGCCACGGCGGCACTCCTGGCCGTCATCGGCCTGGCCGGCCCCCGCTCGGGGCGGACCGAGGTCAGGGCCGAGACGCGGGCGCTGAGCCTGGTCTTCGCGGTGGATATCAGCCGCTCGATGCTCGCCGAAGACGTGGCGCCCAGCCGGTTGCAGCGCGCCTCCCGCGAGGCTCGCCGGCTCATCCAGGACCTCGACGGTGACCGGCTCGGCCTGATCGCCTTTGCCGGCCGCAGCTATATCCTGGCTCCGCTCACGGTGGATGGCGGCGCCGTGCGGCTGTACCTCGATGGTCTCGACCCCGATCTGGCCAGCGAGGGCGGGACCAGCCTCGGCGCCGTTCTCAACCAGGGCTCGCAATTGCTCAGTGCCGCTACCGATGCCGCCGACCGGGTGCTGGTCCTGTTCACGGACGGAGAGGGACATGACACGCTGCCGGAAGTCGTCGCTCAGGCAGAGGCGCTGAAGGAGGCCGGGGTGCGGCTGATCGTTGTCGCCGAAGGTCGTGCGTTGCCGACGCGCATTCCCATTCGGGATGCCGCGGGGACGTTGCTGGAGTACAAGCAGGACGCCGAAGGGAACGTGGTCCGGACCCAGCGCCGCGACGATGTGCTGCGTGCGGTCGTTGATGCGGCCGAAGGCACCCTGGTTCCGAGCGAGCTCCCGGATCAGGCCGGAGCGGTGCGGGATCTCGTCGCGGCGATGAAGCGTAGTCCGACGGCGGAGACTCGAACCGCCGACCTCGTGCCGCGCGCCTGGATCCCGGCGCTTGCCGCCCTGCTGGTGATCGCGGGTTACACCCTGGCGCGCCCCGGGCCCGCCCTGATTGGCATTGGCTCGGTCCTGGTGCTTTCCGCTCCGGTGGTTGCGCAGCGGCCCACGGCCGGGGCACGCGCCATGGCGGCAGGTGAAGCGGAGCGCGCTGCGGCGGAATTTCTCAAGGAGGCGCGCGGCCGCGCCCGGGACACCGCGTTCTACAACGCCGGCACCGCCGCGCTCGAGGCCAGACGCTTCGAGGTGGCGCGAGGCGCGCTCACCGAGGCGGCCAAGTCGCTCGACCCCGGCCTGCGCTACCGTGCTCTGTACAATCTCGGGTTGGCCGGGCTCCTGGCCGCCGAAGAAGACAGCACCAAGCGGGAGGAGCTGCTCGGCCAGGCGGCCGACCGGTTGCGCGAGGCGCTGCTGCTGCAGCCGTCATCGGCACGAGCCAAGTGGAACCTCGAGCTGGCAACGCGGCAGCAGCCCCCGCCACCAGGCGGTGGCGGAGGGGCCGGCGGGCAGCCGCCCTCCGGAGGATCGGCGCCCCCGCCCTCGGGACCCACTCGCCCCCCGCCACCCGATCAGGGTCTCAGTCGCGGGCAGGCCGAGCAAATCCTCAATTCGATGGAACGCCGGGAGCGCCAGACCCGGGCCGAACAGCAGCGCCGGCTCCGGGGGGCCGAGGCGAGCGGGGCCAGGGACTGGTGATCGCTCTGCTCAGTGTGCTGGCGCTCCAGGCTGCGCCTCCCGAGCTCCACGTGTCGCTCGACCAGGACCGGATCTCGGTGGGCGAAGAGGTGGTGTACACCGTGCGGGCCACCAGCCGCTCGCAGGAGCCGATGAACCTGTGGATCGCGCCGGTAAACGGCTTCGAGATTGTGTCGCGCAGCGAGCGCACCGAAGTGTCGTTCACCGGCGGTCCCATCCGTACGACCACACTGGAGGTCCGGCTGCGTGCTCTCAGACCGGGGCGCTGGCAGATCGGCCCGGCCAGGGTGGAGCAGGGCCGCGAAGTGATTGAGGCCGACCCGCTGGTGATCGACGTAGACCCCAGCGCCGCCATAGCGGCGACCACCCTGAACCCCCGGCTGCGCGCCCTCCTCGATCGCACCCCTCCGCCACCGAGAGGCAAGGCGGCCGTGGCACTGGTGGTGTCGGGAGAGACGGTGACGGTGGGGGAGCAGGTGGACGTGGTAACCGCCGCCTGGTTTCCTCGAGACCTGCGTCTCCAGCTCCGGCGGCCGCCGACGCTCCAGCCGCCGGTCATCGACGGCGTATGGAGTTTCCCCCAGGCCGCTCCCTCAGGAATCGCGGTGACCCGAAACATCGGCGGCATCGCCTACGATCTGTTCGTGGCGCATCAGGTGGTCTTCCCCCTCGTCGCCGGGACCATCGCCATTCCCCCGGCCATGCTGAAATACAGCACACCGCTGGCGCTTCAGTTCTTCAGCCAGGAGGAACGTTTCGCACTGAGCAGCCAGCCCGAGACGCTGACCGTGCGCCCGCTCCCCGCCGAAGGCCAGCCCTCGGATTTCAACGGTGCTGTGGGGACGGCACTCCGCGTGGAGCGCCAGGTTAATCCGCCATCGGTACACGCTGGAGAGGGAATTTCCGTGGCGCTGACCGTCTCCGGTGGGGGAAACATGGCGCTCTGGCCCCCGCCAGAGATCCGCTGGCCCCGGAGCGCCCGCGCCTACGTGGACCAGGTGGATGAGCAGGTCACCTCCGGAGAGGGGAGGATCGGTGGGGTCAAGAGGTTCCGCTACCTCGTAGTTCCCGACTCGGCCGGGCCGCTGACGCTGCCCGCGGTGAACTATTCCTATTATGACCTCGCCGCCGGGGGGTACCGTGCCGTCCGGGTTGGGCCAATGGCCCTGCCCGTGGCCCCGAGCCGCGAAGCTGCGGCATCGGCCGCGCTGCCGCCTCCGCTGCTGGCGGTAACGCCGCCCTCGCTGAGCCGGCGACTGGCGGAGGCGGTGCCGGACTGGGCCTGGGCAGTCGCTCTGGTGGCTCCTCCGCTGCTGGTTCTGGGGCGACATTGGCGGCCCCGCCGGAGACGGCGCCCGGCCGCTGCATCGGAAGGCGGCCTCCGGGTGGCGGAGGAGCAGCTCGATGCTCTCGTGCGGGGCCTGGTGCCCGATCTCGATCACCGGTCGCGGGCCGGTCTGGCCGCAGCGGTGCGCGCCGCCGGCGCCGACGCCGAGACCGCCACCCGGCTGGCCGTCGCCCGTGAAAAATTGCTGGCCCGACGGTACGGGCCAGGCGGACCCTCGGAGGACGACACCGCGCTGGCCTCGGAGGTGCGAGACCTGGTGGGCCGGCTGGGCGGCTCACTCCGGGGAACCCCCGGCCGCACCGCGGTGCTGGGTCTGGCCCTGCTGCTGCTTGCCGGCCGAGTCACGGCCCAGGCACCCGATCCCGAGCAGCTCTATGAGAGCGGCGCGCTCAGGGCCGCAGCCGAGGGATTCAATCGGCGGGCGGAAGCTGAGCCGGGGGTTGCGGCGCACTGGTACGGACTCGGCGCCGCGTATTACCGCCTGGGACTCAGAGGCGCTGCCTCCGCAGCCTGGCTTCGGGCCCGCCGGCTCGCCCCTCGCGACGGCACGATCAACCGGGCGCTCCGGCTGACCCCGGCGCCGAACGCCACGACGTCCCGCTGGACCTGGTCTCCGCCGGTGACTTCCGATGAGTTGCTGGTGGCCGGTGTGATCGGCTGGGTCCTCGGCTGGATCGGTTGGGGCGCGCAGCCACGCAACCGTCACCGCTGGGCAATCCTGCTGGGGCTTTCCGCGGGCACCGTCATGGCGGGCTTCGCGCTGCGGGGGTGGTACCGCCGGCCGCTTGGCATCGTACTCGATCAGACCACTATGAGGATGTCGCCCCATGGCCGCGCTCCCGCGCTGGGGCCGCTGGATTCAGGAGGTGCCGTCCGAATCCTCCGGCGCGACCGAGGCTGGGTCCTGGTGCGGGGAGCCGGCGCCCGGGAGGGGTGGGTTCCCTCAGACGCGATTGCCAGCGTCGGCGGGTAGATTTCCGGCATGCCGCGTCACATCGCAATCCTGCCGGATGCCGTCGCCGATCAGATCGCCGCGGGGGAGGTAGTCGAGCGGCCCGCCTCCGTGGTCAAGGAGCTGGTCGAGAACGCTCTGGACGCCGGCGCCCGGCATATCCGGGTGGAGCTGGAGAACGGCGGCAAAGTGCTGGTCGAAGTCAGTGATGACGGCAGCGGCATGGGACGCGAAGATGCTGTGTTGGCGCTCGATCGTCACGCGACCAGCAAGGTGCGCAGCGCCGCCGACCTCGTCGGGGTGGCCACGTTCGGTTTCCGGGGAGAGGCCCTGCCCGCCATCGCCTCGGTCTCCCGCTTGCGCCTGGTCACCACCGATGGCGAAGGAGAGGGCTCCGAGCTCACCGTCGTCGGCGGTCGGCTGGAGCGGGTAGCGCCCGCCACCCGGCAGCGGGGGACCACTGTCGCCGTACGGGGGCTGTTCTTCAACACCCCGGCGCGGCGCAAATTTCTCCGCTCCGTCGCCAGCGAGACGCGCGCCGCCACCGAGGCGGTCGCCACCCTCGCCTTGGCGCACCCCGAGACCGCGTTCGAGCTGCACGTCGACGGCACTTGCCGGCTGGCGGTGCCGGTGACCGAGGACCCGGCCGAACGGCTGGCGGCGGTCTGGGGACGCGATCTGGCCGGCACCCTCATCCCCGTCCAGTACGCGGCAGGTGCCTTTCAGGTGAGCGGATATGTCCAGCGTCCGGGTGATGCCCAGCCTACCGGCAGGCGCACCCAGCTCTTCGTCAATGGGCGGCCGTTCAGAGATCCGTTCCTGATTCGCGCGGCGGAAGCCGGCTACCGGGCGGCCATCCATCCCGGGGACCGTCCTTCCATCTACCTGCGCCTTGAAGTGTCTCCCGAGGATGTGGACGTAAACGTGCATCCCGCCAAGCTCGAAGTTCGCTTCCGCGATCGCATCGGCGTGGAACGGGTCGTCGAGGAGGCGGTTCGCTCCGCGCTCGGGGCGCTGGTGGCCGCGGCCCCAGTGGGCGAATGGCGGATGCTGCCGGTGGGGCAGGGCGGCGGCGGAGGGCCGGCAGACGGATTCAGCGATCTCTTCTCGCCGCCGGTTCCCGGTCCAGTGGACGCGCTGCCGGTCGCTCAGCCGGAGCCGGGCGGGTTCGATGTGCCGCTGGTTCAGATTTTCGACAGCTACATCATGTACGAAGGACCCGCCGGGGTGATCATCGTGGATCAGCACTCCGCCCATGAGCGCGTGTTGTACGAGGCGGTGCTCGGGCAGCTCGCGGGGAGCGGAGCCCCTGCCCAGCGGCTGCTGCTGCCGCTCACCATCGAGCTGACGGATGAGGAGCTCGACGCTTTCGAGTCTCACCGCGAGCAGCTTCGGCGCGTCGGCTTCGAGGCCGAGCCCTTCGGAGGCCGCACGGTAGTGGTCCATGCGGTTCCCTCTCCCCATCCGAGATTCGATGCGGCTGGGTGCTTTCGGGAGATGGTGGCCGATCTGGCGCGCGGACGGTTCGGGGGCTGGGCTAACCGGCTCGAGCGGTTCGCGGCCACCTACGCCTGCCGCGCGGCGGTGAAGGCCGGCGAGCACCTGGACCAACGCGAGATGCGGTCGTTGCTCGTTCGCCTGTTCGCCACCGACCTGCCGCCGCATGACGTACATGGCCGGGCCACCATTGTGCAGTTGCCCCGCGAGGAGCTGGAGCGCCGGTTTGGCCGCCGGTAGAGTCCCGGTTTTGGTGGGCCCGACTGCGGTAGGAAAAACGGCAGTGGCGGTTGCCCTCGGCTCGCTCTGGCCCCTCGAGATCATTTCCGCAGATTCCCGCCAGGTCTATCGCCGGCTCGATATCGGGACCGCCAAACCGACCCGGAAGGAGCGGGCCCGCGTGCCGCACCATGGCATCGACCTGGTCGCGCCCGGGTCGCGCTACAGCGCGGGTCATTTTGCCCGCGATGGGGTGGGTTGGCTGGCCGACATCCGTGCCCGGGGCAAGCTGCCCATGGTGGTGGGTGGCACTGGCCTTTACGTGCGCGCCCTGGCGGAGGGACTCTTTGCCGAGCCGGGACTGGACCCCGCCAGGCGCCGCTCGCTGGACGCGTGGACGGCGCGACTCGAGCCCATCGAGCTGCTCCGCTGGGCCGGGCGGCTCGACCCCGGGTTCCGCGGCGGTGGAAGGCAACGCGCCGCTCGCGCCATCGAGGTTGCACTCTTGAGCGGCTACCCGCTTTCCCATTGGCAGCAGGCGGCCCGGGCGCAAGGATCCCTGGACCCGTGGTACATTGTTCTGACTGTCCCCCGGCCGGTGCTGCACCAGCGCATTGCGCGGCGGGCCGAGGAGATGGTGCGCCGGGGGCTCATCGAGGAAGTGGCCGCCGTGCTGGCCGAAGGTCACGCTCCCACCGCGCCCGGCCTCGACGGGATCGGCATCCGGGAAGCCGTGGAGTATCTCCATGGCAAGCGTCCCCGCAACACGGTGGCCCAGGCCATCACCATCGGGACGCGCCAGTACGCCAAGCGTCAGGAAACCTGGTTCCGCCACCAGCTCGCGGGCCATGTCGTGATGCTGGACGCCACTCGTCCGCCCGAGAGGCTGGCGGAGGAGATTGCGGGGCTGTGGGAGAGAGCTGGGAGCGTGAGCTTGGAGCTAGGAGCCAGAAGCTAGAAGCTAGGAGCTGTATCCTCAGCTAAAGAAGAGGTTGAATGATGTACCAGGGATCAATTGCACCAGTCGAGCTCCCAGCTCCCAGCTCCCAGCTCCCAGCTCAATGAGAATTGGGATTACCTGCTATCCCACCTACGGCGGATCGGGAGCGGTTGCCACCGAGCTGGGACTGGAGCTGGCGCGCCGGGGCCATCAGGTGCACTTCATCACCTACGACTCTCCGTTCCGGCTGAGGGGATACACCGAGCGGGTTTTTTTTCATCAGGTCGAGACCCGGATGGGGCGGTATCCTCTGTTTGACCATTTCCCTTACACGCTCGCGCTGGCGTCCAAGCAACACGAGGTGGTCCTTCGGGAAGACCTCGAGCTGCTGCACGTGCACTACGCCATCCCCCACGCCACCACCGCCTACCTGGCGCGCGAGATGCTCAAAGTGGAGCGGCCGCTCCGGGTGATCACGACCCTGCACGGGACCGACATCACCCTGGTGGGACAGGAGTCCAGCTTCTACGCCATCACCAAGTTCTCCATCGAGCAGTCGGACGGGGTCACCGCGGTCTCCCAGTACCTGCGAGACGAAACCTACCGGGCATTCGGCTGCGGGAGCTGCGATGTGCGCGTGATCCCCAACTTCGTAAATCTTCAGGAGTATCGGCCGGGCAATACGTCCTGCCGCGGGACCGTCGCCCCGGAAGGGCACAAGGTGGTGACCCACGTTTCCAACTTCCGCGAGGTGAAACGGGTCAAGGACGTCGTGCGCGTATTCGCACGAGTGAGAAGAGCCATGCCGGCTACGCTGATCATGATCGGCGACGGCCCCGAACGGGTCGATGCCGAAAATGAGGCCCGTGATCTCGCCGTCACCGGCGATGTCCGGTTCCTCGGCCGGCTCGATTCCGTGGCGTCGCTGCTCCAGGCCAGTGATCTCTTCATCCTGCCCTCGCAGACCGAGTCGTTCGGGCTCGCCGCCTTGGAAGCGATGGCGTGCGGGGCGCCGGTGGTCGCGAGCAGGGCAGGAGGGCTGCAAGAGGTAATCGACGACGGTGTCAACGGGATCCTGGAGCCGGTCGGCTCCGTCGAGGCGATGGGACGGCGGGCGGTGGAGCTGCTGCGGGACCCGGAACGCCACGCCGCCATGCGGGCGGCCGCGATAGCCAAGGCCGAGCAGTACTCTGCCGACCGGATCGTCCCCATGTATGAGGACTACTACCGGGAAGTGGTCGCGTGAGGCGCAGCAGTGTCGTTTGACCTGCTGTGGAAGGCGGCGGTGCTGGGGCTGGTGGAAGGGGCGACGGAGTTCATCCCGGTCTCCTCCACCGGGCATCTCATTGTAGTGAGCGACTGGCTCGGCCTGGTCGATGGACGGGCGAAGACTTTCGGCATCTTCATCCAACTGGGTGCCATTCTCGCCATCGTGTGGCTCTACCGCCGCCGGCTCGCCCGCACCGTCCTGGCGGCAAGACACGATCCCCCGAGCCGGCGCTTCATCGGCAACCTGCTCATCGCGTTCCTGCCGGCCGCGGTGGTGGGGTTCGCCATTCACGACTGGATCAAGGAGCGGCTGTTCAATCCGACCGTGGTGGCGGTTGCTCTGATGCTGGGGGGAGTGCTCATACTTCTGATCGAGCGTTTGGCCCCGCGCACCCGATTTCAAGACCCGACCCTGGTGCCGCCGCGCACCGCCCTGGGCATCGGGCTGGCGCAGGTGCTGTCGCTGGTGCCCGGCACCTCACGGTCCGGCGCCACGATCATGGGGGCTTATGCGCTGGGCCTGTCGCGGACCGCGGCCACGGAGTTCTCGTTCTTCCTGGCCATCCCGATCATGCTGGCGGCCACGACCTACGATCTGCTCAAGAGCCTCCCGGCGCTCGCGCCGACCGATTTCCCGATGTTCGCCGTAGGGTTGGTCGTCTCGTTCCTGTCGGCCTTGGTCGTCGTGCGGGCGTTCCTCTCCTATGTATCGCATCACAGCTTTGCCGCCTTTGCGTGGTACCGGATGGCGTTCGGCGCCGCGCTGCTGCTCACTCGAGGCTGGACATGATCCGCCAGCATTACTTCGAGCGGGTCAGCTCGACCATGGATGTGATCCACCGGCTGGCCGGGGAAGGAGCGGAGGCGGGCACGGCGGTGATTGCGGGCGAGCAACTCGAAGGTCGGGGCTCCCGCGGTCGAGCGTGGCGTTCGCCGCCCGGAGGCTTATGGCTCAGCGTGCTGTTCCGGCCCTCCACCGCGGCGGGGGTCGAGGTCACCAGCTTGCGGGTGGGCTTGGCGGTGGCCGAGTCCATCGAGGCGTATGCGGGTTGCCGGATCGGACTCAAATGGCCCAACGACATCATACTGGACGGGCGCAAGCTCGGCGGTGTGCTCTGCGAAGCCCGCTGGCAGGGTGACACCCTGGGCTGGATTGCTGTTGGCATCGGGGTCAATGTCCGCAATCGCGTCCCCACCGAGCTGGCCGGAGTGGCTGTCTCGCTGGCTCACCATCGGCCTGACGCGGTGGCCGATGACCTGGCCGATCCGGTCGTGGCGGCCTTGCGAGATCTCGACCTGGGCGCAGGACAGCTTTCAGCCGCCGAAATGAGCCGGTTTGCGCGGCGCGACTGGCTGCGTGGGCGCAGAGTGACTGAACCCGCCGTGGGAACGGCGATGGGGATCCACGCCGATGGTGCGCTCCTGATCCGGCCGCCGCAGGGTCCCGACATCTCTCTCCGGAGCGGCCCGGTGGAATTGGCCGCGGTCTCTCACAGCCGGTAACTCGACCATGCTCCTTGCGCTCGACATCGGGAACACCGAGATCACTGTGGGCCTCTTCGGCGGCCGGGAGTTGGAGGCGCACTGGCGCCTGACCACCAACCCCGACCGCACCCCCGACGAGTGGGGGAGCGCCATCGCTGGGTTTCTCGTGCAGGGCGGGCACTCGCCCAATGAAGTGCGCGCCGTCTGTCTTGCGTCAGTGGCTCCGGCCGTCACCCAGAGCATTGTGCAGGGGGTGGCGCTGGCCACCGGATGCACCGGCATTGCCGTGGATGCGCGATCCCCCCTTCCGGTCACGCTCGACGTGGATGAGCCGCTGACTGTCGGCGCCGACCGGATCGTGAATGTGCTGGCCGCCGTGGCGCTGTTCCACGCCGACAGTCTGGTGGTGGATTTCGGCACCGCCACCACCTTCGACTGCGTCACCGCGGACGCCCGCTTCCTCGGCGGCGCCATCATGCCGGGGCTTCGCACCTCGGCCGACCAGCTGACCCGGCGGGCGGCCAAGCTGCCGGCTACCGAACTTCGCGCGCCCAGCCGCGTCATCGGGCGTCGCACCGAAGAGTGCATCCAGGCCGGCGTATTGTACGGTGCCGCCGACGCCGTGGACGGTATGGTACGCCGGATCCGGGCCGAATGGCCCGGTGGGGGCAAGCCACGCGTGGTCGCGACTGGTGGTCTCGCTTCCGTCGTCGCACCGCTTACCACCACCATCGAGCTCACTGATCCCGATCTTACCCTGCGGGGTCTCCACCTTGCGGCCGGACATCTGGGCCTGACGTGGTGATGTCGGCGCGCCGGGCAGGCTATCAGCTGCTCGGCTCCAGATTCGATTACCTGCTGCATACCCGCCCGGCCGAGTGGCCGATCATGGCGGCTCATACACTGGTGGGCTATCTGTTGGCGGCCGGACTTCCCGGCGCGCTACACGGCGAGCGTCTCAGTCGGGCGCTGCTTGGCGCTGTGTTGTGGGTGGTCTGCCTGAACGGAGGGACCCTCGCGCTGAACAGCGCGTACGACCGGGACGAAGGGGACATCGCATACCTCCGCCGGCCGCCTCCGCCACCACCGCATCTGGCCGGATTCGGCCTGGGCCTCATGGCACTCGGCCTGCTTGGTGCAGTCCTGCTTCCGACTCCCTACCGGATCGCGTACGCCGTGTGCCTGGGGCTGTCGGTGCTTTATTCGGTTCCACCACTTCGGCTCAAGACGGTTCCAGGCGCCGACTGGATCATCAATATGGCGGGCTTTGGGACCCTGACACCCTACGCGGGTTGGGCCGCCACGGGATTGCCGCTCGATCCAGCGCGGAGCCTCGTCCTCCTGGCCTTCTGCCCCTTGTTTGCGGCGCTCTACCCACTCACCCAGATCTATCAACTGGAGGAAGACCGCCGGCGTGGGGACCGGACGCTCGCCGGTATCCTGGGCATTCGGCGGAGCCTCTTGGCCTCGATCGGAGCGGCGGTGCTGGCGTTCGGCTTGTTTACCGCGGCCGGCGCGCGCTCCGGCTGGGGCGCGGAGGACGCGTGGCGTTGGGGGATGCTCGGATTGTGCGCTGCGGCCTGGGGAGGGGTGCTGGTGCCATGGCTCCGGCGCCAGTCCACGATGGATCCTGCGCAGCACCAGAGGGGCATGTACCAGGCGCTCGCTGCCTGGGCGCTGACTGATGTGGCCGTGGTTTTGACCTGGGCTACCTGAGTGCCGCCCCTTGGCCGGGCCGCCGAGAGTGCGGTATACTTGGGAACCTCAACCCCTCCGGAGTGGGCATGACTTCGACGGCGCAAACGAAGGGCGAGCACGACCTTACCAGTGTCCCCGCCATTGTCCAGGGATCCGTCAAACTGGGCCTGCTCGAGAGCATCTTCGTGCTGCTCTTCTCGCTTGTGTCGCGCTTTCTGGAGGGGCCAGCCGAAACCGTCGTCGGAGCCGTGATCCTGGTGTTGGGTGTGGCGGCCGTGACTATCCTGCCCGGCTGGTGGACCCGTCCCCTCACGATCGAGGGGATCGCCGGCGCCGCAGGAATCGGACTCGGCGCTACAGTCGTGTTTCTGCTGGTCGACGTGATGCTGCTCCAGAACATCGGCACCTACAGCCATCGCTGGCTGGATGTCGGCGGCGGCAGCAACTGGTGGTACCATCCGGTGTGGTGGATGGTGGGAACGTTCCTTCCCTGGATGGGTGCCTGGATCCTGGCCAATCAGACCGAGAAAAATGGGCGCCCCTCCGCGGGCACCGCCATCGGGGCCGCGCTGGGGTTTGCCATTGTGGTGGCCGTGGCCGCCGTGCTGCTGCACTTCCCGGGCGCGGGTTGGAATCTGGCAACCTTCGGTGTGGCGTTCCTGCCAGGACTGGCGCTCGCCACCGCCCTGTCCGCCCTGGGGAGGCGTCGCGCCTGAGCCGATGCGCTGGGTCCGACTCCTCTTTCGCATCTTCGGATGGCTGCTCACACCATTCCTGGCGTGGGCAGCTTCGTTTTTCGGGGCTGTCGCCGGCGCCCTCATCGCCTTGAAGCTGGACGACCCCGTGCGAGGGCTCGCCATCACAGCCGTCTGTGGTGGAGTGGCGGGCTTTGCCTGCCTGATCGTCTGGCTCCGCTACCTGCGTCGGTCTCCGGAAGTACGGGAAGTGCTGGCCGTGACGGAAGACGGCACGCCCGACACCACCGAGTTTGTAGTCGAGGAGCCGGCGGAAGCCGAGGTGGCGTCCCCGGAACCTTCGCAACAGATCTGATGCCGCGGCTTCGCCAGGGAGTTGTCACTGTAGTCGGGGGACTCGCCGCCGTCGCGGGATGCCGCGACAGCTCCGGCGGGACTGCCGGAACCCCGGCCGACTCGGGCCGCGTAATTCAGGCCGACTCGCTCGTCGCCAGGAACGGCGATGGAGTGGAGATCTGGTTCACGCTGCGGCGTGAGGCGGTAGACTCCAACGGTGCCCGCTGCAGTGAGCGAGGCATCGAAATTCGGCATGGTGGCACCCGGGTCAAGGTCCCCCTCCTTTATACCGGCTCAGCTCCCGTTTTCCTCAACGATTCGACCATTCGTGCGCGGCTCTGGAATCGCTGCGAGCCAGGTGATGTGTATCTGGTTGACGTGCGCAGTGGCCGCCCGACAAGAGAGCACGACAGGGGGAAGCCATGAAGTTCACGCTGCTTGGCGCAGCGCTCGTTCTGGGCGGTATGTCCGACCCGGTCCAGGCCCAGGTGGTGGAGGCGCGGATCGGAAGGTTTTATGACTCACCCGGCTGGACCACTTACCGGCTCGGCTTCATTCGCCCGATCAGAGGGGCTCTCGCGGTGCAGGTGCATGGCGACTATCTGGCTCGGGTCAACCGGGCCGGCGGCTTCGCCGGGGTAGGGGCCGATCTCACAGTCTTCCGCCGGGGTGGCGACGGGCCATACCTCGTGGCCGGCCTCAGCGGTGGGATGGGAAGTGACAGTACCACCAGCTTCTCGACCGCCTGGGGCTCCTGGTCGGCAGGTGCGGGGTACGACGTTGTTCCCACCTCGTTCCTGTCGGTTGGCGTCGAGGGACGGTGGCGGGAGTTGTCCGTGGGCCGCAGGAGCGGATTCGAATTGGCCGCCGGATTGGGAATTCACCTCGGCCGGGGGCCGGCCCCCGAGGAGCGCAGGCCGCTTCCCAATCCCGCCGGTGCACCGGTTCTCAGGCCCACTGGAGACCCGGCGACCGACGTCGGTGTGCCGGAACCCCAGGGATCGGGCCGCCCGACTCTGGCGGACTCCATCATCGCCACGGCGACTGATGCCATGGGGCGTCCCTATGAGTACGGCGGGACGGGCGCCAATGGCGAGGGCTTTGATTGCTCCGGTCTCATCCAGTACTCCTACCGCAAGCACGGGATTGCTCTGCCACGGCGGAGTGTCGACCAGGCGAAAGAAGGACGGAAGGTCGATCGCAGCCTCAAACAGCTCGCGCCCGCCGACATCCTGACCTTTTCGAACCGCGGGGGCCAGGTCACCCACGTGGGTCTGTACATCGGCGGCGGCCGGTTCATCCACAGCGCCACTCGAGGCGTGCAGATCAGCACGTTGAGCGCCGGGGATCCCTATGGGCGGTGGTGGTACAGGCGTTGGGTGGGAGTACGGCGGATCGTGCAGTAGACTGGAGGGAGGGAAAAGCCCCAAAGGTCCTTCCCCTCCTTCCCGCGCTAGTCGTGCCCCGTATGATCTTCGTGGGACCCGCTTTCGACCGGCTTGCTCCCGCCATGCTGGTGCATGCCCGACTCAGCCGCCCCGCGCCCATCCAGTGACGCCAGATCGCGCCGGTAGGTGGGATCCCGGGGATCGATCGCCGGCCACCGTTTCATGTCCTCGGGCACGAAGAGGCCGACCATGCTCGCCATGGCGCCTCGGTGGAGGGTCTGCCCGGTCGGGTTATCGTACTCCGCGACCACGCGGTAGCGCCGCTTGGCCTTCAGCCGCAGCCCCTCGCCACTGACTCCGAAGAGCTTTCGGCTGACTTTGATCAGCTTGCCGGCAGAATCCCTTTGAGCAGTGACCTGGGTCAGCACCTTGCCCGAGGTGGCGTCCTCCAGCCGCACCCGCGATCCATAGTCATGCATATGCCCACCCACGCCTAACAGCCGGCCGCCCACCGGCAGTACGAATTCGTACGCCTTGGTGGACTTGCCGGGGGGCACATCGAAGGTGTTGGTGCCGCCCACCGTCAGGTTCACGTCCATGTAAATAGGCAGGGCGTTCACCGGCCGGGGGTTCTGGTTCTTGGGGGTCCAGAGCATCGTCAGCTTCAGGTGGACGCCCTCGAGATCCTGTCCGGTGTCGTTATGCCAGGCGATGTACATCCCGAGCTTCATGCCCGGCTTCATCGGGACACCAATCGTCTTGGGGACGCTCACCTCTTCGGTCTCCGTGCCGGTGCCCATCAACCGTTCCGCCGCTGCATACAGCAGCTGGCGCCGGCTGAAATTCACCATGATCATGTGGTGCATGACGTGCGGCGGGACGGCCCGGCCCCGGCCATCAACCAGCTCGACCCGGAAGCCGCGAAACCAGCCGTCCACCGGCCACTCGAACCGCTGGATCCTGGTGTCATGCGACATGCCCAGATCCATCATGGCGTGATCTTCCATCGGCGGCATGTTGGGGAGGTCGAACGGCCCGCTGGTCACCGTCAGCTCGTGCCGCGACGAATCGATCGAGACCGTCACCGTCGGCGGAGGAGTGGGGCCGTCCGGCGAGACGGCCAGCGACGCACCGACAATCCAACTCCACACCATCATGGCAGCACTCCCGAAGCGGTTAAGGGGGTGGTTATTGCGCGGCCGCAAAGTGCGCAGCATCTTCTCGGCATATTTCCTTTGCGGCGCTGGCCCGCGGATAATCCCGAGACGGTTACCCAATGTCAAGCATCCGAGCCACCCTCGCGCTCGGCGTAGGGCTCCTGCTCTGGTCATCCCCTGCGATGACGCAGGAGCGGTTCTTTCCCGCCGTCCGAAGCTTCGAGCTTCCCGAGGCGTCCCCCCGAGTCCACGGCATGGTTGGCCGCGTCATCTCCGCCCGGCGCGGCGACAGCCGCTTCGGTGAAGAGCGCGAGGCGGAGGCCGTGCTGGGCGAAAACTTCCCCGTGGTGGCCCTCCGGCGCGGGGAGCGCCCCATCGTGGTCGGCTTCGGCTCCCAGGTGTACGGGCGCTTCAGTCTGGCCGACGCCAAGAGCTCACTGATCAGCGTGGACTGGCTGGCAGGCCTCAATACCACCGCCCTGCTGGGCCGCTGGGCTCTCACCCTGGAGCTCTACCACGAGAGCAGCCACCTGGGTGACGAGTACGGCGAGCGGTTTCAAATCAGCCGGCTCGATTGGACTCGGGAGGTCCTCACCGGGTGGGTGGCGTACGGGCTGGAGCAATGGCGGTTTACCATCGGCGCCAGCTACGTGTTCCAGGACGGGCTCGACCTTCCCAAGCCGGCGGCCGCGTTCGCGGTGGACTACCGGGGCAGGGCTCGGCCGGATGGGGCCGCGTCCCTCCAGCCGGTGATCGGGTTCTATACCGAAGCCACCTCCGCCACCAGCTGGCGGATGAGCAGCTCCGCCAAAGTGGGCATGGCCCTCGCGACCCCCGGCCGCAACCGGCAGGTGGGCATGGCCCTTATCGCCCACGACGGACTTTCTACCCAGCGCCAGTTCTTCCGGCAGCAGAGCCAGTATTTGGGCTTCGAGGTGCGGTTCGACCTGTAAGACGCGCCGGGGGACGGAGCGGCACATCCTTCCCACGACGATGGTCGCATTGACAGCCCACCGGCCCCTTCGCCTGTCCCCCGGTTCGCCTCGTCTGCCATCCTGACACACATCCTGGGCACTGCGATTGCTCCCGCGAGGGGATTGAATTGGCCCGCTTGACATGAGGTGCGTTGTTCGTATCTTTGCGGTCTTAGCACTCTCATGCGCTGAGTGCCAAACCTTTGCAACAATTCATCTTAACGTGAAACCCATCCAATTGTAGTGGAGGTCGTACCGATGGCAACTGCTACCAAGGCCAAACCCAGCGTCAAGATCCAGCCGCTTGAGGACCGGGTCGTTATCATGCCGTCCGATGAGGCAGAAACGATGCGGGGCGGCCTCTACATCCCGGACACGGCGAAGGAAAAGCCCACCCAGGGCGAGGTTATCGCGGTGGGTCCCGGCCGAGTCGAGAAGGGCGAGCGCGTCCCGATGGATCTCAAGGTTGGGGACAGCGTGATCTACGGCAAGTACAGTGGCACCCCGTTCCAGCTCGGCGGCGATGAGGTGATCATCATCAAGGCCGGCGACGTGTTGGCGAAGATCAGCTAAATCGAACCCGAGGTGAGCCGGAACGGCCGGCCCAGCTCGAACCCATTCAGGAGACGCAGACATGGCAGCAAAAGAGCTTCTCTTCAATACCGACGCGCGGTCCCGGCTCAAGCGGGGCGTCGATCAGCTTGCCGAGGCGGTGAAGGTCACCCTCGGTCCCAAGGGCAGAAATGTCGTCATCGACAAGAAGTTCGGCTCGCCGAC
>DASVGF010000146.1:0-4994 GCA_036379675.1 Gemmatimonadales bacterium | reverse complement strand
TATGGGCTGCGCTGGCAGAACCGAAGATGAAGTAGGCGCCGCTCCGGACCGGGGCGACACTACGGCGGTGGCGGCTGACACCGCGCAGGCAACCCCGACCGACAGCACCATGGGTCAGGTCTCGGACGACAGCACCTACGTCGCCGAGGACACCACCACCGCCGAGCCGAGCACCGGCGCGGACAGCGTGGGTGCCCAGGGTGAAGTTCAGACCGGCGACACCACCGGCGCCTGGACCGATACCACGGGTGCGGCTGCACCGTCCGACAGCGCGGCACCGGCCGACAGCGCCGCAGCGCCCGCTCAGTAAGCGGTTCCAGCAGGAGAACCAGACGACCCCGGCGTGTTGCCGGGGTCGTTTCGTTTGCCCATCCTTTGTTCATGGACCGACGAGGCTCACGGCGGCTGGAGGAACGGTGGGCACCATGCTCGTAACCCGAACCTACCTCGAGATGCGATCGCCCGAGGAGCTCGTGGCATCTGCGACGCCGGACCCGGCGCCCGTCATACAGCGGATGGAGCGCTGCCCAGCCGAGCTCTTCCGATTTCTCTACGCCGAAGTGGGCCGTGCCTTCCATTGGACCGACCGCCTGTCCTGGAGCGACGAGACGATCCGCGGGCATCTCGCGAACCCGGGAGTTTCGATCTGGGTCATGTCGTGGGAATCCCGGCCCGCCGGATACTTCGAGCTGCGGGAGCATGAGGATCGCTCGGTCGAGATCGCCTACTTCGGGCTGCTTCCGGATTTCATCGGACGGGGGTGGGGAAAATATCTGTTAAGCCGCGCCGCCCACACCGCATGGAGTTTACGGCCGGCGCGAGTGTGGCTGCACACCTGCACCCTGGACCATCCGGCTGCGTTACCCAACTACATCAAGCGGGGGTTCCGGCCGGTCCGGGAAGAGGTGTATACGGTAAGCGGGTAGGTGGGGAAGGGTCCGGAGGGTCATCTGCCTCCCCGCTTCGCCGCTTCCGCGCCTACCTCGAAACAGCACCGCGCCTTCTCGCCGTCCCGCTCGCAGCACTCCCGTACCGGCTTTCCGATCAGCTCCGACAGCAGGGTCTCGAGGGCCAGGCACATGCGGGGATTCTCCTTGACCGCAAGGTTGAGCGGACAGCTGTAGCCCCGGATGACGGGTCTTCCCTCGTGCTCCTCTACCTCAGTCACGCCTCCCAGCTCGTTCAGGAGCGCGCTGGCGGCCACGGTCCGGGCCCTGACATCGCCGGGAGGAGCGCGGAGCTCGGCAGCCCAGCGCCGTCCCACCGACCGCAGAAGTTGCGCGATCTCGGCCTGGGACAGCCGCTCGTTCAGCGCCCGGAGGAGGCGTACCAGCAGCGGAATATAGGCGCTGGATAAGAGAGGCTCGAACTCGGGTGCGAGGGCATACGAGAACGACGGCTTTCCGGCACCGCGCCTGAGCCCGTGCTGCCGCACCAGACCATCACGTTCGAGCGCTGCGAGCTGCGCCCGGACCGCATTGTCCGTAATGCCCAGAGCATTGGCCATCTCGTCCACGGTGCGGGTGCCGCGGCGGAGCAGAGCAATGACCCGTCCCCGGGTACTCTCGTTGAAGCGTTGTTCCCAGACTTTCAGGCGGTCCCTCCGCGCAGGATGTCCCCAAGGATATGGGGAAAGGCGCCTGCTGACAATAAGTCAAATAAGACCTTGACTTCTTGTACTTACTACTGTAGCGTGGTAGTAGGTGCCCGCTCGGCACCGGAGTCACAACCGTCACCCTAGCCGGAGTACCTGCCATGCCTACCCTGCTCTTGCCTGTGCTGGCGCTCGGGGCGCTCGCCTTTGCCGTCCCCCCGACCGTGCCGCCCGAACTGGACGACCCCACCATCATCGCCATCTTCGATGCCGCAAACACCTACGACATCGAGACCGGGCGGCTAGCCTTGGAGAAGTCGCGCCACAAGAAAGTTCGTGAGCTGGCCCAGCAGTTTGTGAACGATCACCAGGCGGTCCGGCAGCAAGGGAGGGACTTGGCCGCAAAGCTGAAGGTGAGGCCGACGCCGCCGACGCAGTTCGACCTGGCTGCGGTCCACGCCAGAGCAATGCGGGAGCTGCGCGCCAAGTCGGGCGCTGAGTTCGACAAGGCATATGTCGCCCACGAGATCGCCTTCCATCAGGCGGTGCTGGACGCCGTGAAGGAGACGCTGCTTCCCGCGATCAGGAATGGGGAGCTCAGGGAGTTCGTCGAGAAGGTGGGCCCGGCTTTCCACGGCCACCACGAGGCCGCCCGGCAGCTGCAGAAGGAGCTTATTGCCTGAGGGGCTCGAACCGGGCCGTGAAGTGCCGCAGGACGGGGGCCTGCTCCGTGAAGCAATAGCCGGAGACAGCCGCCTTCCGTTGCCACACGGCCAGAATGGCCTCGACCACGTAGTCCACATGGCTCTGGGTATAGACCCGGCGTGGAATCGCCAGGCGGACGAGCTCCATGCCCGCCGGTGTTTCCTCGCCGGTCTCCGGGATTCGGCGGCCGAACATCACCGTTCCGATTTCGACGGCGCGGATCCCGGCCTCGCGATAGAGCTCGACGACCAGCGCCTGGCCCGGCAGCTCCAGCGGGGGGATCTGGGGGAAGAACGCGGCGGCATCGATGTAGATGGCATGGCCGCCCGGTGGCTGCACGATGGGCACTCCGGCCTGGGCGATGTGCTCGCCAAGATAGGTCGTCGAGGTGATGCGATACAGCAGATAGTCCTCATCCAGGGCCTCATGCAGTCCCACCGCGATGGCCTCCAGATCCCGGCCGGCCATGCCCCCATAGGTCGGAAACCCCTCGGTCAGGATGAGCAGATTCCGCTCTTTCCGGGCCAGCGTCTCATCATTGGTGGCCAGCAGGCCGCCGATATTGGCCATGCCGTCCTTCTTGGCCGACATGGTGCAGCCGTCCGCGTAGGAGAACAGCTCGCGGGCGATATCCAGCGGGCTGCGGCTGGCGTAGCCCTCCTCACGCAGCTTGATGAAGTAGGCGTTCTCCGCAAACCGGCAGGCGTCGATGTACAGTGGGATGCCGTGCTCCCGGCAGAGGGCCGATACCGCTCGGACGTTTGCCATGGACACGGGTTGCCCACCGCCGGAATTGTTGGTCACCGTCAGCATGCAGAGCGGGATCCGCTCGCGCCCCACCTCGGCGATGAGCCGGCGGAGCTGCTCCACGTCCATGTTGCCCTTGAAAGGATGCTTGGCGGCGGGGACTCTTCCCTCGGGGATGACCAGGTCGCGTGCCTCGGCGCCGGTGGACTCGATGTTGGCCCTGGTGGTGTCGAAGTGCGTGTTGTTCGGCACCACGTGCCCCGCCCGGCACAGGGTGGAGAAGAGAATCCGTTCCGCCGCCCGCCCCTGGTGGGTGGGCAGGACATGGCGGAATCCGAAGATCTCGTGCACCGCCGCCTCGAACCGGTACCACGACCGGCTGCCGGCGTAGGACTCATCGCCCCGCATCACCGCCGCCCATTGCTCCGAGCTCATGGCTGCCGTTCCGCTGTCGGTGAGGAGGTCGATCAGGACGTCCTCCGCCCGGAGCAGAAACACGTTGAACCCAGCGGCGCGGAGCCGCTCCTCCCGTTCCGCGTGGGTCGTCATGCGAATCGGCTCGACCGATTTGATCTTGAAAGGCTCGATGATGGTGCGCATGGGGGGAAAAGTGCCCCGCCCGGTGGGTTCTGTACAGCCGTTTGTAGTGTGGGTCACAGCCGGTGGTTCCAGCCCCCTCCATCATAGCAGCGCTCTTTCCCGCGCTCGACTCCTCTCCTTCCGTTAGACGAGGATCATCTATGGCAAACGGCGAGCGTGGCGCGTGGCCCACCCGGGATGTCCTGCGCGTGCTGGCGATCATCGCCGGCTTCTACATCATGCTCCAGCTGCTGTGGGTCGGACGCTCGGTGGTCCTGCTGACATTCCTGGGTATCCTGTTCGGCCTGGCACTCACCGCCGGGGTGGATGGGCTGGAGCGCAGGCGCGTACCCCGGGGCCTGGGTGCAGTAATCATCGTCCTCGCCGTTCTGGGGAGCCTCTTCGGCATCGTGGCCCTGTCGGCCCCCAGCATTACCCGCCAGATGGATGAGCTGAAGACCCAGCTGCCGCAGGCCGTAGTCAAGATCCAGCACTGGGTTCGCGAGCGGCAGCGGGGAGTGACGCAGGTGCTGGAGCAGGTGGCGCCCGAGGCGGCGCCGGCCGATAGCGGAACCGCGGGTCAGCCGGGCCGGGCGGATACCGGCCAGCAGGGTGGGGGTAAAGAGCGCAGGGCCGGGCAGGATTCCGTTCAGCAGACCGACCGGAAGGCCGATCGGCCCGCCTCCCTGGGGCAAAGCTTTGTGGAGCAAATCGGTGGCATCGGACGGCATGTATTCGGATTCTTCTCTTCGACCCTGGCCGCGCTCGGTGGGATACTGCTGATCACGTTCGTGTCCATCTTCGTGGCGGTGGATGCGAGGACGTATCACAGGGGGTTGATGCACCTCTTCCCCCACGACATGCGACAGCGGGCAGGTGAGGTGCTCACCGCCACCGCAGCGATGCTGCGACGGTGGCTGGTGACCCAGTTCATCGGCATGCTCGTGGTCGGCGCGATGACCACGGTCGTGTTGATGCTCCTCGGCATCAAGGCCGCCATCGCGCTGGGCATCATTGCGGGGATCCTGGAGTTCGTGCCGATCGTAGGACCGATCCTGTCGGCGGTGCCCGCCATCGCCATGGCGTTCCTCGATGGCCCGCAAAAAGCTCTGTACGTGGTGCTCGCCTACACCGCCATTCAGCAGGTCGAATCCAACCTGCTGTTCCCGCTCCTGATGAAGAAAGGCCTGGAGCTTCCTCCAGTGCTTACCATTGTCACCCAGGGAGTGCTGTCGATCATCTTCGGCCTCCTGGGCCTGCTTGTGGCCGTGCCGCTCCTGGCCGCGATCATGGTGCCGGTCAAGATGCTGTATGTGCGGGATGTGGTGGGCGATGAGGTGAAATTGCCGGTGGAGGACGGCACCAAGGG
>DASVGF010000145.1:0-9272 GCA_036379675.1 Gemmatimonadales bacterium | reverse complement strand
CCCCCGGATGCCGACCTCCGGCGTCCACACGAACGAAGCCCTTCCGCCGCGCTCGTTCAGAGCATTCACGAAATTTCGGCCAAAGACGGGCCTGAGCTGCTGGCCATCCCGGATCAGGTTCGGCATGGGGCAGCTCGGCTGGTGGTCGCCGTAGACGACCAGAATGGGCACTTCGACCAGCTTCTGGAAGTCGGCCGCCGGCATCGAGGATCCCTGGGCAATCAAGTCTCCGTTGCAGCGCGCCAACGGCGCCGGCACCGCGCCTTCGGGAAAGGCGTAACCGCCCTCGAAGGTGATGATGCCCTTGACGTGTGGGCTGGCGACCCGCGCCAGCCAGCCGTGGATGCCCGACTGCGAGTGGGTCACGAGAATCGCCGGGCCGATCCGGTTGAGCAGCGCCACAATGCCGTCGACGATGACCTGGTTGTTGTCCGAGAAGAGCGGGACGGTGGACTGGAGGAACTGCTCGATCGCCGCCGGATCTCTCGGGAACTGCGAGCTCGCATAGTGCGTACCGTACTCCGGTCCGAGGCGCCAGCTGATCCAGGCCTGATGACTGCCCACGGCAAAGGTGGTGGCCGGGATGATCTGGGTGCCGTTCAGGTTCCCCAGGGGCCCGACAAACGAGGGGATGCTCGCCCGGCCTCGACGGGGAAAGTCCACGATGTAGACGGGGAAGCCTCGGCGCAGGAAGATCGTCCCGAATCCTTCACGGCCATCGGGCGTCGTCTCCCACACCCGGCCGGTGCCGGCCCCGCCGTGGATGAAGACAATCGGAAGGCGCCTGGCGCCGACGGGTATCTGATACTGGGCGTACAGTTGATCGATCCGGAACTCCTGGCCGTCGTTGCGGGAGCCCGCGCCGGGAATGGTCGCGTCGAACGTTCCCGAACCGGTGACGACCCGTCCGCCGACCGAGAAGCTTCCCTGCTCGGCCAGGACGATCGGCTGCCCCCTGCCCTGGCCCTGCGCGCTCAGCTCACGGGCGCCGGCAGCCGGCACAGCGGCCAGCCCTGCCAGGGCCAGGATCAGTCGCCTCGAGCTTCTAGTTATCACTCGCATAGTTCTCTCCGGGAGGACGTTGACTTCCATCAGTTGTCGAAACGCGAATGACGAGCCACCCTTCGGTAGCTCGGCCTCCTGGGTTGTACGGACTGCGTTTTCGGGGTGCGTCGCGGAGGAGGCAAAGACCCTGGCCTGCGGCCTCGGCTTTCGCCGGGAGTGCTGATCGAACGAGGGTTACTCAGGTAAGATCGGCGGGGGCCCTCGGAAGGCAACCGCAAAATGTCCCAGACGGTTTCACATCATCTCACCGTCCGGAGAGCGGCGCGCCGCTCGGGCAGGAGCGCGCTCACGCTCATCAGCAGCTGGTCGGCGCTGAAGGTCTCTGCCAGGGTCGGCACGTCGGCCGGCATTCCCTCCGGAACCGAAACGCCGATGTGGAGCACCGGGAGTTGGGGGAGACCTGCGCGTATTTCGCGGACCAGACTCGGAGTGTCGGTACCGGTCCCGGTGGTGTTGAGGATCAGCATCTCGATGTGCGGCAGCTCGCGGCAAAGCTCGCGCGCGGCATGGGCGTCGTAGGCCTGGAACACGCAGTAGCCGCTCATACGTAGAAGGCCGGTCACCGAGATCAACAGGGCGTTGTAGTCGCAAATGACGATGCGGCGCCCGAAGAAGGGGGCACGCGCGAGGGGCTGCACTGTAGGTCCTTGGGTCCGGCGAGGACAGCCGGCCTTGGCAGGGAAGGGAGCCTTTCTGAGCGGAACCTACCCCCCGGCACCTCAAATAGATAGCCCGTTGGGAACTTTGCCCCATCGCTCGCCCTCTGGCGCTTCCCCTTGGAGGGGAGCGTTCGCCTGAGGACAGAGAAGCGACGTGGTGGTGTGGACGTAAACGAAGTCTATGTGGGGTACCGAACGGGTCGCGGTGATGTGCCTACCTACTTTGTTCTGGCTAAGGAGCAGCCCGTGAGGAAGCTAAGACGAATCCCTACTCCGAGCCCCAAACTAAACTCTCCGGGTCCAGCTATTGAGGTCCAGATACCGGTAAGGCCCGATCAGTCAACGCTATTTGAAATAGTGACGGACGATTGAGCATCTTAACCCCATGATTTTGATGGTTGGTTGATGCAGCGACTTTGAGTGGAGAACTGCGAAAGTCATCGCCTGGGTTGTCGACGTCTCGGCAGGATCGGACCCAGAGATAGCCCTTAACTGGACCACCAACTGGACAAGGAAACCCTTTCCTTCATGGCCGTGGGATCTAGGGAGACCATCGCGCCTCGCGCTCGGCGTAAACGCCGACGATCACCAGGGTCATGAGAGCGAACCCAGCGACGAGGCCAAGCCCCATCCAATTCCCGATGAACGCGAGGTACGCGAGGGAAGCCACCAGCGCTAGCGGCCAGCCGCCACCAACGACGTCAGCCGCAAGCAGTATTCCGACCAAGGGCCAACCCCCCAGCCAGTGAGCGGCGAGGTAATACAGCGCGAGGATGACCAAGGTGAGAAACAACATGGAGTGAGGGCGGTGGGACTCGAACCCACGACCTAGGGATTAAAAGTCCCTTGCTCTACCAACTGAGCTACGCCCCCCTGTCACCGGAATATCCTCAGCTTCTCGCTCGGCGGCAATCATCTCTTGCAGCCTGGCGCCCCCCGTCCCACCATAGGGACATGCCGGGTTCCTTCAGAGCCCCTCGGCTCGCCGTCCTACTCGTGGCCGCTGCCTGCGAGTCGGGACCCGCCGACATCCCCACCCCGGGTGTGAACGTCAGCGTCACGCCCGTTGCGGTAATGCTGGAGAGGGGAGGGCGGACGCAGCTCACCGCCACGGTGCGTGACCTGCAGGGTGACTCCCTGACCGGCCGTGAGGTCCAATGGTCCAGCAGCGCACCCTCCATTGCCCAGGTCTCCCCGTCCGGTGAGGTAACAGCCCTCGCACCCGGCGTTGCCAACGTCGGGGCCTACAGCGACCAGAGCGTCGGGTTCGCCCGCGTGGTGGTGCAGCTCGACTTCCGCCTGCCGGTAGCGGCTGCCACCTCGCTCCTTACCGCCGAGATCGGAACCCCGACTGCCGCCTGTCCGGCGGGCGAGGGTGGGGTTCGGGCCGATGGGGACCGCGACTGCCGTCACGCCGGAATCTCCCGCTATAGCCTGGACTTCCGTCCTCGGCCGGAGCAGCCGGAGGCTACGGCCGTCGGTGCGGCCGCGGACGGAACGGTCAGCGACATCTGCATCCAGCCGTCGTCCGAGAGTACCTGCGGGCCTCACGGCCCGTTCGTCTACATCGAACATGGGGCGGGATTCGCGACCTTCTACGCCCATCTGGACCCGGCCTCGGTTTCCGTCCGCCGGAAGACCAGAGTCAGCCAGGGGGAGACGCTCGGCCGGATGGGAGCCTGGGGTGACGAGAGGTACCCCTGGATGCACTTCGAGGTGCGGTGGAACAACGAGGATCCCTTCCAGAACCGGCTGCTGGGCAACCTCGCCGTCAGTGGCCGGAGGTTATCGGATTATCGGGTCCTGGTTCATCCTCGCTAGCACCTCCCGCGTCATCGCCAGCGCCAGCTCGTGCTCGCCCATGAACACCTGGCCCGCCCGCTCCTGCCGCAGCAGCTCGGCCTCCTCGTCGCTGTGGGTGCGGAGCAGCGTCCCGATGCGCGGATTCAGGGTGCGGGCGGTCTCCACCATCTTCCGCACCTTGAGCGTGTCCGGCGTGGCGATGACCAGGAGACTCGCGCGCGCGACGTGGGCCTGGATCAGCACCTCGGGATCCGCGGCGTCGCCGGTCACCGCATGAATCCCCCGCTCGCGGAGGCGCTCGACCGATTCGCGGTTCTGCTCCGCCACCACGTAGCGGATCCCCCGCTGGTTCATGGCGTCGGCGATCCGCGTCCCCACCCGTCCGTAGCCCACCAGCACCACGTGACCCGTGAGGGTCTCCACATCCACCGACGCTGGCAGCTCGGCGAGGGGATCGTCCCGCCGTTCCACCGCGCGGGCGGCGCTCGACCGGCGGCGGATCCAGCGTTGGGCCGGCTCGATGGCGGCGAACACCACGGGATTGAGGGTGATGGAGATCAGCGCCCCCGCGAGGATGAGGCTCTGCCCTTCCGGCGGCAGCAGTCCCAGCTCCACGCCCAGCGCGGCCAGGATGAAGGAGAACTCGCCGATCTGGGCCAGGCTGGCGCCGACGGTGAGCGCGGTGGTGAGCGGATAGCGGAAGGCGAGCACCAGGGCCACCGCGGCGGCCGTCTTGCCCGCCATGACGATGGCCACGACCGCCAGCAGCTTCACCGGTTCTCGCAGCACAATGTCGGGCTCGAACAGCATTCCCACCGAGACGAAGAACAGCACGGAGAACGCGTCGCGCAGCGGGAGCGACTCCTCCGCGGCCCGGTGGCTCAGCGGCGATTCCCGCATCATCATGCCGGCGAAGAACGCCCCCAGCGCGAAGGAGACGCTGAACAGCTCGGCCGAGGCGTAGGCCACCCCCACCGAAGCCGAGATGACAGCCAGGGTGAACAGCTCCCGCGATCCGGTGCGGGCGACCACCCAGAGCAGCCGCGGCAGGAGCCGCCGGCCCACCACCAGCATGAGGGCCACGAAGGCGGCCACCTTGGCCAGGGTCACACCGAGTGATCGCCAGAGGTCTCCACTCGCGGCCGCCTCCGGCACCTTCCCGCCGAGGACTCCGGCCAGCGCCGGGAGGAGCACGAGCACCAGCACCACCACGAGATCCTCCACCACCAGCCAGCCTACCGCAATCCGGCCGTTGAGCGACTCCAGCACGCCCCGGCCCTCCAGCGCCCGGAGCAGCACCACGGTGCTGGCCACCGAGAGCGCGAGACCCAGCACCAGGCCGGCGCCCAGACTCCAGCCCCACCACATCGCTACCGCCGTTCCGGACACCGCGGCGCCGATGATCTGCACCATCGCGCCGGGTATGGCGATGCGGCGCACCGCCATGAGGTCATCGAGGGAGAAGTGCAGCCCTACCCCGAACATCATCAGCATCACGCCGATCTCGGCGAGCTGGCTGGTGAGCTGGACATCGGCCACGAATCCCGGAGTGGCGGGGCCGGCGATGATCCCGGCCACCAGGTAACCCACCAGCGGCGGCACCCCGACCCGGGTCGCGAGGAATCCCACGACCAGGGCCAGGCCGAGGCCGGCGGCGATCGTGGTGATCAGGGCGACGTTGTGCGGCATCAGCGTTGCGCTCGGATCACGTCGCGATATGCGTGGAAGGCGGGCTTGAGCCGTTTCGGACCGGTGCAGGTCTCATCCGAGCAGGCCACCAGCCCGTAGTACGACTCCGGATGGGTGGCGCCGACGGCCGGCTGATCGTACAGCTCGTAGATGAACAGGGCCCGGACCCGAGGGATGGCGGCCATTCTCCGGCTGAAGCGGGCGATCCAGGCAGCCTGTTCCACCGGATCGCTGTACGAGAGGGAGGTGTTCCGCCGGTTGGCCTCGGTCACCCAGATCTCCTTGTCGCCGGGCAGGTGGGGCAGAGCTTCGGCGGCAAAGTCGCCCATCTCCGAGTACCAGTGATACCCGTAGACATCGAAGTCCACGCTGTCGCGCCGGAGCGCCTCGAAGAAGCCGTAGTGCCGCCAGCCGGCATTAATGATCACCCTGGTACCGGGCGAGGCATGGTGAATGCCATCTGTCATACCCCGCAGAAACCAGGTGGTGCGGGTCAGCAGGTGGGGGACGTAATTGTCGAGGTCGCTGCCCTCGAAGTGGTCGATCCGGGCCGGCTGGACGCTGGAATCCACGGTGAATCTGAGCGGTGTCAGCTCGAGCTCGTTGCCGGCCTCGATATGGCTGAAGCGGCCGCGGTAGCGGGCCGCAAAGCTCGATCCCATGGCGTAGCCCCGCCGGTAATTCGCCTGCAGCGAGGCGGCCGTATCGGGATATCCGACCAGAACCGGCAGGAGTACGACGTTGCGGGACGAGGCTGCCTCGAGAATCGGCTGGAGATCGGGATCGAGCCGGCCGGCAGTATCCGGGTAGAGGTCGATCCGGTAATGCGTGGCCCCGAGCCGTTGGACATATGCGAGCTGCCGGGCCAGGCCATTGCCGGAGCCGGCGTAGGCGACCTGCTTGCCCGGGTGCCCCTGGACCCCCCAGACGAACGGGTCAACCGCGGGCGCGGTGTGGCCCGGCGCGGAGCCCAACACCGGCACCAGTCCGGCCAGGAGCGCCGCGCTCACGAAACGTTTCACCTGCACTGATGGCACCTCCAGAAGTTGACGGACTCTCCGGTGGTCGGTAGTCTCCCGACATGCGAATCCTGATCACCGGCACCGATACCAACGTCGGCAAGACCTGGGTAGCCTGCGCGCTGGCGCACGCCCTCAAGGGGGCCGGCCGGCAGGTCGTCGCCATCAAGCCGATCGAGACCGGCTGCACCGAGCCCCCCACCGTGCGGGAGGACGGGGTGCTCCTGGCCCACGCCACCGGACAGGCCCAGCCGCCTCATGCCATCCTCCGGCTGTCCGACCCGGGAGCAGCGGTGCTCGCCGGCGAGCGGGCCGACGCCGCCATCGACTTCGACGCGCTCGTGCTGAAGATCGAGCGCTATGCCGAGGATGCCGAGTTCCTGCTGATCGAGGGGACCGGCGGGCTGCTCACCCCGGTCACCTGGGAGTGGAACATGACCGATGTGGCCCGTGCGGTCGGCGGATGCGCGCTGGTAGTGGCGGTAGACCGCATGGGCGTCATCAACCACACCCTTCTGACGCTCAGCGCGCTCGAGCTTGCCGGGATCCCCTGCCTGGGCGTGGTGCTGACGGCGCCGGGCGGGAAGGATCGTTCGGCTGCGGCCAACGCCGCCGCCATTGCCCGGCTCTCCGGCATCGACCGGGTCGTGGTGGTGCCGCGAGCTGCGGATCCGCGGGAGGCCACCGGGCCGATGGGGACAGTCATGAGCTGGCTGGGGCGAGTTGCCGCTCCGGCGTGAAACTACAAAAAGCGGCAATTTTTTGTGAAAGCACACCAGCGAGAACCTGTGTTTCACTTTTGCTCGATCTGCTCCTCGATCGCCTCCTCCACCCAACGTCTAACCCAGGGCCGGGAGTCGCCCCGGTGCCGCACCAGCGCCGCCAGCGCACGGGTGTCGCCCTGCGAGGCCAGCCTGGCCAGCGCCAGCGATGGGAGCTGCTGCTGGCCCAGGATCTTCTCGAGCGCGTCGATGACTGTCGTATCGGGTGCCTGCACCGCCGCGGCGATGGCCGCGTTCTGAATGACGTCGCGATAGGAAGGCGTCTTCAATCCCGCCAGCACGACAGGGCGCGCGGCCACCGAATCGATCCGGGCGAGTGCCGAGAGCGCGGCCGCACGCACCTGGTAACTGGAGTCACCCTTCCAGGCCGCCAGGGCCACCTCCTGCGCCAAGCCACCGCCGAGAGTGCCGAGCGCCGCGACGGCCGCCTCTCGCACGGCGGAGGAGGTGTCCCGCATGGCCTCGCGCAAGGCAGGAAAGGCCACCGGCGAAGGGAAACCTCGCAGGGCCGCGGCAGCCTGGGCCCGGGTGAGGTAGTAATCCGCCCCTCTCGCGGCGCGGACCAGCGCGGAGGCCGCCAGTGAGTCGCCGGTGCGGCGGGCCAGCTGATCGATGACCCAGCTTCGATTCCAGAGATCGGGGTCCTTCGAGAGCTGGGCTGCCAGCCAGGGCGTCGGTTGCTCGAAGAGGAGCGTCTTCAGCATGGCGTTCTGCTCGTCGAAGATCACCATGGTTGGGAGCGACTTCAGCCCCTCGATGTTGAAGGTCTGCTCCCGCCGTTCCAGCCGAACCCGCTTCCGCACGTCGCCTGCCGGCGTGCCCACCCGGATCGTCACCGTCCCCTGGAAGACGAGGGTGTCCACCTGGGCCTGCTTCACCGTCAGTGCGAGCGTATTCGAGGTGGAGTCGAATGCGTGCGTCACGGTAAACTCGGGGTAACCGGCCTGGTACACCCACTGGTCCCAGAACCAGTCCAGGTTCTCGCCGGTGGCCTGAAGGACCGCCTTCCGCAGATCGTCGCTGAGGGCGTTGCCGTACGCGTGGCGGGTCAGGTACCGGTTGACCGAGGCCCAGAACCGCTCCGGGCCCAGATGCTTCTTCAGCATCTGCATGACGAGGGCGCCCTTGGTGTAGACGTTGTTCGAGTTGAAGGAGGCGAGCGGGACCCGCCGCCGCGCGTCGCTCGCCAGGAACCGCCGGTACTCGTCGAGATAGAAATCGTCTTCGGCGTAACGCCCGCGCTTGATGGCCCAGTACTGCCCCACCATGTACTCAGCCAATCCCTCGTTGAGCCAGTAGTTGGACCAGTTCTCGGTGGTGACCAGGTTGCCGAACCACTGGTGGGCGGCCTCGTGGGGAATCAGCACCTCGCGATACCAGGGGCGGTCGCGGTAGGCGGCGGCATCCGGAAGCCAGTCCACCAGGGTGGTGGCGCCGACGTTCTCCATGCCGCCGATGAAGTCGGCCACCGTGGTCTGGGAGTAGCCCGGCCAGGGATACTTCACGCCGGTGAGCCTGGTATACGTCTCCAGGATATCCGGGGTGTGGCCGAACAATCGCCGGGCCAGCGGGACGTCCTCGCGGTAGACATAGTAATCCACCGGGATGCCACGCCAGCGGTCGCTGACCTTCACCAGTGGCGCGGCCACCAGCGAGATCAGGTAGGTCGACGCCGGCTTCTCTTGCTTCCAGTGAACGGTGTGTGTCGCGGGCTTGACCGGCGCGCCGCGGGCGGGACGGTTGGGCTTGTCGCTGACCAGCCGGCCGTTGGACACCACGGTGTAGGCCAGCGGGACGGTGGCGATCAGCTCCCAGGTGGCCTTGTCGTTGGGGGGGCCGTACGTCGGAATCCAGTTCGGATTGCCGTCGGTGCCGCCGCCGCTGTAGATCTGCTGCGGCCGGTGCGGCCGGCCCGGCTCGGCCTTGAAGAAATAGAGCCCGCGCCCGTGGGTGATGCGTCCGCGATAGTCGATGGCGAACCGCACCGTGTCCCGGAAGCCGGCCGGTTTGGGCAGGCGGACGACGATCGAGTCACCCGGCCGGGTAAATCGGGCGGCCGCACCGCGGGGCCCGGTGGTCACGCTCCGTACCGCCAACCGTTTCCCCATGTTCAATACGATGGAGTCGAGGCCGGGCCGCAACGAAACCAGCGTCGTGGTCACCCGGCCGTCGAAGGCCGGCGCGTTCCAGTCGAAGTTTCTGACCTCGATCTTCTGGTGGATGAGGTCGTAATCGTGGGAGGGAGTGTCGCGGCC
>DASVGF010000144.1:0-8740 GCA_036379675.1 Gemmatimonadales bacterium | reverse complement strand
CGACGCCTCACACTCGGCGCGAATGGACTCCGGCCGCAGCACCTGGCGCGGGGGGGCTTCGGGACTGTTCTCGTCCCAGACGAGACCACACTTGGTGAAGACATAGGGCCGGTCGCCCGCGGGAAGTCCCTCGAGCGCCCGGCGCACCACCTGCTCGGAATGGCCCAGCCCGTACACCGCGGCCGTATCGACCCAGTTGATGCCCTGTTCCACGGCGTGGCGGATGCTGGCGATCGATTCGGCGTCGTCCTGCGGCCCCCACCCGAAGGCCCAACCGCCTCCACCCGCCGCCCATGCTCCGAACCCCACTGTGCTCAAATGGAGCCCGCTGGTGCCCAGACTCCGGGTGGGAAGGGTCGCTCGCATGCCTCAAGCTAACAGCACTTATGCCCGCCAGATTGGCCTGTTCTCCGGCACCATGATGGTCGTCGGCGGCATCATTGGATCAGGGATATTTCTAAACCCGGCCATTGTCGCCGAGCGGGTTCGCACGGTCGAGCTCACACTGGCCGTCTGGGTCCTCGGCGGGGTGATCGCCATGATCGGCGCGCTCGTCTTCGCCGAGCTCGGCGCGCGCAGGCCCGTAGCAGGCGGCGGTTACGTCTACCTGCGCGACGCGTACGGCAGACTGCCCGCGTTTCTCTACGGGTGGACCCTCCTGCTGGTTATTGCCACAGGAGCCATCGCGGCGGTGGCCGTCACCTTTGCCAGCTATACAGCAGCCCTGCTCGGCCTGGGTACCGGCGGCCGGCTCCCCCTGGCAGTGGCGGCCATCGTATTTCTGTCAGCCATCAATTACGTCGGCGTGAAACCCGGGGCGGTGACGCAGAACGTTTTCACTGTCCTCAAGCTCGGCGCCCTGGCGCTGCTGATCGCAGCGGGGCTCAGTGCGGCTCCTTCCTGGTCCCCGGCGGCATCGCCGCCGCCCCTTCAGGGTGGTCCGGTGTTACTGGCAGTCGGCGCAGCACTGGTGCCCGTGCTGTTTGCCTTTGGCGGCTGGCAACAGACGAACTTCGTGGCCGAGGAGTTGATCGAGGCCGAACGAAACCTGCCCCGCGCGTTGCTTGCAGGCGTCAGCATCGTGGTGGTGGTGTATCTGCTGGCCAATTTGGCCTATGTGCGAACGCTGGGTGTCGGCGGCCTGGCCCGCAGCAGCGCGCCCGCCGCCGACGCCATGGATCTCTGGATGGGCCCGGCCGGCCGGAATCTCATTGCGGCGGGCATAGCGGTTTCCACCTTCGGATTTCTCAATCTCGTGATCCTGGTCTCACCTCGGGTGTACCAGGCGATGGCGCGCGACGGGCTCTTCTTCCCCAGCCTCGCGCGCCTGCACCCCCGCTATCGAACGCCTTCAGCGGCGATCCTCTTTCAGGGTGGCTGGGGCATCCTCCTCACGATCAGCGGCCGCTATGGAGACCTGCTCGACTACGTAGTGTTTGGCGACTGGATCTTCTTCGGGGCAACCGCCGCCACCCTGCTGGTCTACCGGTCCCGGGAGCAGGGCGGGCGGGAGAATGCCCTCATACGGTTCCGCATGCCCGGATACCCTGTGCTGCCGCTGATATTCCTCGCGGCCGCGGTATATGTCGTGGCCGGCTCCGCCGCGTCCAACCCCGCCAACGCGATCAGGGGGACTGCTCTCATAGCGCTCGGGGTACCGGTGTTTCTGTTCTGGGAGAAACGAAAGCGGACGGCGTCAGCCGGCGGGTCTCGATGACCCCGCATGAGGAATGATCTCGGCCGAGGCGGGGTCTTCCTGGAGATACTCCTCCCGGTACATGCGGATCAGCTCGAAAAAGTACGAGATCGCGAGCGGCCCGACGAGCAGGCCCAGAAGCCCGAAGTACTGGATGCCGGCAAAGGCTCCAATGACCGTAATGAACGGGTGGATCTGGGCCCACCGGCGAAAGACCATGGGCCGGATGATGTTGTCTATGTTGCCCACGACTACGACACCCCAAATGGCCAGCCCGATGGCCATTCCGTACCGGCCCTCGAGATACAGATGGAGGACACCCGGCCCCCATACCAGGGCGCTACCCACGACCGGCAGAATGGCCACGACCACCGTCACCACTCCCCAGAAGAGAGCGTTGGGTATCCCGGTGATCCAGAAGGCCAGGCCGACCAGAAGTCCCTGAACCGAGGCGGTCAGGCCGGTGCCGATCAGGGTGGAGATGGTGACGTCCCGGAACCGGTCCCGCAGAATCTCGGCGTTGCGGCGCGCGAAGGGGATGAAGGGCTGGACCTGCCTCCAGGCGGAGTGGGGGGCCAGCAGGAGGTAGTACAGCCCGAAGAAGGTGATGGTGAGCTGGATGCCGAGACGGGTGGCCGTTCCCAGCAAGCCGAGGGCGCTCGAGCCGATCCAGCTAACTACCCGCGAGCCAAGCGCTTCGATCTGGGCGCCGACATCATAGGGCCCGATCCGCAGCTCGCGCAGGCGGGTGAGGAGCGGGCTCTTAATGACGCCCGATGCCATATCTTGCGCCTCGGCGGCCACGACCCCCACAAAGGATACGCCCGGACCCAGGACCAGAATTACACCCAGGAGGACCACCAATCCGGCGGCCCACCCGGGCTTCATGAAACGGGTGAGCCAGCGGTAGATCGGGGCGAACACGATATAGAGGACGGGGGCGCCCAGAAGACCGGTGCTGAAGGGCCACAGGGCATAGGTCAGGGCCAGACCAAGGACGAAAATGATGAAGGCGGCTTGGTCCCGCTTGGTGTCCAGGAAGGCCATCGGGGAAGAGTAGGGGGGGAGGGCCTCCTCGACCAGTCTGGCACCGGGATGTATCTTCGGGGAGTCGACTTCCAAATCCTTGCGTAGGAATCGGTGGGACCACTCATTCTGCCTCCGGGCGCCGTTCCTCTCATAGCGGGCGCAGCACTGATCCTTCTGGTAGCCCTGGCCGTCCTTCTCTGGAGGGAGCGGCGCTGGCGGCGGCGTTCCGAGCGGTTGGTCGGGGAGCTGCGGAGCCAAATCCAGACGGTCACCGCCACCATGCGCGAGGGCGTCATTGCCTATGACATGGATCGGCAGTTCCGATTCGCCAACCCGGCATTCGAGCGCCTGACCGGCTACCCTGCCGACGAGCTCAGAGAGCAGGATTTCCTCCAGTACATCCACGATGATGATCGTCCGGCCATCCTGGCCGAGTGGGACCGCATGGCCCAGGGCGGCGCACTCAGGGACCAGGAATACCGGGTGGTCACCCGCACGGGTCAGACCCGCTGGTGCTCCAGCTCCTGGGAGCCCATGCGCGACGAAGCGGGGCGCCAGATCGGCTACCTCGGCACCGAGTTCGACATCACCGAGCGCAAGCTGGCCGAGGAAGAGATGCGGAGCGACACCGAGCTCTTCCAGGCCGTGCTGGAGGTGGAACAGGCCGTCTCGACCGCGGGCCTCGACTCCGAGACAGTCATGCGGGTCATTGCGGAGCGGAGCCAGGGCATTACCGGCGCCAGTGGAGCGGTGATCGAGGCGATCGAAGGCGAGGAACTGGTTCCGCTGGTCCATGTGGGGACGGAGGCGCCGCGGCTGAAAATGAGCAGCAGCCTCTCGGGACTCGCGGTACGCACGGGCGAGCTGCAGCGCTCAGACGATCTCGATGCCGATCCCAGGATCGGCCACCCGGCCTACCGGAAGTTGGGCATCCGGTCACTCCTGGTGGTGCCTCTCAAGGACGGGCAGCGCGTGGTTGGCGTGCTCAAAGTGGTCTCGCCGGTCCCGGCGGCCTTCAGCGACAGGGACGCCAAGGCCCTCCGCCTGCTGGGCGGGCTCATGGGCGCAGCGTTGAGTCACGCCGCCGCCTTCGAGGGACGCCAGGCCCGCCTGGAAGAGCGGACCCGGGCCTTGCAGGAAAGCGAGCAGCGATTCAAGCAGCTGGTGGACGTGGCCCAGGAAGGTATCTGGGTGGCCGACGAGCGCGGCGTCATGACGTACGTCAACCAGCGAATGGCCGATCTGCTGGGTTACGCCAACGGCAGCCTGCTGGGGCGGCCCATCTTCGAGTTCATCGACAATGAATCCCGCTCGGTCGCCCCGCGGGCCCTGAGTCAGCACGGCTCGCGGCCGGGACAGAGTCACGACCTCCGCTTCCGCCGGGGCGACGGCACCCAGCTGTGGGGGCTGGTTTCGTCCAGTCCGATTCTGGGCAAGGATGGAGCCCTGGTGGGAACCGTCGGAATGGTCACCGACATTACCGAGCGGAAGCGCACCGAGGATCAGCTCCGCCGGTCGGCGGATCGCCTCACCATGCTCCACGACATGGACCAGGCCATCCTGGCGGCGCAATCGCCTGCGGAAGTGGGCCGTGCCGCACTGGGAAGGGTCCGCCGCATGGTTCCCTGCCAGCGCTGCACCGTCATGCTGTTCGATTTCGAGAAGAGCCAGGCCGAGCTGATCGCCGGCTACTCCGGTGGAGCCCAGCTGGTTCCAGCTACCCGGACCATGAGAGACCTCTGGCCCGCTGAGCTGCTCCGAAGCGGTGGGGTCCGGTACGTGGAAGATCTGTCTGCCGTGGACGACCCTCCGCTGGCGGTTCGGGAGCTGGTCGCCGAGGGATTCCGATCGCTCTTCTCCGCGCCCCTCATGGTAGAGCGAGAGGTCATCGGAGAGATCGTCCTGGCCTCCTCCAGCAAATCGGCCTTCGGACCCGAGCACCGGGACATCGCGGTGGAGATCGCCAATCCGCTGGCCATCGCGATTCAGCATGCGCGGCTGCGGGAGCGATTGGCCCGTCAGACCGGCGAGCTGGAGCGCCGGGTGGCCGAGCGAGCAGCGGCCGTCCGGGCCGCGACGGCCGAGCTGGAGACGCTGTTGCACTCCGTCTCCCACGACGTGCGGGCTCCGTTGCGCCATCTAATCGGCTTTTCCCGACTGCTGCTGGACGACTGCGGGAAGGACCTGGATCCGACCGCCCTCCACTACGCCGAGCGGATCCATGAGGCAGCCGATCACATGGCCACGTTGATCGACGACCTCGTAGGACTCTCGCGCATCGGACGGCAGGACGTGCTGCGCCGGCCGGTCAGCCTGACGACAATGGTCGAGGATGTGGTGGATCAGCTGAAGACCCAGATCAACGGCCGGCGGATCGATTGGCAGGTGGAGGAGCTGCCGGTGGTCCAGGCCGATCCGGTGCTGACCAAGATCGCCCTTACCCAGCTGTTGTCCAACGCGGTCAAGTTCACCCGCCCGCGCGAGCGGGCCGCCATTCGGATTGCGCCCCTCGAAGCCGATGGACTGGCGGGTCTCTCGGTGCAGGACAACGGCGTTGGGTTCAGGATGGCCCATGCCGGCAAGCTGTTCGGGCTCTTCCAGCGGCTCCACCGCCCCGATGAGTTCGAGGGCAACGGGGCGGGCCTGGCCATCGTCCAGCGCATTGCGCACAAACACGGTGGCCGGGTATGGGCCGAGTCGGAGCCGGATTCGGGCGCGACGTTCTATCTGACCCTGGGCAGCGGGCCCGGGGGCTCGGGGAAACCCGCGGAGGGGGGCGATCCGGGAAGCGGCCAGGCCGAAGCGGCAGGAGGCGGGGATGCCGCGATGCCAGCCGGCCTGGAGCCGGCCAGGCGAGTGTCGTGATCCTGCTGGTGGAAGACGATCCACGCGAGGTAGAGCTGACCCTCCGGCCTCTCCGAGACCTCAATCCAGGAAGCTGCGTAGAGGTCGCGCGCGATGGCGAGGAAGCGCTCGATTTTCTGCTGGGACGCGGCGAGTTCAGGCGGCGCCAGACCGCTCCCCTGCCCCACTTGGTTCTGCTCGATCTGCAACTGCCTAGAGTGGACGGACTCGGTGTCCTCCGGGCCGTGAGGGGAAACGCCCGGACCTGCATGGTCCCCGTCGTGGTCCTCACGTCGTCCAACGACCCGCGCCAGCTGGCCCAATGCTATCAGCTCGGGGCCAATAGCTGCGTGCTGAGGCCGGTCAGGTATCAGGAGTTCAGCGACACCATCCAGTCGGTAGCCCGCTACTGGCTTGGGTTCAACCAGCCTCCGCCTCCCAGCACCCAGCCCCTCGCGTAGGCGCTGCAACTTTCCGGCGGTGCCGGACGTCTATTCCCACGGGTTCCCACGTTCCGCTCCTCACCTGAGGCAGCCGTGTCATCGAGACCAGCCATTCTGTTCGCCACGCTTTGCGCCGTCACGGCTTCCTCCATACCGGCGCAAACGCCCACCGCGCGCAAGCAGACCCCGATCGACATCCCCTATCAGCGATTTGTGCTCCCCAACGGCCTGACTCTCATCGTTCACGAGGACCACAAGGCGCCGATCGTGGCAGTCAACGTCTGGTATCATGTCGGCTCGAAGAATGAGCGCCCCGGCCGGACCGGGTTTGCCCACCTGTTCGAGCACCTCATGTTCAACGGCAGCGAGAACTACGACAAGGACTTCTTCGGACCGCTGGAGCAGGCCGGCGCCACCGACATGAACGGCACCACCAACGAGGACCGCACCAACTATTTCCAGAACGTGCCGGTCAACGCCGTTGATCTGGCCCTCTGGATGGAATCGGACCGGATGGGGCATCTGACCGGCGCCATCAGCCAGCCCAAGCTCGATGAGCAGCGCGGCGTGGTGCAGAACGAGAAGCGGCAAGGGGAGAACGAGCCGTACGGCATGGTCTGGGACTTCCTGACTCCCAAGCTGTATCCGACGAATCACCCTTATTCGTGGACGGTCATCGGCTCCATGGAGGACCTCGATGCCGCCAGGCTCGACGACGTGAAGGAGTGGTTTCGCACCTACTACGGCGCGGCCAATGCCGTGATCGTAGTGGCCGGCGACATCGATGCCGCGACCGCGAAGCAGAAGGTCGAGCAGTATTTCGGAGACATCCCCGCAGGTCCGCCGGTGGCGCGGCAGCGCTCCTGGGTAGCCAAGCGTACCGGTACCCAGCGTGGCGTGATGCAGGATCGGGTGCCGCAGGCCCGGATCTACAAGGTATGGAACATCCCCGCCTGGGGCACCCCCGACGCGGAATATCTCAACCTGGTCAGCGACGTTCTCAGCAGCGGGAAGACCTCGCGACTGTACAAGCGGTTGGTGTACGACGACCAGACAGCGACGGATGTGCGCGCCTACGTGGATCTGCGCGAAATCGGAAGTCTCTTTGTCATCGAGGCCACTGCCCGGCCAGGCACCGATCTGGCCCGGGTCGAGCAGGCGGTGGACCAGGAATTGGCTCGGCTCCTCGCCACCGGTCCAACGCCGGCCGAAGTACGGCGGGTCAAGACCCAATATCGGGCCGGCTTCATCCGGGGAATCGAGCGGATCGGCGGGTTCGGGGGCAAGTCCGACGTTCTTGCCCTGGGAGAGGTCTTTGCCGGCCGGCCTGATTTCTACAAGGTGCGGCTGGACCGGGTGGAGAAGGCCACCGCTGCCCAGCTGCTGAGCTCGGCGCGGCAGTGGCTGAGCGACGGAGTCTATGTTCTGGAGGTCCAGCCGTATCCCGACTTCCAGACTGCACGCGCCAAGGCGGACCGTTCCAAGCTCCCCCCGCTGGGCCCCCCTGCCGAGACCAGGTTTCCCGACTTGCAGCGGGCCACGCTCTCGAACGGGTTGAAGATCGTCCTGGCCCAGCGGACCGCCATTCCCCAGGTTCGCTTCGACCTGCTCCTCGATGCCGGCTTCGCGGCCGACCAGGGCGGAACCCCAGGCACGGCCAGCCTTGCCATGGCCATGCTGGATGAGGGCACCAGCGGCCGTACCTCGCTCCAGATCAGCGAGCAGCTCGCTCAGCTCGGTGCCAACCTGAAGACCGGCTCCAACCTGGACGTCTCCAGCGTGTCGCTCGAGACCCTCAAGGAGAACATGGATGCGTCGCTCGACATCTTCGGCGACGTGATTCTCCATCCCTCGTTCCCCCGGAGCGACTTTGAGCGGCTCAAGAAACAGCGAGTCGCGCAGATCCAGCAGGAGAAAGCCGATCCGGTCGGCCTGGCGCTGCGGGTGTTTCCCGGATTGCTCTATGGCCAGGATCATGCCTACGCCAACCCCTGGACCGGCTCCGGCACGGAGGCGTCCACCGGCAGGATCCGGCGGGACGATCTCGTACGCTTCCACCGCGCCTGGTTCAAGCCCAACCACGCCACCCTCGTCGTGGTGGGCGCCACCACCATGGGGGAGATCAGACCCAGGCTCGAGCGGCTCTTTGCGGGCTGGAAACCGGGAGAAGTACCTGCCAAGAACATTGCGACTGTGGGCCAGCAGTCCCGCCCCGTGGTGTATCTGATCGATCGCCCGGGGTCACTCCAGTCGCTCATCATCGCCGGGAACATCGCCCCGCCCAAGGCCAACCCGAACGAGGTCAGCATCCAGACCATGAACGGGGTGCTGGGAAGCGATTTCAGCTCCCGGGTGAACATGAACCTGCGGGAGGACAAGCACTGGGCCTACGGGGCGTACACTTTCTTTCGAGATGCTCGCGGGCAGCGACCCTTCGTCGCCTACGCGCCGGTCCAGACGGACAAGACCAAGGAGGCGCTGGTCGAGCTGGACAAGGAGCTCCGCGGCATCGTGAAGGACCGCCCGATTCAGCCTGACGAGCTGTCGCGGTCGCAGGCTTCGCTGACGCTCACTTTGCCGGGATCATGGGAGACGATGTCGGCGCTGGCCGGGGCCATCGGGAACATCGTGACATTCGGCCTCGAGGACCGTTACTATGATACGTTTGCCGACAAGGTTCGGGCCCAGACGGTCCAGACCCTTACCAGTGCGGCAGTTGAGGTGGTGC
>DASVGF010000143.1:0-14245 GCA_036379675.1 Gemmatimonadales bacterium | reverse complement strand
TCGCTCGATGGCTCGAGCCAGGCCCTCATGAGTGGCCCGATGGAAACTCGCCGCACCAACGGACGTCCGTCAGCGTTCCAGCACGTCGGCGAAGAACGCAGCCAGGTCGAGCTCGAAGGGGGGAGCGGACTCCGTGAGCTGCCAGATGAGCGTCTCATGCAGGATCTCCGGCCGCTCGTCGCCCGGCCGCCAGCGCTCGACCAGTCGGGAGTCGAGATCCACGATCCAGTACTCAGAGATCCCCTGCCGCTGATAGCGGCGGCGCTTCACGAAGCGGTCGGCCCGCGCTGTGCTGGGGGACAAAACCTCGATGGCGAGGAGAATGGTGGTGATGTCGGTCCATCGCTCGGGCCGCCGGCCGCCCGGCAGCTCGAAGACGAAGAGATCCGGCTGGACGAGGGTGCGCTCGTCCAGCTCGATATCCGCCGGCGACAGACTGAGGTAACCTGTATCGCTCGAATCGACGAAGGGCTTCAGTCGCAATGCCAGGGCTAGAATGGCATCCTGGTGGTGGAACGTCGGAGCTGGCGTCACCAGCAACTCGCCGTCCACCACTTCGTACCGGTTCCCGTCGTCCGGGAGCGCCAGGACTCGTTGAACCGTCCAGTCGCGTGTGGCTTGTGGCATACCCATAATGTGTGTCCCTCGGCGGATGGCTGACAAGAGCGCATTCGCCATGATTAGCGTGGCCGCGCGGTGGGTGATAACCATTTTCACGCTGGCGGATACGGAGGGTGTGGTGGTGGGCGTAGCCGGAGCCCCCCTGGCGTGATGGCTCACCTCGCCCAGGTAGATGGCCCTTCCATGTTTCTATTGGCGTGGACGCCCAGATAAGGAACGCGCCGAGGGGGCATCCAAGGGGCGAGGCCGCAGAGGGTTTACCGATCCGTCGTCGTATCTCGGGGAACCAGCTTATCGATCGCGGCACCCAGCTCCGTATAGGCAGTCGGATCGACCTCCCGGAACGGCACAGCCCGATAGGCGATCTTCCCATCCGCTCCCACCACGAACAGGTTCCGGTTGGTCAGACCTGCCCGATCGGCCAGAGCCCCATACCGGCGGGCGACCACCGTTCCGGCATCGCTCGCAAACAGGAACGGAAACTCCGAATCGCGCGCCCATGACGCGAGGGCGGTATCGGGGTCGGCGCTGATGGCGATGAGCACCACGTTGCGGCCGTTCTTGAAAAGCGTCGCGTACTGATCACGGTACGCGTTCATTTGGACCGTTCAGCCGCTGGTTCGGGCCTTGTAGAAGAACGCCAGCACCACGGTCTTTCCCTTGAAGTCGGAGAGATGCACCGGGCCCGCGAGAACGCCGTAGCGGGTGGCGCCATTCAGGGTGAAGTCCGGTGCCACCGCACCGATCTCGAGGGGCGCAGCCTGCTGGGCCGCGAGAACCGCCGGGGCAGCAGCAAGAGCGAGAGCGAGGCAGAGTGAGCGCATGCGCGGTCCGATTCGAAGAGTTGGTAAAACATATGATGCGTAGATCTGGCTGGGTTATTCCATGCTGACGATACCTGGTCGTTCTCGATTGCGCACTCATGGGTGGCCCATAATCGGCTAGTTCGCAGCAACCCAAGGGACGGTGGGATGGTTGGGTGTTGGCCCCCTCACTTCGTTCGGGGTGACAACACGCGGGCAGTCACCTCGACCGGCGATTCCCGCTGCACCGTTCCTCCCCGCAAGACCCGGGCATACCATCCCCGCCGGCCGTTCATCGTCCGGAGAAACTCGGGTCCCCGCTTGGTCCCTACATAAGGAAGCGTGTAGAGCACCGTGCAGGGATCGCACGGCTTGCTCACCTCGAGCACCACCTGGCCCAGCCGCACCCTCGCCCCCGGCTCCAAGGCGTCCGCTGGCAGATCGGCCAGGGTGACATTCTCGCCCAGGTCGCCCGGCTGGACCGGCCACCCCTCCGCCCTCAGGTCCGCCAGGATCTCCTCATTCAGAAGCAGCACCGCCTGGTCGGGATCTCCCTTGGCCTTCTCGGTCCGCCAGCGGTTGAAGTCGCCCTCCACCCCCTCGGCGGTAATGGTCAGCTCGCTCACCGCTGGCTTGGGGATTCCGCGCTCCCGCCCCTGCTTCGGCTTCCGATGCAATTCAACGACGCGGCCTCGCAAGGATAGACCTCCTGAGTTACGACTACCGGAAGTCTAACCGCGGGGAGATTGCTTCGGCCCTTACCGCCTTACCGCCATCAAAGGCTGCCCGCACCGCCGACAGCAGTCCCGTAATGCTGAACGGCTTGTAGAGGACCGGCGCCCCATTGGCGATGCCGGGAGACGACCGGCTGCTCTGGGGCAGATCGTCTCTGTGAAGGATGGGTGTCCCGGGAAAATCCCGGCGCAGCTCGGTGATCACATCCGTGCCCGGCATGCCCCGGAGCCAGCTGTTGGTCACCACCAGGTCGAACCGGGTGCCGACGGCCAGGTCCAGCGCCTCCTCGCGCCGGCTGGCGGCGCTGACCTCGTACCCCTCGTCCGTGAGAACCCGGACGATCAGCGCCCTGACCATAGGTTCGTCGTCGATCACCAGAATCCGTGCAGTCATAGCCCCGCATGCTGGTTGCTAGAGTTTCAGTTGATGCCGTTTGCCAGGTGGTTTTGCAGGCGCCGTGCCAGGCTGGAAGCGCCTGGCTCGGTCAAAATGACAAATGAGAGTCTCTCGGGTGGCAGAGTTGGGGAGTACCGAAAGGCTTCGGCCCCCTCGCTGCGCTCGGGGTGACACGCTACCGCCCTTACCGCCGCTGTATCTACCGCAGCTTCATCTACCGCCGCTTCACCTACCGCTGCTTCATCTACCGCCCTCCGCCTCCCGCTTGGCCCTGAACTCTCCCCGCAGCACCTTGCCCCCCTCGGCCGCCTTGGCCTCATACGTCCCGAAGATCGAGTCGCCGGCCAGGCGCACCTGGGTCCGGGTCACCACCTCGGTCTTGAGCGTGGGGCTGGGGTGCGGCTCCGACTCGTAGACGATCACGCTGTCCTCGCTGGAGACGATCTTGATGTTGTAGCTCGCGCCCGGCTTGAACGCGATGGTGCCCACCGGCCCGCCGTTGGGCGGACGGGTATATGTGATGGTGAAGTTGTCTGCCTTCGTTGCGCCCTCATCTCGCCCCTGGGCGGACCAGGTGCCCAGCAGCCGGTCGGGCACCGCCGACATGGCCGGCGTTGCGGTGGGAGCGGTGTCGCCCGGCTCGGTGTCGCTGCGGGCACGGTCGCGCCCGCCGCAGGCGGCGAGCAAGAGGGCCGTCAGGAAGAGATAGCGCATAGGATCTCCCGAAAGGGTCACGCGTAGACCGACGTCCGAAACCCTATCATCCAATATTTGGGCGGGGACGCAAGACCCTATGGTGCGCGGTGGCTCAGGAAGGAGAACAGAAGAGCCGTGACCGGGTCAGGAACCGTACCCCGAGCGGGGCCTCCAGCGAGAAGCCGGCGCCGCACCCGGGGACGACGTCGATCAGGAGCCGGGTGTGCCGCCAGGCCTCGTACTGGAGGCCCCCGATGTAGAACGGCGTGCCGTCCAGCTCGCCCAGCAGCACGTCCCGCTCACCCACCCGGAACTCGCCGCGGGGGAAGCACATCGGGGCGCTCCCGTCACAGCAGCCCCCCGACTGATGGAAAAGGAGGGGGCCGTGCTGCGCCACCAGCTCGCGCAGCACGGCCAGGGCCGCGCCGGTGATCCCGACGCGGACTACCTCTTCCATTAGAAGAAGCCCAGCTTCTTGGGGCTGTAGCTCACCAGCAGGTTCTTGGTCTGCTGGTAGTGCTCCAGCATCATCCGGTGGTTCTCCCGGCCGATGCCCGACTGCTTGTAGCCGCCGAACGCCGCGTGCGCCGGGTAGGCGTGATAGCAGTTGGTCCAGACCCGCCCGGCCTTGAGGCCGCGCCCCATCCGGTAGCAGGTGTTGACGTCCCGGCTCCACACGCCGGCGCCCAGCCCGTAGAGGGTGTCGTTGGCGATGGAGAGGGCATCTGCCGTGTCCTTGAACCGGGTGACGCTGAGGACCGGCCCGAAGATCTCCTCCTGGAAGATCCGCATCCGGTTGTGGCCCTCGAAGATGGTGGGCTGGACGTAATAGCCCTCCTTCAGCTCGCCCGGATGGAACCGGCGCGCGCCGCCGGTGAGGACCTTCGCCCCCTCCTTCTTCCCGATCTCGATGTAGCTCAGGATCTTCTCCAGCTGGTCGTTGGAGGCCTGGGCGCCGATCATGGTCTTCATGTCCAGCGGGTTCCCCTCGACGATCTGCTTCACCCGCGCCACCGCCCGCTCCATGAACCGGTCATAGATGGACTCCTGCACCAGCGCCCGCGAGGGGCAGGTGCAGACCTCGCCCTGGTTCAGGGCGAACATCGCGAAGCCCTCGAGCGCCTTGTCGAAGAAGTCGTCGTCGGCATCGAGGACGTCGGCGAAGAAGATATTGGGCGACTTGCCGCCCAGCTCCAGCGTCACCGGGATGAGGTTCTCCGAGGCGTACTGCATGATCAGCCGCCCGGTGGTGGTCTCACCGGTGAAGGCGACCTTGGCCACCCGCGGGCTGGAGGCCAGCGGCTTGCCGGCTTCGACCCCGAAGCCCTGCACCACGTTGACCACGCCGCTCGGCAGGATGTCGGCGATCAGCTCCATCAGCGCCATGATGGACACCGGCGTCTGCTCGGCGGGCTTGAGCACCACGCAGTTCCCGGCAGCGAGCGCCGGCGCCAGCTTCCAGGTGGCCATCAGGAGGGGAAAGTTCCACGGGATGATCTGCGCCACCACGCCCAGTGGCTCGTGGAAGTGATACGCGACCGTGTCATCGTCCAGCTGGGAGAGCCCTCCCTCCTGCGCCCGGATGCAGCCGGCGAAGTAGCGGAAGTGGTCCACCGCCAGCGGGAGATCCGCGTAGGTGGTCTCCCGGATCGGCTTGCCGTTGTCGACCGTCTCGATGAACGCCAGCGTGTCGAGGTTGGCCTCGATCCGGTCGGCGATCCGGTTGAGGATGTTGGCGCGATACGCGGGTGAGGTGGAGTTCCAGCTGATGGCCGCGGCGTGCGCGGCGTCGAGGGCGCGGTCCACGTCCTCGTGGGTCGAGCGGGCCACCTCGCACAGGGGCTGTCCCGTGAGCGGGGTGGGATTGACGAAGTACTGCCCCCGGGCCGGTGGGACATACTCTCCGGCGATCCAGTTGTCGTAACGGGCCCGGATAGGGATGGACGGCTTGAAGCCGCCCGCCACCGCGGGAAGGGTGGCGTGCTGGGGTTGCCTGATTGCTGTGCCCATAGGTGCTCCTGAGGTAACTCGGCCTGAGTCTGAGAGGTGAACCAACGAGAGAAGTAGCCTAGAGCAACACGTCCTCCACCGGCCGCCGCGGCGTGTGCAGCTCCTCCTCCCTCGCGGAGAACCCCACCCGGAAAAGGTGCTGCGGAATCCACCCGGGCGACGGGAGCAGCTCGCCGACTGCCCCCCTCAGCTCCGGCCGCCGCATGGTCTGGCTCATCGGGTGCACGCTCACCCCCATCGCGGTGGCCGTGAGCCAGAGCCGCTCGAACAGCTGGCCGGTCCGGATGTGGGTCAGGTGGCTGTCGCCCGCGGCGCAGATGAGCCCCAGCAGCGCCGCGCTCTCCAGGATGGCCTGGTCCTGCTCGGCCACCGGCTGCCCCAGGTCGATCCGCGAGACCGCCATCCGGCCCAGTTGGGCCAGCAGCGGCGGCGCCCCGAAGACACCCTGCCCGATCCAGTAGCCCAGCTCCTTCCGGAACGCCGGGTCGGCAAACTCGATCCGGTCGGCCTCCAGCGTGAGCGCCTCGATCCAGCGGCGGAAATGGCGGTCGTCGGTGAGATGGACCCGGAGATCCGGCTCCACGCAGCAGGCCAGCAGCCGGAGCCGGAGCTGCTCCGGCAGGGGCGCCGTCCGGAAGAGGCCGTTGTCGTTGTGGCGGTGGAGGATTGCCGACAGGGTTGCACCCGCCCGCGCATGCGACGGGACCCCGCCGGGCGCGAAGATGACACTCACGGCCAAGTCCTCGTGATTCGGCTCCGGGAAGTAATTGATCCCGTGCCGCAGGCCGAAGTGCTCCGCCGCCACCAGCAGGTTCTCCAGGGCGCAGCCGATGCTGATGTACAGCTCGCGCCGGCCAGGGTCGGCGACCGGCTGGCCTCGCCCCACGTCGGCGACGATGTGGATACGATTCTCCTGCACCGAGAAGGCCCAGGGTTGGCTGTTCTTGACCGACGGGGCCAGAATGGCGTAGCGCAGCAGGAATCGGAGCTGCGCATCGATGGGACCAGTGGCGGGAAAGTCCCGCTCCGAGACCTGCCACACATCTTTCCTCAGCACGGGCATAAGGCACCTCCCAGGGCCATATGCAATCTTCACGGCCGCGCTGTAAGGGAAGATGAACCTTGGATGAAGCCTGCTTCAGGGCTCGATCAGTCGCTCCCGCCCCTTCTCGGTCAGCTTCAGCGAGGTGTTTTCACCCTGCGACAGGATCTGGACGTAGGTCGGATCGTCCTCGCCGCCAAAGCCCGCTCCCGAGCCATCCTTGGATGCCCCGATCTTCACGTTGGGCCGCCCGTCCGAGGTGATCAACCGGAGCAGTACCGTCTCCGGATACCCGGTCGTGCCGTCCGGCATCTTGAACGTGGGATCCGCCGGCATGACGGTGATACTCGCGCGAACCCGTCCCCTATCATCCACGATCTCCAGCGCCCGCCCCCTGAGCACCGGCGCGACGCTGCCCGCGGTACCGGCGCGCGTCTGAGAAACCGAAAACAGCAAGAGCAGGAGATTGAGCCCGGTGATCAGGCCGAGCAGCCTCGGGTTTGTCATTCGTCCCTCCAGTAGCGAACCCGCCCGGGGTCCTACTCCGGTCTCGTCACTCCGCTCGAATCGACCGGCAGCGGTCCCGGCACCGGGGGAAGCGGCGGCGGGGTCCATGCTGACCAGGTGAGCCGCACGCCATCCACCGCGCTCCATCCCATGGACAGGGTATGGCTGCCCTCCGGCCCGGCCGGGTCGGCCACCCCGGTGAGCGGCTCCCAGCGCAGCGGCTCGACCCGCATGGCGAGCTCGAACTGGAGTCGAGCCGCCTCGCAGGAGAACTCCGCCCAGTCGAACGTCGCCCGGTCGTCGGTGCAGGCGCCCGTGATGGCTTCCAGTGCGTTCTCCTGGGTCCCTTCGGCCGCCCACCAGCTTCCCACGTCCCGCACCAGGTACTCGCCCATGAATCCGGGATAGCCTCCGGAACCACCCCCGCCGCCCGGAGCGCTGTCCGGCGGGGCCGGACCCGAAGGGTCGTTGGCCACGGTGCTGGGCAAGCCGGTCATCACGTCCGGCACACCCGTCGCCACCTGGTTGCTCCCCACGTCGGCCACGATCCGCACCACCTCGGCCAGGTGCTCCGGCTCCCACGCGATCAAGGTGCGCATCGAGTAGGTGCCTTCGACAGTGCACTCGGGAGGTGGGGGCGGCTCGCCCGGAGGCGGGAGCACGACACCGGTGTCCGCCGGCGTGGTTTCCCCGCCGCCATCGGGTGGTGTCACTCCGGTACTGTCCGGCGGGGGCACTACGATGGTGTCACCCGGCTCAACCCACCCGCTGTCGGACGGCCAGGTGCACACCAGGTTGGGATAGTCGATCTGCTCGGCGACGGCCAGGAAGCTGCGAGCCGTGCCATCCACGGTGAGCGTGACCGGCGTGGCGCCACCGGTGAGGCGTACAATCTCGGCCGCGTGCCGGAGCGCGTCTGCTGCGGGCGAGTAACCGCCCGCATCCACCGAGTCGGCCAGCCGCTCGAACTGGGCGGCTATCCCCGCGCCGTCACCCGGGCCGGGCATGAGGAACGCCCGCTCCTCGCCGCAGGCGAGTGCGAGAAACGCTGGGCCAAGACTCAGGAGGACAGAGTACCTCATACCACCAGTATATGCCCCGGCCCCGATAGCGCGAGAGGTGTGATGCGGGCTGCAACAGTCCCGCCTTCCCGCGTTCCCGCGTTCCCACTTGCGTCCCCCCGGATAAAGCCGTATCAACGGTAGCGGCAAACTCTTGGAGGACTTCCATGCCGAAGCTGCGTCCCGATCCCACGTTCTACCCTTCCGCCAAGCAGGCGGCCGAAGCCCCACCCGAGGAGCTCGCCTACCTGGCGATGCTCAGCCCCAGGGAGACCCGCCCCGACGCCATCGGTGTGGTGGACGTGAAGCCCGGCTCCAAATCGTTCGGCCGGCTGGTGGGCCAGTTCGACATGCCCAACATCGGCGACGAGCTGCACCACTTCGGCTGGAACGCGTGCAGCGCCAGCCTGTGTCCCTGGGCCCCGCATCCCCACGTCGAGCGGCGCTACCTGATCGTGCCGGGCATTCACTCCTCCCGGATTCACGTGCTCGACACCAAGTCCGATCCCACTCGTCCGGAGCTGGTGAAGGTGATCGAGCCCGACGAGCTGTTCAAGAAGACCAACTACGCCTCGCCCCACACGGTGCACTGCGGCCCCGACGGCATCTATCTCAGCGCGCTGGGCGCGCCCGACGGCAACGGGCCGGGCGGCCTCTTCGTCCTCGACCACGAGACCTTCGAGCCCAAGCGCTCCTGGGAGCGGGACCACGGGCCCCAGCAATTGGCCTACGACTTCGCCTGGCACCTGGGCCACGACACCACCATCACCAGCGAGTGGGGCACGCCCAACATGGTACGCGGCGGTGTGAACCCGGAGCTGCTCCTCGGCGGCAAGTACGGCAACTCGCTCCACGTGTGGGACCTCCGGAAGGGAACCCACCAGCAGAAGCTGCCCCTGGGCGACGAATACCAGATGACCCTCGAGCTGCGTCCCGCCCGCGACCCGCGCAAGACCTACGGGTTCGTGGGAGTGGTCATCTCGCTCAAGGATCTCTCGTCGTCGGTGTGGGTGTGGTACTGGGATAGCGGAAACAGCGGGAAAAGCGGAAAGGGCGGCAAGACTTCCGCAGCCTCCGCCTCTTCCGCTCCTTCCGCCGACGGTCAGGGGGGCTGGAAGGTGAAGAAGGTGATCGAAATTCCGGCCGAGCCGGCGGATCCGGCCGATCTGCCGCCGCTGCTCCAGGGATTCAAGGCGGTGCCCCCACTGGTGAGCGACATCAACCTCTCGCTCGACGACCGCCAGCTCTACGTCTCCTGCTGGGGGACGGGCGAGCTCCGGCAGTACGACGTCACCGATCCATTCAATCCGAAACTCACCGCCACCACCCAGATCGGCGGCATCGTGCGCCGGGCGGGGCATCCGGGCAAGCCGGGCAAGAAGCTCAACGGCGGTCCCCAGATGGTGGAGCTGAGCCGCGACGGCCGGCGGGTGTACCTCACCAACGCGCTCTACTCTCCCTGGGACGCCCAGTTCTATCCTGACGGCATCGAGAGCTGGATGGTGAAGTTCGACACCAAGCCCGGCGGCGGGATGGCGCTCGACCCCAAGTTTTTCCTCCAGATGGAGCAAGGGGTCCGGTGCCACCAGGTACGGCTCCAGGGCGGCGACGCGTCGTCGGACTCCTTCTGCTTCTCATGACGGAGAGGACGGAGAGGCTGCAATGACCGAGTCTACCTGGATCGGTCTTCTTGCCCTCGGCGCCGGACATGGCATTAACCCCGCCATGGGCTGGCTCTTTGCCGTGGCGCTGGGACTCCAACGCGAACGGCGCGGCGCAGTGTGGGCCGCGCTGGGTCCGCTGGCGCTGGGACACGGGCTCGCGATCGCGGCCGCCATTGCCGCGGCCGGCATCGTGGGACTGATCGTGCCGCTCGAAATCCTCAATTGGGTCACCGCCGCGCTGCTGATCGGGCTGGGGCTGTTCCGCCTGGTTCGCTCGAGGCACCTTGTGTACGGCGGCATGCGGGTCCACGCCCGGGAGCTGGCCATCTGGTCGTTCCTCATGGCCTCCGCTCACGGCGCCGGCCTCATGGTGCTCCCACTGGTGCTGGACAATGTCCCGGCAGCCCCTCCCACCGATCATCTGACCCACGCAGCTCTGCTCGGTCTTCCGGGTTTCGAATGGAGCGGGGTCCTGGCGGCGCTGGTGCACACGGCCGGGTATCTGCTGGTCACGGGCATCGTCGCAGTGATCGTGTACGAGAAGGTGGGCGTACGCTTTCTTCGGAAGTCGTGGGTGAATCTGGACCTGATCTGGGCCGCCGTCCTGGTGCTGACGGGCCTCGCGACCGCCGTGTCATTCTAGCCGCTAAGTCCGTCACCACCATCGCCGTCTCAATCGACGTCACAGATGCTCGTTTTCGCCTGTTCCTCTGGTCAGGGAACCCTAACTCACCCTTACCGGAGGCCACCATGACACTCCCGCAACGAATTCCCTGGCCCGTCCTTACCATCCCACTCCTGCTCCTGCTCGGTTGCGACAAGTCCCCCACGTCCGCGGAACCAACGGCGGCATCCACCTCGAAAGACGGCTTCAACCGGGAGGCCGCAGCGCTCGAGAACAGCGGGCACGGCACGCCATTCGATGAGGCGGAGGTGTTCTTCGAGTTCAACACCACCGACAACGATCTCGGCTTTCAGGTCTTTCTCGACCACGCGGGCTGGAAGCGGGTGAGCCTGGCCGACCCGCGAGGCAATTCCGTCGCCCGCATCCTGGCGGATGGGCAGTTGGGAGACCTGGGCATCACCGAGCTCCGATTCGAGAGTGCCGAGCCCTCGCCGGCCGAGGTTCTGGCCCGGTTCCCGGCCGGGAATTACACATTCAGGGGCCTGACGGTGGATGGGGTCAGCCTGCTGAGCCGGGCCCGGCTGTCGCACCGCTTCCTCCCCAAGCCCAGCATCACCCCGAGAAACGGTCAGGTCGTGGACCCGCGCAATACGATCGTCCGGTGGAACGCGCCCGGCGCCGAGCTGGTCGAGATCATCATCGAGCACCCCGAGCTGGGCCACAACTTCGACGTGATCGTATCCGGGTCCACCACGCGGCTCACGGTTCCGCCCCAGTTCCTGAGGCGAGGCCAGGAGTATAAGATCGAAATCCTGGCAATCGCCGAGAACGGGAATCGGACCATTGTGGAGAGCACCTTCCGCACCGCGCCTTAGCCGTGTCGCGAAGGATCTTTTCGTCATCAGTCGGGGGATTCCTGGCTTCGCTCGGACCGACATGTAGACTCGGATGAGATCCATGGAACGGTTGCCCCGGGGCCAGGTCCTCACCAGGAAATGGCCGGTTCTCACTTATGGCGAGACCCCCAGCGTCGACCTCGACCGCTGGACCTTTCGCTGCTTCGGGCTGGTGGAGGAGCCGGTCGCGTGGACCTGGCGGGAGTTCCTCGAGCTGCCTCGGGTGGAGGTCACCTCCGACGTCCACTGCGTCACCCGCTGGAGCCGGTACGACAACCGCTGGGGGGGCGTCGCCGTCGCCGAGATCCTGCGTCGCGTCCGGGTCAAGCCCGAAGCGGTCGCCGTGATGGTGCACGCCGATCCCGACTACACCACCAACCTGCTGCTGGACGATCTGCGCGGGGAGGACGTGCTGCTGGCGATCGAGCACGATGGGGAGGAGCTGCCGGCCGAGCACGGCGGCCCCTGCCGGCTGGTGGTGCCGAAGCTCTACTTCTGGAAGAGCGCCAAGTGGGTCCGCGGCTTCGAATTCATGGACCTGAACGCCCCGGGGTTCTGGGAGGTGAACGGCTACCATCTGCGAGCGGATCCGTGGAAGGAAGAGCGCTACTCGGCCCAGGAGACGGACGCGATGCAGCGGATGCGGGCCGAAGCGGGGCGGCGGGGCGGTAGAACAGGATAACGGCTGGCCTTCTCACCGATGGGGTTTGTCTCTGGTCTCAAACGGCCCCGCCGCCCCGCTGGCCCGCCGCCCCCGCCTATCTGTCCCCAAACACCTTGTCCACCGACTCGATCTCGGCTCCCTGAAACCGGAAGTAGTCCCGCCAGAACTGCAGGTGCTCCGGCGTCTGCTTGGGGGCAGTTGAGCGAATCAGGTAGTACATCATTACCGACACGCCCTCCAGGTTGGCCCGGACTCGGGAGAAGTACGCGGTGTTTTTGAACTTCTCGAATGCGGGCACCGCCCGGTACATGGTGAGACCACCCGGAAGGTTCTGCATCAGGTCGGAGACGATCACCAGGTGCTTGGGCAGGCCGTCGTACTCCGGCTTGCCGAAGGTTCTGAGCGAGGTGGCCTGGATCGCCTCGAAGATGGGCGAGGTCTTCATCCTTGGCGCCCGGATCAGCCGGTCGATGTCGGCGGTCAGCTTGGCGGCAAATCCCTCCCACTTCTTCCGGGCCAGCTCCGGGTTCTGATAGATCTGGCTCAGGTCGTCGCCGGCGCCGGGATTGCAGAGATGGGTGACGTGCTCGGTCACCCGCCGGCCCAGCCGGTCGACCGTGTACACCTCCACCAGCCCGAAGCGGGGAATGCTGTCGCGAATGCGGGCCAGGTAGTGCTGGATCTGAAGCCGCTGCGGCTCGGAGAACTCGTCCGAGACATCCAGCAGAATGACCACGATCTCGGAGGGCGGACGCTTGGTGGGACAGAGCGTGGTGGCGTCGGTGGGGACCAGGCCCGACTCGCCCTTCACGAAGAATCCGATGCCGGTGGCGAGGAGCACTATCAGCAACAGGCCTACCGCCACGATCCGGAGCTTCATGCCGAAACGGGAGGTTTCCCCCGGGGCGGTCGAGCTGCTCTGGTAGTCACGTAGCCGCACTGATGCTGCCCCCTAGGCTGGCCAGCTGTCCCACCGTCTGATACTCCGGCACGGTCTGGGCGAACTTTTCGTTCACCGCCTTGATGTCCTCATCGATCTGTCGAATCACCTCGGGACGCACGTCCGGCTCCATGCCCGGCATGGGGGACATCACCGGCGGTTCTATGAAGGAAGGCCGGGCCGGCGGCTGCCGGAAATAGGGAGGCACGTCTCCCCTCCGCACCCGGCGATTGCCGTCGCGATAGCGCTGAATGAGCCGCTCGTGCACCACGGCCAGGTGCTCGAGGTACGCGCGGTAGTTGTGATGCAGCCGGGCCCGCCCCTCGATCGCCTGCTGCATGTCAAACTGGGCCGAACGCATGAGCTCGATGGCGGCGGTCATGTCGTCTACCGTCTGGTCCCTGAGGCGCATGATGGCGGCGAGCGACTTGGCGTTCTCATGGGCGTAGCGCTCGATGGCGCGCTGCCGCTCCCGCCCGATGGCGCCGTAGCCGGGATAGGGATCGTGCGAGGCCGCCACGTCGATGACCGACAGCAGGCCCAGCGCGATGCCGAGGAGGACCAGGAGACCCGACTTGGCATCGCCCAGGAGCAGCGGGGCACTCGTCAGCCGCCTCAGCAGCTCGGCCATCTGGACGTTGCCCGCGTCCTGGACGAAGAGGTCGCGGAAGTGGCCGATGGCCAGATTCAGGCCCAGGAGCCAGACGGCGAATGCCACCGTCGCCAGCACGCCCACCGCCTTGCCCCACATCTTGCAGTGGAACAGGAACGGCAGGCCGTAGATCGCATAGAGCGCGGCCACGCCCACGTTGAGAATCGAGAGCACCAGCGCCTGCATCACCCCGCCGATGATGCCCGCCTCGCTCCCCTCGGCAAAGAACATCCCGTTGAGAATCGATTCGACGATCACGAACACCGCCAGGACCATGAAGGCAAAGGTGCGCTGCCCCTGGGAAATGTTTCTTGGGAGACGGTTGAGATTGTGGCGCTGCCGGAACTCCTGGTATTCCGCTTCCCGGTTCCCGGCGGCCTGGAGCAGGGTGTGGAGGGTGTTCTGGTCGTGGATGATCTCGGCCCGGAAGTCGGCCAGCGCGTTGGCCCCGGCGGCCTCCAGCTGGACCTTGAGATCCGGCGTGATGGCCGCCCGGCGGATGCGGCCCTCGTAGAAGTCGCGCTGCGAGAGATAGTCTTCGTTGGCCTTGCGGGCGGCCTCCTCGATTACCCCCAGCACCTCCAGCTCGACCCCATCGGGCCCCTCGGCGTCGGCGGCCGGCAGACGAGCGCGTCCCGCGTTCTCGGCGCGCTCGTCGAGTCGCAACATCCGCGCGATCTGTTCGACTTCAAGGGGAGGAAACGTCTGGCTGCTGGGGGGCGCGGACTCCGCCCCACCCATCGTCCTGGCAACGAGATCCTTGACCGACTTCGCCATGAGACACCCGCTAGAGCTAAGCGCTGCTAACTGAGTCGAGCTTCTGGTCAAAGATGCAGGGAGGATTCACGCTGGTCGAGACTGCAAATATCTGCAGCTCAAGGGCCTCCGCTCATGCCGGCTGACGATGCTGGTGCTCGGCGATCAAGCCGCCGT
>DASVGF010000142.1:0-11440 GCA_036379675.1 Gemmatimonadales bacterium | reverse complement strand
GGTGAGGTTCGACTGCATCGACTCGTCGAACGTGACGCACCGGTTGCGGCCGTCGCTCTTGGCGCGGTAAAGGTGGGTGTCGGCGAGGCGGAGGAGCGACTCACCGTCGCTGACCCGCTCGTCGGGATAGGAGGCGATCCCGATGCTGATGGTGACCCGCACCGGGTTGCCCGGCTCACCGAAGTCGTGGGCCGAGACCCGCCGGAGTATGCGCTCGGCAAAGTTGCGAGACTCGGTATTGGTGGTCTCGGGCAGCAGGACCACGAACTCCTCGCCGCCGTAGCGGGCGACGATGTCCACCGACCGCTGCTCCCGCTTCAGCAGGTTGGCCAGCTGTTTCAGCACCCGGTCGCCCACCAGGTGGCCGTAGGTGTCGTTGATCTGCTTGAAGTTATCGATGTCCACCATCATGCCGGTGAGCATGGTCGCGTAGCGGGCGGCCCGGTCCATCTCCTGCTCCAGCTTCTCCATCAGCGCCCGGCGGTTGAAGCAGTTGGTCAGCGGGTCGGTTTCGGCCAGGTGGCGCATCTGTTCCTGGCCCAGCACGGCGTTCTCGAGGTCATACGCGCGCTCGAGCGCGGCCACCGCGGCGCTGATCACTTCCTGGGCGAACTGGACGTCATGCTCGTTGAGCGCGGGGTCGGAGCTGGTGGTGCGGAGAAAGAAGACGCCCGCCGGCTGCTCCCGCAGCGAAAAGCGGATGGCCACGGCCGAGCTGGTCTCAACCGGGCGTCCCTCCGCCTCCCACTCCGCGCGGATTGCCTGGTAAAGCGGATCGGTCTGGACGTCCCGTACCAGCACCACCTCGCCGCTCTTGAGGGCGTGACGGATTTCCGGGTAGCGCTTGAGCTCCACCGTCAGGTTGTGGAGTGTGGGGTTCTCGAACGCGGCCACCACCGTCCCCATCTCTTCGTCCGGAGCCGCCATGATGATCGAGCAGCGGGCAATGCTGAGTGCCTGCGCCACCCGGCGCACCAGGATGGTGTAGATCTCCTCCGGCTTCAGAGAGGCCGTCACCTCCTGCATGATGTCCATCATCTCGGACCGGGACCGCGCCTCGGCGCGGGCCTGGTTGAGCTCGCGTCCCACCCGAAGATGGGCTTTCACCCGCGCCAGCAGCTCCCGTACCCGGAACGGCTTGGGGATGAAATCGGACGCTCCCAGTCCCAGCGAGCGGACCGTGGCCTCCTCCGGCGGCATGGAGGAGATCATCAGCACCGGCAGGTCCTTGAAGCGGGGATCGGCCTTGACCCGCTGCAGCAGCTGGAGTCCGTCCACTTTGGGCATCATGATGTCGAGGAGCAGCAGGTCGAACTGTTCGGCCGTCAGATGCTCGAAGAGGTGCTCGCCGCCGGGAGCGGTGAACACGTCGTAGCCGTTTTCCTTGAGGATCCAGGAGAGGGTGCGGGACAGGGCCTGATCGTCGTCCGCCACCAGGATCTTCGGCGCCACCGTCATTCAGACTTGTCCTGAGCCCGGGCGAAGAGCCCGCCCTGAGCTTGTCGAAGGGACCTGCCCTGAGCCGGCAAAGGGTGCACCAGCCGCTCGAAAAGTTCGGGATCGATGTTGCCGCCGCTGAGCACGGCGGCGGTGGGGCCGGTGGGACGGACCCGCCCGGTGAGCAGCGCCGCGGTGGTCACCGCGCCGGACGGCTCGACGACGAGCTCCTGTTCATGGTAGAGGAAACGCACGGCCGCGGCAATCTCATCCTCCGAAACCAGCACCGACTCGCGGACGATGCCGGACAGCACGGCGAACGGAATCTCCCCGATCGAGAGCGGCAGCAGTCCGTCGGCCAGGCTGCCGACGAACTCGATGCGAGCCGGTTTCCCGGCTTCCAGGGCCCGCGCCAGCTTGGGTGCGCCGGCGGGCTCCACCCCGACGACCCGGACCGACGGCTTGAGCGCGGCCACTGCCGCGGCAATGCCCGCGATGAGGCCGCCACCCCCGACCGGCACCAGGATGGTCTCGACCGCCGGCCACTGCTCCAGGATCTCCAGGCCGCAGGTACCCTGGCCGGCGATGACGTCGAGGCTGTCGTAGGGCGGCACCAGAGTCAGGCGCCGCGCTGCCGCGATGGCGCGGGCCCGCTCGCCCCGCTCGGCGGTCGTGCTCCCGGCCAGCACCACCTCGGCGCCTTGCCGGCGGACCCCCGCCACCTTGATGGCGGGGGCGCGCTCGGGCATGACGACCACGGCGGGGATACCGAGCAGCCGGGCCGCGAACGCGACTGCCTGACCGTGGTTGCCGCTCGAGTAGGTGATGACTCCCCGACTGCGATGTTCCGCAGGGATCCGCGAAACGGCGGTATACGCACCCCGGATCTTGAATGCGCCCACCGGTTGCAGGTGCTCGCACTTGACTCGGACCGGAACGCCGAGCCGGGCACTGAGACCGGGCAGCTCGACCAGAGGCGTGCGGACGGCGATTCCTTCCAGGCCCTTCGCCGCGCTTCGCAGCGCCTCAATCATAACTATTCGACGGCGGCTGTCGGAGCCGCCTCGTCACCGCCGGCCGACTCTTCCGTACCTCCCTCGTCTTCGTTCACCACCCGGGCGACATCCACGACCGCGTCGCCGGCATCGAGATTCATGACCTTCACCCCCTGCGTATTCCGGCCGATGACCCTGATGCCGTCCACCGGCAGCCGGATGATGACGCCATGCCGGGTGATCATCATCAGCTCGTCCTGGGGAATCACCTCCATGAGCGCCACGATCGGACCGGTCTTGTCGGTCTTCTTGAGGGTGATGATGCCTTTGCCACCCCGCTTCTGGACCCGGTAGTCCGCCAGCTCGGACCGCTTGCCATACCCTTTCTCACTGACCACCAGCAGGCTCGCGTCGCGCCGAACGACGACCATGCCGATCACCTCGTCGCCCTTCTCCAGCTCGATTCCCTTCACGCCGGTGGTGGCCCGCCCCATGTCGCGGACATCGTTGTGATGGAAACGGATGCTCATGCCGTCCTTGGTGGCCAGAATGATGTCGCTGTTCTGGTCGCATACCTGGACGTCGATCAGTTCGTCGCCCGGTTCGATGTTGATGCCGCAGATGCCGGTTGTCCGCACGTTCCCATAGGCCGAGAGCACCGTCTTCTTGACCGTGCCCTGGCGGGTGGCAAAGATCAGGCTCTGCTCTTCCGAGAACTCCCGCACCGGCACCAGTGCGGCGATGTGCTCGTCCGGCTTGATCGCTATGCAGTTGACCACCGGCTTGCCCCGTGCAGCCCGGCCGGCCTGCGGGATCTCGTGCACCTTGAGCCAGTAGACGTGGCCCTTGTTGCTGAAGAACATCAGGTAGTCGTGGGTGCTGGCGATGAAGAGGTGCTCGACCCAGTCCTCGGCCTTGAGGTCGGCGCCGTTCAGGCCCCGCCCGCCCCGGCGCTGGCGCTTGTAGGTGGTGATCGGGATCCGCTTGATATAGCCGCTGTGGGAGATGGTGATGACCATGTCCTCTTCGGCGATCAGGTCTTCCACCGTGAACTCGCCCTGGTCGGCCACGATCTCGGTCCGCCGGTCGTCGCCGAACGTGGCGCCGACCTCCTCCATCTCCTCCTTGAGGATGGTCATCCGCTTGGGCTTGGACGCCAGGATGCCCTTCAGCTCCTTGATGGTGGCCCGGACCTCCTTCAGCTCGGCCTCCAGCTTTTCGATCTCGAGCCCGGTAAGCTTGGCCAGCCGCATGTTGAGGATGGCGTCGCTCTGCTTCTCGCTGAGCCCGAAGCGCTTCCGGAGCTTGGCGTCGGCCTCGGCCGCGTCCTCCGATTTCCGGATGATTTTGATGACTTCATCGATGTTGTCGACCGCGATCTTGAGCCCGTCGAGGATATGCTCCCGGGCCTGGGCGGCCTCGAGGTCGAACTGGGTCCGCCGGACGATCACCTCGTGCCGGTGATCGATGAAGTGCTGCAACAGCTCCTTCAGGTTCATGATCTTCGGCGCCCCGTTGGTGAGCGCCAGCATGATCACGCCGAAGGTGGTCTGCATCTGGGTGTGCTTGTAGAGCTGGTTCAGCACCACGTTGGGAATGGCATCGCGCTTGAGCTCGATGACGATCCGCATGCCATCCTTGTCCGATTCGTCATTGATGCCGCTGATCCCCTCGATCTTCTTTTCCCCGGCCAGCTCGGCAATCGCCTTGACCAGGTTCTCCTTGTTGACCTGGTACGGGATCTCGGTCACCACGATCTGCGAGCGGCTGCTGGTTTCCTTCTCCTCGATCTGGGCCCGCGCCCGCATGACGACGCGGCCGCGGCCGTTCTCATACGCCTCCTTGATGCCGGCCCGCCCATAGATGTACGCCCCGGTCGGGAAATCCGGCCCCTTGATCACCTTCCTCAGCTCGCTGATGGTGGCCTCAGGGTTGTCCACCAGCAGCTGCACCGCCTTGACCACTTCTCGCAGGTTGTGGGGCGGAATGTTGGTGGCCATGCCGACCGCGATGCCGCTCGATCCGTTGACCAGCAGGTTGGGGATTTTCGACGGGAGTACCGTGGGTTCCTGGAGCCGGTCGTCGAAGTTGGACTGAAACGCAACCGTGTTCCGCTCGATGTCCTCCAGCATCGTCATCGCGATGCGGGTGAGGCGAGCCTCGGTATAGCGGTAGGCCGCCGCCGGATCGCCGTCCACCGACCCGAAGTTGCCCTGGCCATCCACCAGCGGATAACGGAGGGAGAAGTCCTGGACCATGCGCACCAGCGCGTCGTACACCGAGCCGTCACCGTGCGGGTGATACTTGCCGAGCACGTCGCCGACGACGGTGGCGGATTTCTTATAGGCACGGCCGGGCACCAGGCCCAGCTCGTTCATGGCGTAGAGGATGCGGCGGTGCACCGGCTTGAGGCCGTCCCGGACGTCCGGGAGAGCGCGGGAAACGATGACGCTCATCGAGTAATTGATGAACGACTGCTGCATTTCCTCTTCGATCAGCCGGGGCAGAATACGTTCGCGCGAGTTGGGTGCGGTCATGGGTGTCCTGTAATGGGGCGGAAGCGGCCTGGAGCGGGTCCAGACCCGAAATATAGTCGAACCCCGCGATCGCCTGCAACCCTCCGCTGCCATTGGAAATCGAAGCCAGGCAAGCAGTTACGGGCTGGAATGCAGAGGGGCGCCGGCGACTCCTCAAGCCGCCGGGGCGGGGGCCGATACTTTCCCTAGGACTCCCTGTTTTCAAACCGAGGACCCGCATGCGCCCTGACCTGATCCGAAGCTCCATCCTGATGGCCCTGGTCCTGGTGGCCGGCCCCGGCGCGTTGGCCGCGCAGAAGAAGGCCGCCGCCTCGAAGCCCGAGGTCAAGGAGAGCGCCCCTTCGAGCGGATTCGACAGCTTCATCATGCTGGTGGCCCCCCGCGATACCGCCACGATCAGGAAGAGTCTGAAGGCGGCCATCGAGGCCGAGTCCCTGGCGGAGACCCGCCGCCAGCAGTTTGAGACCATGCGTCTCGGCGCCCGCTCGAGGATCGAATCGAAGAAGGTGGAGATCGGCCGGCTCAAGGAACGGATCAACGCGGCCAAGAAGGAGAACCGGGAGGTTGACCGGCTTGGTATGGAAGCGGAGCGGAAGGCCGCCGAGCGCGAGATCGAGCTGCTCAGACGCCGGGAAGAGCTGCGCCAGGCCGAGATCGAGTGGGAGGCCAGACGGGCCGACCTCGCCGCGTTCACGGGCAAGGCCCTCCAGCTCGAGCTTCAGCTGGCGACCCGGCGGGCCGGGCGGCTGAAGACGCCGGTGGGCGGCGCCGGTGGCGCCAGCCTGGATCGGATTATCGGCGAGCTGGAGAAGCAGACCCTGGAAGCTCAGCGCGTCCAGGCAGCCTCGAGCATCGAAGTGGCGGATCGTGAGATCACGGTGATCGACCGCCGCCTGACGCTGCTGGACGCACAGCAGCGCGTCCTAGGCGGGGAATAGCCCCTCACTGCCGGGCGAGGCCCTGCCCTCGCCTTCCCCCCGCACCAGCAGCACCGTTTGGCCGCCCCGGGCCACCACCGGCGCCGACCTGGGCTCTACGACCTTACCGATGGCCCGGCCGTCGCGGTCGAAGACGCGGAACACGGCCACCGGCTTCCTGCTCAGTATCTGCACCATATGGCACCTTCCAGTCAGCTCTAGTCGTGAGTCGCGCGTCACGAGTCGCGAGTCGCGGATCGTTCACTTGGAGCATCTGCTAAGACATCGGGATGGGCCGGATGGTTGCGTGGCCGACCAACGCCGGCCAGACTAGCCTCGCGCAACCCTTTCCAGCATCCTGTTGTCAGAGGTTCGACGCTCGACTCGCGGCTGGCGATTCACCCATCCTGCGGAGCCTGGTGCACGACCAAGAACTGATCGGGCGGGTGCTGGCCGGCGATACGGGCGCGGAACGCGAGCTCTACGACGCGCACGTAGAGCGGGTCTTCCGGCTGGTCTATCGGATGGTGGGAGACCTCGACCGGGCGCAGGACTACACCCAGGAGACGTTTATCCGCGCCTTTGCCCGCCTGGGACAGTTTCGGGGCGAGGCGGCGCTATCCACCTGGCTGGGGTCGATTGCCGTGTCGATCACCCTCAATGGGTTGCGGAAGGTCCGGCGATTGACGGCTCGGGAGGTTGAGCTGGATGACGGCCTGGCGTCGGGCCGGACGGTGGCGGGGGCCGACCCGGATCTCAAGGATCGCCTGGCCCGGGCGATCGACGATTTGCCGGAGGGGTACCGGACGGTCTTCGTGATGCATGACGTGGAAGGCTACACCCACGAGGAAATTGCCGGCACGCTCGGCGTTCATCCCGGCACCTCCAAGGCACAGCTGTTCCGGGCCCGGGCCCGGCTCAGGGAAGCACTGGCCGACTTCGCAAAGGATTGACCGATGCTGGACGACGGATTGGAGGACCGGCTGAAGGACGCCGCGCGAGACTACCACGCTCCGCCGGAGACGCCGCGGGAGGCGATGTGGGCGGCGATACAGGCGCGTCGAATCGCGGAAGGAAAAGAGGTGGAGAGAAAAGTCCGCCGCTTCTCCTTCCGCCCCTTCCGCCTTCCCGCCGGCATCGCGGCCATTCTCGCCCTGGGCTTCGGTCTCGGGCGCTTGAGCCGGGCTCCGGAGCCGGTCCCCGCACCGGAGGCGGTCGCCAGCGAAACCCGACCCCGCGGAACCGAAGCATACCGGGTCACCGCCACCGAGCACCTGAGCCAGTCCGAGGCCTTCCTCACCCTCTTCCGGGCCTCGGTGCGGCGCGGCGGCAACGAGCTGCTGGCCTCCGCCACCGCCCGGCAGCTGCTGGCCACCAACCGTCTCCTGCTGGACTCGCCGGCCGCGGGTGATGCGCGGACCCGGTTGCTGCTCCAGGACCTGGAGCTGGTGCTGGCCGAGATTGCCCAGCTCTCCCCGCAACCGAGGTCTCGTGATCTGGACCTGATCAAGGACGGTCTCGAGCAAGGCGGCGTGCTGTCGCGCCTCAGGACCGCCGTGCCTGCGGGCGCGAGCACAACCCAAGGAGCTCTCTGATGTATCGCGTGCAGTTGAGCCTGGCCGTGGCCGCTCTGGCCGGGCTGGGCGAGGAGCGGGTGCCGTGGACGTGGGGCCGATTCGAGCCCCCCGCCGTCATCGAGGCTCCGGCCGACTCGTTCCGACAGCGGGCGCCGACACCCTGGCTGCAAGCCGACCCCGCCGATTCGCTCTATCGGGCCGCGCGGGAGGCGCTGAACCGGCGCGACTATCGCACTGCGGCGAGCCTCTTTGCCGGCATTCCCGCCCGCTTCCCGAAGTCGGGGTACGCCGCCGACGCCCTCTATTGGCAGGCCTTCGCCCTGTACCGTCTGGGGAGCAGTCGCGATCTGCGCGAGGCGCTGGCGGTGCTGCGGCAGCAGCAGGCGCGCTTCCCGAAGGCGGCCACTCAGGGAGACGCCGCCGCGCTGATAGGCCGGGTCCAGGGAGAACTGGCCCGGCGCGGCGATCCCGATGCCGCGGCCGCGGTGACCGCAGAGGCGACCTCAGCAGCCGGTTCTTCGTCGACGTGGACCTGGGCGCCGCCCACGCCCCCAACGCCGCCCACACCTCCAACGCCACCGACGCCGCCGACGCCGCCGACACCGCCCGTCCCCGGCACCCGCGGGGACGGATGCGCCGTGGCCGACGACGACATGAAGGTCGCCGCCCTCAACGCCTTGCAGCAGATGGATCCGGCCAAGGCGCGGCCCATCCTCAAGCGGGTGCTGGCCCGGCGCGACGAGGGCTCGGCCTGCCTCCGGCGGAAGGCTGTCTTCCTGCTGGCTCAGCAGAACGAGCCCGGCACGGAGGACGTGCTGCTGGAGTCGGTCCGCACCGATCCCGATCCCGAGGTGCGGCGCCAGGCGGTGTTCTGGCTGTCACAGGTGGGCACGGAGCGGGCCGTCGGCGCGCTGGATTCCATCCTCCGCTTCTCAAAGGATCCGGAGATCCAGGAGAAGGCGGTGTTTGCCCTCTCGCAGCACCGGAGCCCCAAGGCCCTGCAGGCGCTCCGGTCCTATGCGGAGCGGCCCGAGATTCCCGAGAACATCAGGGAGAAGGCGATCTTCTGGGTCGGCCAGGAAGGAGGCGCGGAAAACGCGACGTTCTTGCGGGGACTCTACGGCCGTCTCAAGAACCAGGAGCTCAAGAAGAAGATTCTGTTCTCCCTGTCGCAGATGGGAGGCGAGGAGAACGGCCGCTGGCTGCTCGGGGTGGCGCGCGACACCTCCCAGGGCATCGAGGTGCGCAAGCAGGCCCTCTTCTGGGCGGGCCAGGGTGGAGTCTCGCTCGGCGAGCTCACCAAGCTGTATGGAAACGTGGGTGACCAGCAGATGCGGGAGCAGCTGATCTTCGTCTACTCCCAGCGCAACGAGCCCCAGGCCCTCGAGAAGTTGATCGAGATCGCCAAGAGCGATCCCAACCCCGAGCTCCGGAAGCGGGCGCTCTTCTGGCTGGGGCAGTCGGACGACAGCCGCGCGGTGCAGGCGCTTCAGGACATCATCGATCAGCCCTGACATGCGCTTGCTCCGCATAGCCTTCCTCATTCCGCTGCTTCCTGCCGCGCTGGGCGCGCAGTCACTCGAGGAGCGGGTCGCGCGGGCCGGCACCGGCATCGTCCATCTGAGCTTCCCCGCCCGTCCGGGAGTGTGCGGCAGTGGCACGACCTTCAGCGTTCGCGGCGGGGAGAGCGACTGGGAGTACGAGTGCGGCCCCCAGCCGGTACGGGTAGCCCTTCGGGTCCAGGAACGGCGGGTCTTGGGGGTGAGGACCTATGTGGGGGGCCGGTGGCGTCCGGCAGCCACGGCCGCGGACCTTGGAACCGTGCGCCCACAGGAAGCTGCGCGCTTCTTCCTGGCACTCGCCGAGCGGGGATCCGACCTCATGGGTGATCCCGTACTTCCGGCAGCACTCGCCGACAGCGTCACGGTCTGGCCCGCCCTACTCAAGCTTGCCCGGATGCCCAGCCTCCCGGCGGAGACGAGGCGCACTGCCACATTCTGGCTGGGGCAGGACGCCGCGGCCGAGGCAGCCAGGGCGCTCGACTCGATTGCGGCCGACCCGCGGGGCGATCGGGAGGTTCGGAAGCAGGCAGTCTTCGCGCTGTCCCAGCGGGAGGGCGATGGGGTGCCGGCCCTGATCCGCATCGCCCGCAGCAACCCCGACCCCGAGCTTCGAAAGACCGCGCTGTTCTGGCTCGGGCAGAGCGATGACCCGCGAGCTCTGGACCTCTTCGAAGAAATCCTGCGGTAGGCGAGCAACCCTTTCGCCGGTCGCCCCGTCTAAGCCTCGCACACTCTCCGCGCGAGGCGCGAAACTCCCCAGCCGCTCCGCGCGTCCGTTCAACGCTCGATCGACGGAGGTTGGCGCGTGAGCGACCCTCTCAGCACCATCTCGCTCTATCTGGCGCTCCTGGGGCTCCCGGCAGGGGGGCAGAGCGATACCACCCTCCCGCAGCTCCCCGGCGCTGCCGCCGTTCACGCGTGCCGGGCCGAGGGCTCCGTCACTCTGGATGGCGCGCTGACGGAGCCGGCCTGGTTCGCCGCCACACCGGTCAGCGATTTCAGCCAGCGGGAGCCTGACGAAGGGGCTCCCGCCACCGAGCGCACCGAGGTACGGGTCATTTACGATGACGACGCGCTCTACGTGGGGGCCCGGCTGTACGACCGGAGCCCCGATTCGGTTCGGGCGCAGCTCGCGCGCCGCGACCGGATCGTCAGTGCCGATCGGTTCGTGGTCTTCCTCGACTCCTATTATGACCGCCGCACCGGGTTCTTCTTCGGCATCAACGCCGCCGGCACGCTTTACGACGGCACCCTCTACAACGACGACTGGGACAGCGACACCTGGGACGGCGTGTGGGAGGGAAAGGCCACCCGGGACTCACTGGGCTGGACGGCCGAGCTGAGAATCCCCTACTCGCAGCTGCGGTTTCAGCGGCAGAAGACTCACCGCTGGGGCGTGAATTTCAAGCGGGAGATCGCCCGGCGGAACGAGAGCGATTATCTCGTCCGAACGCCCAGCAACGGCAGCGGCTTCGTCTCGCGGTTCGTGGATCTGGTGGGCATCGAGGCGGTGACCCCGCCGCCCCGGCTCGAGGTCCTGCCCTACGTCACGACGCGGGCCGAGTATACGAGCCATGAGGCCGCCGATCCATTCCACGACGGTTCCCGGTTCGGTGGGGGAATCGGGGGCGATCTCAAGCTCGGCATCGGCAGCAACCTGACCCTCGACGCCACGGTGAACCCCGATTTCGGCCAGGTCGAAGTGGACCCCGCGGTGGTCAACCTCAGCGACGTGGAGACCTTCTTCGATGAGCGCCGTCCGTTCTTCGTCGAGGGGGCGAGCATCTTCGACTTCGGGTACGGCGGGGCCAACGATTTCTGGGGTTTCAACTGGGGCGGACCGAGCTACCTCTACAGTCGCCGGATAGGACGGGCACCTCAGGCCCAGCTCCCGGACGACTATGACTACTCCAACGTCCCCAGCGGCAGCAACATCATCGGTGCCGCCAAGCTATCCGGAAAGATCGGAAGCTGGAGCCTGGGCGCGCTCAACGCCGTGACGAGCCGGGAGCGCGCGTCGTTCTCGCTCGCCGGCCGGCGCTGGGGCGAGGAGGTGGAGCCGCTTACCTACTACGGTGTGTACCGGGCCCAGAAGGAGATGACCGGAGGGCGGCACGGGCTCGGGGTCATCGGCACCCTGACGGCGCGGGCCTTCGACGAGCCGCAACTGCGGGACCAGCTCAGCTCCCGGTCACTGGGTTTCGGAGTGGACGGCTGGACCACGCTCGACCAGAGCGCGGTATGGGTTGTCAGTGGCTGGGCAGGGATGAGCCGGGTTAGCGGCACCCCCCAGCGCCTGCAATCTCTGCAGGAAAGCTCGGTGCACTACTTTCAGCGGCCCGATGCAGAGTACCTCGGCGTAGATTCGAGCGCGACATCGCTCTCCGGCTACGCCGCCCGGGTTTCCCTCAACAA
>DASVGF010000141.1:0-32666 GCA_036379675.1 Gemmatimonadales bacterium | reverse complement strand
GAATGCGTGGCCGAGCAGGAGGAGCTTGCAGGCGGTGTTGACGTGGCTCTTCTGCCAGCTGGCGGCGTACCAGGTGTAGCCGATCTCTACCCGATCGGCGGGCGATGCGATGTCGTGATACCGCGTGCTCCCTACCACTGCCCCCGTCTTCAGCTCACGGACGGCCCACGGCAACATGTGACCAGCACGCTGGCCCTCAAGCGCGTCGGCGATGTACCCGGTGGTTTGCTCCGGCGCGGGGACCGAGGTGAACCAGAGCTCCCAGAGGCGGCCGTCGGCTGCGGCCTGGGCAAGCCCGTCCCGATGGGACGGGCCCAGGGGCTCGAGCCTTACGCCATGACCCTCGAGCGCGATGGGCGCTGGTGCAATCACATGACCTCAGGGTGAGTGCTTGAGCCACGCGCGGATCGAGTTTCCGATGTCATTGCCCACCGGAGGCAGCCGTACCACCCGTCCGTCTGTCAGGATGATCACGGTTGGAACACCCTTCGCCTGTTCCACCCGGGTGATCTCTTCCCTGGGGTAGGAGCGCCGGCCGCGGAGATCCGTCGTCAATAATGCCCGGTCTGTGAGCTGAACCCGGAGGATGAGGGCCTCGACGATCGCTCCCAGGCTCGCCACCGTCATCCCCGCGAGGCCGAGCGAGACCCAGGTCCAGCCCTGTTCCCGGTAGGTCATGACTGCACCGGTCGCGAAAATCGCCGTGCAGAGCACGCATATGATCATTGCGGCGGGCCCGGCGCGGAAGTCGCGACGGCCCTGGTACGTGCTCACGGTTGATTACCGGTCCCGGTCGTCATGCCATCCCCCTCAGAGCGGCTTGGCCGGGCCTGGCCGCAGTAGCCACCAGACCAGCCCCGCAATGCTCAGGCTCAGTAGGGCGACGACGGCATCGATCCTGGCGAAGGTGAGGTATGCGTCGGCGGCCGACGGATCCCGTTCACGCCAGACGCGATATTCCTGCCACGACTGCAGCGCACTGATGACCCGGCCGCCCGCAAGAAAGCCGGTCACCAGCGCCACTCCGTAGCGTACGGCGCTCCGCGGGGTCAGGGTGCCCCGCTGGAACGAGCCCGGCGCCTGCCCCCGCGAAGCAGGCTTATCACACCCACGCCGGTCAATACCAGCAGCACCGGATAGGCCAAGAGGAGGTCCACCCGGATGTTGCACTCCCCGGTGCAGAGCCAGCGCAGCTTCATCCCCGTCTCGTAGAGCGCATACAGCAGCCAGGTTATTCCTGCTGCCACCGCTGCCCTCCGACCCGTTTCGCGCCCCAGCCACAAAAGGGTTCCCCCCACCACGGCCGCGAGCCATGGGTACTGGATGAAGATGGCCATCAACCTCAGCAACGCTTCCAGCTTTGCTGCTCCTATGAGCTGGGGGGAGACTCGGCCGCAGACGCTCGCGCGGTCGCTACCGGGTCGAGCTCAACCTGTCGCATGGCGGAGACGGCTGCTTCCCAGGCGCCCTCGTGACACAGCCCGCGAAGGCCGGCGTCGGCGTAGGCCGCCAGCGCGGTCTGCACCAGAGCGCTCCGGACCCGCTCGGCGATGCGCCGAGGTTCGGGGTCTGCCGGAGTCTGCCCGGCATCGCACTGGCCGCAGGGGATCGGCGTTCCCAGGCGGCCGGCGCGCCCCTCAGGCGTCACCACCCACGGGCGCACCTGCCATGGGGGCGTGTGACGGACGTGCTGGGCGTGGCCGCATTCCAGCTCCGCCACCCAGTGCTGCTCCTCATCCTGCCGGAAGCCGACAATGCGTTGTTCCGCCATAGACCGTTCGCCGTGAATGGGCCCCGCAATTCCACCGGAGAATTGTCGCTCCAACGATCCGAATCGGCCAGTCGCATTGGCCCGGTAGTTGACGGATCCGGGGCCGGATGAGACGTTGGTGCAGAGGGTAGTGCTAAATCACGGATGGAGGCGGGGATGGACCTCGAGCGCGCAGTGGGACTGAGGCCCGACGGAGCAGTATGCCTGCCGGAGCGGCGAGTGGTTCTCCGCTCCATCCTGCTCAAGCTCGCCGCGATGGGCGTCCAGGTGCCGGCGGGAACTGGAGATGAGGACGTGCACCAGATGGCGGGCGATCTCTTTGCCCGCTATCGGGAGCAGACCCGCCTCCTCTCCGAACACCTCTGCCCGGCTGACCGGCGGATCCAGCATTACCTCGACGGCCTGGTCTCGGCGGCAGCGTTTCCCGAGGCGGTGCGGCTCCCCGGAGAAACGCTGATTCTCGACCATTACGGTCTCGCACGCGAGCTGTCTCTGCCGATCGATGCCGACGTGTGGCATAACGAGTTGGTCTCCAGCTACCGGCTGGATAATGGGGTGTTGCACAACCCGGTGAAGGATCGCCGCACCACCCAGGGCGTGTTTCATATCGCCGAAGGCGGACTTCCGATCCCGGCGGACAAGCTCAGAGTCCCGCTGGTCGCCTACCTCCGGCTGCTGCAGGAAGCGCTCCGCCCGTCGGCCCAGCTCACCCGCCTGCCATTCACCGCGCACTGGCCGGATCCGGTTGAGACCATGGTCTCGCTCCTGCTGCGGCCGCTGGTGTGTCCTGCCGTGCCCCGGGTGCTTCCGGAAAAGCGGATGGAGGTGCGCTTCTTCGGTCCCGGCGGGCTGGTGTCGAACCTGGATTTTCTCGAGAGTATCTTCGGCAATGCCGGCGACCCGTATCTGCCGGCCAACGATGCGGCGCTCGACGTGGACCACTGGACCGGGCACACCGGCTGCATCATTCTGGCGCCGCACCTCACCCGCCTCCGCAAGAAGGACCTCGGCCTCAGCCACGTGAGCCGGGCCAGCGAGACCGAGCGGGCCGCCGGCATGTGCTGGGAGGACGAGAACGAGCTGTACAACGGTGGCAGGCCGTTCAAGATCACGTCGCGCGGGGGCGAGGGCGTGATGGTGACCATCCTGGCCGACAACTACTTCGGATACTGCAAGAAGGAGGTGAAGACCCAGATCGGCTACAGCGCTAACCTGTTCGGGCTGGCGGAGGAGGAGCACGCCGGCGGGGCGCTGGCCTTTGCCACTTTCAATCTGGGCGACCGCTTCGTGCCGGACCTCGTGCGGATTGTGAGCGCCAATCACCGGCTGAAGGAGGTGTTGGGGCTGGTGGGGGAGCGGGCCAGGTACCACGAATCAGGCTACGCCACCGACGCCCTCTATCCCGAGATTCATTACATGCCGGAGGACATGGAGATCGATGTCCACCGGCAGGACATCAAGTGGGTGCGCAACGGCCAGGAGCAGCATCTCAAGCTTCTGCCGGGCCGCATCTACATCCACCCGAGCGGCTACAAGATCCGGATGACGCGGCACCCCTCCGCGCCCAGCTGGCGCCTCATCGGCACCGTGCCGGAGGGCGCCTTCTGCCACAAGCCCTGCACCGTCTCGGGTGGCGGGAAGTCCGAGATCAGCAAGAGCCTGGTGGATGCGGTGCTGCCCGGGTCCTTCTACGTGCGCCACTTCGAGGAAGACATGGCGCTGGTCCAGACCATCTTCGACCGCGATTACTCCTCCCGCCCCATCCTGTCGCCCGAGCGCTCGCTCGGCTCGGTCATCAAGCTGCTGACCCCGAACCCGGCGGAGTTCACCCCGGAGTACAACGCCTGGCTGGAGAGCATCCCCAACCACGTACGGGCGTTGGTGTTCGTGGTCAAGCGCTTCTACCGCCCGGAGTGGGGCGAGGACTGGCGCAGCCACTTCGGAGTGGACCTCATCAACGGCGCTCCCGGGCACGAGCTCAAATACGAGGGGCGCCGGCTGGTGGCGAGTTATCTGCGGATCGGGCGGGAGGAAAACGGCGCCTGGCGGACGTACAAGCTGAGACAGGACTTCGTGGCGGCGGACAAGGTCCAGATGGAGGACGACATCACCGCGTCGGTCGTGGTCGTCGCCCGGCGGCTGGTCGGCCTCCCGGGCGAGTACGACGGCCATCCCAGCCTCAAGCTGGCGCAGAATTGCGAGTTCCGGCTCTTCCAGCGCCCGGATGACGCCATTCATCCCGGGATGGACCGGCAGACCGAAGAGGACATGGCAGGACAGGGCCTCTTCTGCTCCAACTTTCAGCCTCTCATGCAGGAGGATTTACAGGGGATTTTCGAGGATGTGGCGGGTCACGACGCCTTCACCCAGCCCATGCGCGAGCACGTGGCCAGGAATGCGGCGAGTACCGACGGCGGGTACTCCATCTGCTCCGCCCGGCCGCGGATCATCGGTGGCAAGCCCAGCAAGAACCCCCGTTACCTGCAGGTGCGGCCCGACATCGTGCGTCCCCGCGATCGCTACGTCGCCGACATGGGCGCGAGACTCAACCGCCGGCTGCCACTCCACGCCCCGGTATTGTTTCCGGTAATCAGCGTCCTCTCAGGCCGCCGAAACAACCGGCCGGAGGAGGGGATTCGCCCGCTCTGCGTCTACGGGCCGATTCATTACCAGGAGCTGCCGGAGCTCTTCATGGATTATGTGTGCTCGCTGACGGGCACCTCGCCCAGCACCACGGGCGCGGGCTCGGAGGGTGCTCTCACCAAAGGACCCTTCAACGCGCTGGCGGCCACGGCCGATCTGAACAATGCGCTGGTCTCCATGCTGCTGACCGGCTACGCGGGCTTCAGCTCCGCGGCGGGCTTTATCGGGCCCCACTACCGGGTGGACCACGACATCAGCCTGCTGATTCCGGAGATCTGGTGCCGGCTGTTCCCCCACGAGCGAGATCCGAAACGGCTGATCGAGTCGGGGCATCTGGAGAAGCTGGAAGACTACGAATTTGCCGGAAGGAAGGTGCTTGCGAGCCGCCTGGGCTATCGGATCACGGCCAAGTTCGTGCACACCTTTTTCGGCCGGGTTTTCGACAACCCCACGGCCGTGTTCCCCGACGAGCTGCTCAAGCCCGAGATCCAGGATCCGGCGGTCTTTGCCGATGGAGTAAACAATATCGTGGAGGCCCAGCAGAGCGTGGCAGAGGCGTACTTCAGAGACGGCACGATCGAGGATCTATGTCCTCCGCTCAAGGCCCTGCTTCACATCATGGCACACGGACATTACGAAGCGAAAGATGCGCACCACCCGGGGATACGGGCCCTCTTCACCCGGGACACCTTGCTGGCGAGCGACTGGTATCGCGAGCGGCTCTCGGTCAAGCAGCAGCGGGACATAGCGCTGTGGGAACGGCACACCCGGAGCCTGAGCGAATTCCTGGCCCGAGCCGGCCACCAGGAGGAGGCGGTGCGGCTCGGCATCGGGTCGCGGCTGGAGCACGCGCGGGCGGAGCTCGAGCGGGTGAGCGCTCCCCAGTATCGCACCTCGCTGGTCGGCACCATCGGCGCCGATCCCATCCATCGCCCGGGGCGAGAGCCGATGGATCTGAGTCTGGGCTCCCCCGAGACGGCGCGCCGGTTGGCAGCCGCGCGCGCCGGCTAGACGCCCGCCGTCACTTCCGGTTCTCGCTCGCCGCCCGCCGCGCCTGTGCCAGGTAGGCGGGCTCCAGGTTCATCAGGCTCGCCAGCTTGCGAACCAGGTGGCTTTCGTGGTCGCTGAGGCGGCCGTCAGCCAGGATCACGCCCCACATCACCTCTGCCAGGACCATCTTCTGGCCCAGGTCGAACTCCGCCGCAATCAGACGGGTGAACTGGAAGTGATCCAGCGATTGGGCCCGCTCCGTTTCAGCCAGGCGCATCAGCTCTGCGATGGTTGCCTCATCGAGTCCGAAGTGCCGAATCAGAGTGCTCTCGATGTGCTGTCGCTCCTCAGCGGTGAATTCGCCGTCGGCGTGCGCCAGTTCGAGCAGCAGCGCACAGGCGGCAAGCTGTACCGGCCTTGGCCCGTTCGTCGCGGCCGTGTCCGCCGGGACGCCCGAGGGCGCTACGAGTCGCTCGGCGACAAATCGCCGGATGGCTTCCAGCATACGCGATGTGGCCCGGTTAGAAGTGGTACTCCGACCGGCCGCGGCCCGCTGAACCAGCAGGAGCGCAAGACCGGGCAGCACATCGCCGGGAGCTCAAGCGCCGGGGCGGTCGGGCCTGCCCGGAGGTAAGCGCTTTTCCGCCCTGCCCTTCACGTACGCATAGATCGCGTTGATCTGCTCGGGACTCGAAAGGCCCTTGAACGCCGGCATGCCGCGGTCCGGACGGCCCTCGCTTACCACCTCCACGAAGGTCTCCCGCGATGCCATCGGCCCACCCGGGCCGACCGATATCAGGAGATTGGCCGCGACCGGGTTGGGAAGCACGTCCTGCCCATGGCAGCGGGCACAGTTGACGCTGTACTGGCGCCATCCTTCGTACTCTATCGCGCTGATCTTGCCCTTTCCCTGAGCCGGCTGGTCGCTCGGCGGGGACGGAGCGGCTGCGCCAGCCGTCGTTGTATCGCGCCGCTGTGAGGGCGGCGGCGTGATCGGCGGGGTGGCCATGGACGTGTCGGGCCGGGCCACTGCTGTATCCGCCCGGCTCGGCACCCTCATCGTATCGGCGCCACTCGACGGCGCGGTGTCGGCGCCGGCGGGCGTCGCGGCACGATCGGTCGCTTCGGTCTGCCCCGCGCTGTCGATGGGAGCGGGTGCCGCTTCATCACTCCGCGGATTGCTGCACGCCACCTGACCGAGACTCAGCAGAAACGCCAAGACTGCCGGTGTCGCGTGGCTCACGGTAATCATCATGTGGCCATCCTGATGTGGGCGATCCTATTGCCTCCGTGCGGGCCGCCCGGGGGCGATCTTCCCCTCGCTCCGACCCTTCACGTACGCGTAGATCGCATTGATCTTCTCCATCTCCAGGCCGAGCGGGCACCACGCCGGCATGCCCTTCTCGGGACGCCCCGCGCAGACGACCTGAACGAACCCTTCCTTGGTATCGACCGCACCCCCGGGTCGAACCGAGACGATCAGGTGCGGCGCGATGGTGGTGCCAAGCACGTCCTCGCCGTGGCACCGGGCGCAGTTCAGGTTGAACTGCTTCCAGCCCTCGTACACCTCGGCAGTAACGGTGTCGCGCGGCGCCTGATGATAGGCATCGCGGAGACCCGCGCCGGTTTCGCCCGCCTGCGCGGTTGCCTGGGTGCTTTCGGCCGGAGCGGGCGCCGCGGCGGTGGTTTCGGCCGGAGCAGGGGCCGGCGCCGGCGCCGGCGCTGGGGCAGGCGCCCGCTTCTTCGGTGCCGTGGGCTTTGGTGCGGGAGCGGGTTTGGGCTCCGGCTTCTGGGCCACCGGGCGACTGGAGTCGCGAGGAGGCGCGGCTGGAGCTGCGGCACCGGTGTCGGCGGCCGCGGCCGTCGTGTCCCGCGCGGGGGCGGCGGCTGTATCCGGCGCCTGACCGACCGTCGCCGGTGTGTCCGCTTCACGCCCGCCGCCGCAGGCCAGCACAACCAGCAGGGCACCCACTGATGCCAGATTTCGACGACCAGCCGTCATATGCGCTCGTCCTTTCGTGGAACTAAGATTGTGCTTGCCGCGGGAACACTAGGTGACGCACATCACTACCACCGCTGATGACTCACCGAGCCCAAGCCACTATTCTTACCCCATGCCTGAATCCGCTGCCAGCACCTCCGTCACACTCGGACTGGTGCAGATGCGCTGCACCACGGATCCCGACGCCAACCTGCACAAGGCCGTGAAGGGAATCCGGGAAGCGGCCGCGCGGGGGGCCGAGATCATCTGTCTTCAGGAGCTGTTTCGCAGCCAGTACTTCTGCCAGATCGAAGACCACACATTCTTCGGGCTGGCCGAGCCCATTCCCGGCCCGTCGACCGACGCTCTAGCCAGGGTGGCGGCCGAGCTCGGCGTGGTGATCATCGCCTCGCTGTTCGAGAAGCGGGCGGAAGGGCTCTACCACAACACCGCTGCGGTCATCGACGCGGACGGCAAGTTTCTCGGCAAATACCGGAAGATGCACATTCCGGATGATCCGCAATATTTCGAGAAGTTCTACTTCACGCCCGGGGATCTGGGCTTTCGTTCGTGGGATACGAAGTTCGGCCGGATCGGCGTGCTGGTGTGCTGGGACCAGTGGTATCCCGAGGCGGCCCGCCTGACCGCGCTCAGCGGCGCTCAGATTCTCTTCTACCCCACCGCCATCGGGTGGCTTCCGGCTGAAAAGGCGGAGCACGGCGCCCAGCAGCAGGCCGCATGGGAAACCATCCAGCGTAGCCACGCCATCGCCAACGGGGTCTACGTCTGCGCGGTCAACCGTGTCGGCCACGAGGGCGACCCCAAGGGCGGCATCGAGTTCTGGGGCGGCAGCTTTGTCTCGGACCCGGGGGGACGCCTGCTGGTCAAGGGCGGCACCGGTGAGGAGGTGCTGACCGCTACCCTGGACCTGAGCAAGGTGGACGCGAGCCGCACCCACTGGCCTTTCCTCCGAGACCGGCGCATCGACGCCTACAGCGACATCACCAAGCGGTATCTGGACGACTGAACCGCAGACGTCTGTCGCCCTGAGCGCAGCGAAGGGGCCGAAATGAAGCTATGGCTCCTTCGCTTCGCTCAGGATGACAATCTCTCTGGGATCGTGTGACTACTACACCCACCCCGGCACAGCTCGGCTACCGGATGCCCGCGGAGTGGGAACCTCACCGCGGCACCTGGCTCAGCTGGCCCCATAAGGAAGCATCCTGGCCCGGCAAGTTTGCCCCGGTCCCCGGGATTTTCGCCCGCATGGTGCGCCACCTCGCCGACCACGAGGAGGTCCACATCAACGTGGCCGGCGCCGGGCTGGAGCCCGACATCCGCGGGCTGTTGGACGATGCCGGTGCCGACAGCGGCAACGTCTTCTTTCATTACAACCCCACCAACGATGCGTGGTGCCGGGACCACGGTCCCATTTTCCTCCAGCGCCGCCACCAGGGCCGGGTGGAGGAGGCCATCGTGGACTGGGGCTACAATGCCTGGGGCGGCAAGTATCCGCCCTACGATCTCGACGACGCCGTTCCCCGCCGGATCGGTGCGGAGCTGGGCCTCCCGGTGTTCGAGCCCGGTATCGTGATGGAAGGCGGCTCGATCGACGTGAACGGCCAGGGCACGCTACTCACCACCGAGGCCTGTCTCCTCAACCCCAACCGCAATCCCCAGCTCGACCGGTCACAAATCGAGGACTATCTGAGGCAGTACCTGGGCGTGCGCCACATCCTCTGGCTGGGCGACGGAATCGTGGGTGACGACACCGATGGTCACGTGGACGACCTCACCCGCTTCGTGGATCCGACGACCGTGGTCACGGTGATCGAGGATAACCCCGCCGACCCCAACTACGAGCCGCTCCAGAGCAATCTGGAGCGGCTCCTCCGGATGACCGACCAGGACGGCCACCCGCTCAGGGTCGTCACCCTGCCGATGCCCCGCCCACTGGAGCACGATGGCCAACGCCTCCCGGCGAGCTACGCCAACTTCTACATCGCCAACGGCGTGGTCCTGCTCCCCACCTACGACCCCGAGCGCGACGAGCAGGCCCGCGCCACCCTCGAGTCGCTCTTCCCGACGCGCGAGATTGTGGGGATCGACTCCACCGATCTGGTCTGGGGCCTCGGCTCCTTTCACTGTGTCACCCAGCAGTGGCCATCGGTAAGCGAAAGCGTGAGCCGGAAAACCAAAGAGCGTAGGCGGTAAGCGGGCAGCCCTTTTCCCTTCACCCCGCCTTCTGCCACGTCCCCACCAGGGCCGCCCGCCGGCCTCCGCAGTTGTCGTTGCCCAGCCCGGCGATATGCAGCTGGTTCTCGGTGCGGCTCACGACATAGCGGGCATCCACCGTCTGGCAGGGACTCGCGGCGGTGTCGGCCGCGAACACGAGGGTATCTCCCCGGACGGCCGCGCGGCCCCGCATGTCCACCGAGTCCGGCCAGCGAGGCGATGGCAGCATGAGCTCGATCCCGCCGTTGGGCTTGAGCCGCATGTGGACCTCGCCCTCGCCGTAGAGATCCCGCTTCCAGGTCCCGGCATACTTTGCAGCCTCTCCTCCGCCGCAGGCGGAGCTCAGCGACAGCAGCACCAGCAGGATCGTGCCTTGCCTCATCGTTTCCCTCCTCACATGAACCATTGGAACGGCGCGTTATGAGTACACCGAACCCATGCTGGAATATGCAAACCAGCCCATCCGGACCAAAACAGCACAGCCGGACCTCGGGAAGCGAGACCCGGCTGTGCCGGTTACGAACGTGCTAGCGAATCATTGCCGGGGCAGAGTCTCGTCGGTCGGGATCGGCAGCGTCGAGAACACCACATCCGGTGGGGAACCGGTGGGCCGGTCGAGCGGCAAGGCGCCCAGACGCCCATAGCGCCGGGCATCGATCCAGCGGTGTGCCCCTTCGAACATCAGCGAGTAGAGCCGGTTGTAGAGCAGCTCGTCAACTGCCGCAGTCGGAGCCCCAAGGCTCCCCAGCGCGGGGAGGTTTCCCGACCGAGTGCGCACGGTGTTGATGTCGGTCAGCGCCGAGGCGAAGTCGCCGGCACCGATGAAGGCCTCGGCCCGTAGCAGTAGGAGCTCCTCGTTCTTGATGATCGGGATCGGCGTCGTAGGCAGGGGATAGCGATTCCAACCCAGGTCCGACGTCAGGTCGTCGACCGTGGTCACGGTACGCTGGACGATCTTGGTGACGAAACGCTGATCCAGTGTGACCCCGTCGGTCTGGAGCTGAGCGCCTGTCTCCAAGGATGGATGAGCGAAGTTCTCCCCCGCCTGCGGATCGAGCGACAGCGGATTGGCCAAGTCGCCGGCTCCGGTTCCGTAGTCCATGTAGACACCCCGATCCAGCGGCCCTACCGGGTCGATAAAGGACTCGAGCAGCGCCGCTTGTGCGCCGGCGAAGTCGCCCCGGTACACCGCCACCCGAGCCCGGAGTGCCCGGTTGAACTGCACGAACGTCGCTGGTGTATTAAAACCGGTGAAACCGGGCGGCAGGCTGAACGGGAAGGCGGCTCCACCGGCTAAGAGCTCAGTACGGCCCTGCTCCAGCAAGGTCACCACCTGGTCGAAGGCCGCGGCGTTGGTCGAAAACGGCGCTGGGGCCGCCGTCACCGCGGTGTCGGTGACGATCGGAATCGAATCCTGGGTGTGGGTAACCAGCACCAGGAGATAGTTGAGGGCCTGGATCGTCTTCACGTATCCCGAGGTGGCGCTCTGCTCCTCCGCGCTGAGCTCGCTGGCCGTTGGAAGCACCGCCAGAATCAGGTTCCCGCCCCTGATCGCGGCATACTGGTCGGCCCAGTGGTCGCCGCCGAAGGCATCACCCCCCGGATCGAGCGGCCCGTGCAACAGCTCGGTAGTGAACCTCGGATCCGACCCATCGAAGCGGAGCACTTCCCGGCCGACTATGCCCATGTCGAGTGGAATGTCGGCGAAATCGGTCCGGAACGCGATCAACATGCCGTTTGCCGCCACGCCGACTTGCGCCCGTGAAGGATTCGCCCCAATGGGATCGGGGCTGTTGGGGTTGGTGCTCAGGTCGAAGTTACAAGCTCCCGCGGCCAGGAGGCCCAGCAGAAGCATCGGGTGCCACACGCTCATGGTTGGCCTCATGATCAGAATCCCAGGTCGATCGAGAAGTAAACACTGCGGCTGGGCGGGAACGGCGCCACATCGATGTTCCGCACGATCGCCTGGTTACCGAAGTTGCTGACCTCGGGGTCGAGGCCGTCATATGGGGTGATGCGGAACAGGTTCCGTCCGCTGAGAGTCAGCCTGGCGTGGCGCACGTTCGATCCGAACAAGCTGCGGGTGAACGAGCTCGGCAAATTGTACGAGAGATTCACCTCGCGGAGCTTGAGGTACGATGCATCCTGGACGTAGGCCTTGGTCTGGCCGCTCGACCAGTTGGCAAGGCGCTGCGCGCCCACGGTGACGTAGTCCGCCGAGTTCTGACCCAGATCGTAGAGGAACTGGGTGAGGTTCACGACGTCGCCGCCCTTCTTCCAGTCCAGCAGGAACCCGAGGGTGAAACTATGGAAATCGAGGTCGCTGGAGAACGACATCTGAAAGTCGGGGTTCGCGTCGCCTACCTTACCCTCGGTGCCGATGATCTGGGTGGCCGAGCTGTCCTCTTCGATCTGGAAGGCGCCGAGCGAGGTGCCGAAGCCACCGGTCTGGAACGCTGGCACACTGAGCTTGGTGATCTTGCTCCGGTTGGCAAAGAAGGTGGTGCGAAAGAGCCAGTTGACGTTCTGGGTCCGGATCGGTGAGAGCGTCAGGGCCACCTCCACACCCTGGTTCCGAAGCTTGCTGTCGGAGCTGAAAATCCTGGTCTCCTGGCCGGTGCTCGGCGCCAGCGTCTGATCCAGTAACAAATCGCTGATGGTGCGCTGATAGACCGAGAAGTTTATCTCGGCCCCTCCGCCGGCAAGTTGGGCATCGAACCCGGCCTCCAGCTCGGTCTGCGTCTCCGGCCGGATGAACGCATCCCCAGCGCGGTTGCCGGGCAGAACCCCGAAGAGTCCTCCGATCGTGCCGGTGGTGTCGGGCGAGAACTTGGCGCCGAAGAGCGGCTGATTGCCGGTCTGGCCGAACGCACCGCGAAGCTTGATCTCGTCCACGCCCCCAAACGGCCGCAGGATCCGGTACGATGCCGCCGCCTTGGGATAAAAGAAGAACTTGTCCGTGTTCCCATTGGAACTGCTGCGGTCGGCCCGAATGCCGGCCGTGAGCAACAGCCGCCGGTCCAGCAGCAATACTTCCTCCTGACCGTAGATGCCGAGATCGCGCACCGGCCGGTTGTCCTGCAGTACACTCACACTGGTTGCCTGATCCGGGTTCCGCTGGCCGCTCAGCAGCGTCCGGGCAAGAATCCGGGTCGCGTCGAGGGTGCGATCCTCGTACTGGATGCCAGCCGAGGTAGTGGATTGGAACCTGCCCGACTCCGGGGTGTAGGTGTAATTGCCATTGACCGCAAGGTTCAGGTTCAGGTTGGAAGACTTACTTAAGACCACCGTGCCTGGCTGCCCATCGTTGGGCTCGTACTCCAGTTCCGGGGGAGAGATGAAATCGTTCTCCTGGTTGAAATAGTCCACCCCCCCGATGCCGATCAGCGCCACATTATGGCTGGGTTTCGAGACCAGGTTGACCCGGGCGGTGACCGTACCCAATGCCCGCCAGGTGTCCTCGTGGTTCTCGAGGAGCGAGAATGTCTGGACTGGGTTGCTCCGTTCGAACGGATTGAGTGGGAAGGAGCCGTCCGGCCGCTGGGCGAGGTCCACCCAGTTAGGCGTGAACGGAAAGACGAGGTAGGGGCTGGTCCCGGAGTTGTCGTTGTTCGAGAGCCCCCGGTCCGAGCTGCTGTGGATCACGTTCGTGTTCACCGACAGATTGACCAATCGGCTCAGCTGCTGCTCCACGTTGGCGCGCAGCGATTGCTTCTTGTATCCCGTGTTGATCCCGATCCCTTCATCGTTCTTGACCAGCCCAGAGAAGAAGTACCGGGTCTGCTCGGAGCCCCCGCTCACGCTTGCGGATGTCTCATAGGCGAGGCCCGACCGCCCGTAAATCTGGTCTTCGATGTCGAAGGTACGCCCCGGCACAAAGTTCGCATCGACGGTGGCGGTATCCGAGTAGACCGATAGTACCTCGTCCCTGGTGGCAAAGGTGCGCCGGCCCAGTTCGTTAGCCCGCCAGATAGTGCCGAATCGCTGGGTGAGGTTGAAGACCGGCTTGCCGACCTGGCCCCGTTTCGTAGTGATGATCACCACCCCGTTAGTGGCTTTCGCCCCGTAGATCGCCGCTGCCGAGCCGCCCTTGAGCACCTCGATACGCTCGATGTCTTCCGGATTGAGATCGGCGATCCGGTTGACCGGGTTGTCCTGGTTGCGCGGGTTGCCGCCCGCCTGCGCGGCCGTCACGGCATCCGCGCCATTGGGAATAGCCTCATTGCTCACCACGATGCCGTCGATCACGAACAGCGGATTGACGTCGGCGTTGATGGTGGAGACTCCGCGGAGATTGACCTGGATTCCGCCGCCTGGCGCGCCCGAGTTCGACTGGATCAGGGCGCCGGGAATCTTGCCCTGCAACGCACTCTCCAACGTGCCGGTCGGCGCCCGGGTAAGCTCGCTGGCGCTTACCGTCGCCACTGCGTTGGGAAGGTTCTGTTTCTCGATGCCGGTGGACTGGCCTGTAACCACGACCTCCTCCAGCCTGAACACGTCGGGAACGAGTGCCACATCTGCCGTGTTCTGCGACGCCGGAACCGCGATCTGCGATCGCTTGAAGCCGATGGCCCGGACCACCAGCGTCTGGTCCCCATCCGGCAGGTTGACCGTGTAGTTCCCCTGGTTGTTGGTCTCGGCCACGATCCCGGTGCCGCTGACCGCCACGGTAGCTCCCGCGACCCCCTGGTTGGTCTCAGAGTTCGTCACCCGGCCGCTGACCTGACGGACCTGAGCCGCTGCCAGGGATACGCTCAGGAGGAGGAGCGAGAGGAAAGTGCCGCACACGCGCAGTGCCATGAGCGCCTCCGACATCTCTTTGGGAAGGTCCTACAGGAAGTGAGATACAGTGCACCGGGGCCGAACCGGGCGCAAGGAGCCGCTATGAGGGCCCCTCCGCCTTCCCCCGGAGCAGCCACCAGGCTGTGAGTGCGGCCAGCCGGGCGGTCCGTCCGTCCTGGTCGAACGCCGGATTCTCCTCCACCACATCGGCGGACCCGACCTCGCGCGACCGGCCCGCAGCATACGCCGCCGCAAACCACAGTTCGGTGGACAGCCCGCCAGTGTTGGGGGCGCTGACGCCCGGTGCGTCCGACTCGATAACGGCATCCAGATCGAACGAGGCCATCGCCGGCCCGGCGACTGCCTGGTAGAGCTCATCTATGGAGGCGCGGGTTACCTCATCGCGCCACACCGCGCGCCCATGCTGTTGCACAAACTGGAGATGGGCCCTGGCCACGGAGTGGGGTTGCAGTCCCGCCACCGTGTAGCGGCGGCAGGCCCCCGACGGATGCTCGGCCGCCTGCCGGAACGGCGAGCCGGAATGTCCCTGGCCCTGTTTCAGCTCGCGCACATCGGGGTGGGCATCCCAGTTGACGATTTCGACCTTCTTACCCGCACGCACGTATCCGAGGAAATGTCCGTAAGACGTCTCGTGACCGCCCCCCAGCACAACCACGAACACTCCTGCCTCCAGATACGGTTGCAGCGCCTCGCCCAGATGCTGCTGGTCGGCCTCGAGATTCCGCGAGATCTCCAGGTCACCCAGGTCGCGGGTGCGGCCCAGGAAATCCTCGAACTGATCCAGCCGGGGATCGGCGGCCAGCCGGTAAAGCGGAGCGCGGATTGCCCGCGGACCGCCCGCGGCGCCCACCCTGCCTCCGTTGCGGCGCACGCCCTCGTCGGAGGGGAAGCCGAGGATGACCGCCTTGGGCGTCTCGCTGGGGCCGAGCCGGGTCCCGAGCAGGCGGCCGATTCGGGGGTCGTCCGGCGCGGACTCCAGCTGGGTGACGATCGGAGGGTTGATGCGTGTCATTGCGACCAGCGGGTAGTTCCGGCGGAAACAGTCATGACCGTGGCATTGGGTTGAAAGTGATAGACCCAGTGGTTGACGTCGGGCGCGTCCACCACCAGGAAATCTGCCCGCCTGCCCGGCTCCAGTGATCCTGCTTCTGCTTCTATGCCGAGCGCACGTGCCGCATACACCGTGGCGCCCTTGAGGGCCTCAGCCGGCGTCATCCGTTGCAGGGTGCAGGCGAGGGTGAGTGCGAGTGGCAAATGGTAACTGGGAGCTGACCCTGGATTGAAGTCGCTCGCTACCGCAACCGGGACGCCCGACTCGATCAGCCGCCGGGCCGGCATCGGTCGCTGTCCCAGGTAGAGCGAGGCGATCGGCAGGCTCACGGCGACCACACCGGCAGCCGCCATGGCACGGATGCCCCCCTCGGAAACGCACTCGAGATGATCGGCCGAGAGGGCGCCCACCTCCGCCGCCAGCTCGGCGCCACCGCCGGCGGTGAGCTGATCGGCGTGCAGTCTCGCGGCCAGTCCGGCCGCCCGGGCCACCTGCAGGATGTGCCGGGCCTCGTCGATGGTGAAGGCCGAGTCCTCCACGAACACGTCGCAGCTGGTAGCCAGCCGGTCGCGGGCCACCTGGGGAATCATCTCCTTCACCAGGAGATCAACGTAGCCCTTGCGGTTCTCCCGGTACTCCGGTGGGATCAGGTGCGCGCCGAGGAATGTGGGAACAATGCGGACGGCCTGCCGCTCGGCCAATCCCCGGTAGACCCGGAGCAGCTTGAGCTCGGTCTCGGCGTCGAGGCCGTAGCCGCTCTTGCATTCCACCGTGGTGACCCCGAGCGCCAGCATCCGCGCCAGAAAGCCGCGGGCTCGCTCGGTGATATCCCTTTCGCTTGCGGCACGGGTCTGCCGCACGGTGGCCATGATCCCCCCACCGGCCCGGGCAATGTCGAGATAACTGGCGCCACGAATGCGCTGCTCGAACTCATCGGCCCGCCACCCGGCAAAGGCCAGATGGGTGTGGCAGTCGATGAGGCCGGGGACGACCAGCCGGCCACCCGCATCCACCCGCTCGGCCCGACGGTACTCATCCGGGAGAGCCCGCTCCAGCCCGACCCAGCGGATCTTGCCTTCCGCATCCCATACCATCGCGGCCCGGGAGAGCGCGTGGATGTCCTCCTGCGCGCCCTCGGCTCGACAGGTCGCCAGCTGCGAGATGTTGTGAAGCACCTTCAAGCGGCTGTCATCCTGAGCGCAGCGAAGGATCTACCCGGCACAGACTCAGCCATCGATCATTGGCAGGTCGATACCACGCTGTTTCGCGGTCTCGATGGCAACCTCATACCCCGCGTCCGCGTGCCTCATGACGCCGGTGCCGGGATCGGCCGTGAGCACGCGCTGGAGCCTGCGATCGGCCGAGTCGGTACCGTCGGCCACAATCACCATCCCCGCATGGATGGAGTAACCGATGCCCACCCCACCCCCATGGTGCAGCGAGACCCAGGTCGCACCGCAGGCGGTGTTGAGCAGGGCATTGAGCAGGGGCCAGTCGGCAATGGCGTCGGAGCCGTCCTTCATCGCCTCGGTCTCGCGGTTGGGCGAGGCCACCGAGCCGGTGTCCAGGTGATCGCGCCCGATCACCAGCGGCGCCTTCACTCGCCGATGCTTCACCAGCCAGTTGAACCGCGCCCCCATCTCCGCCCGCTCGCCGTATTCCAGCCAGCAGATCCGGGCCGGCAGACCCTGGAAGGCCACCCGCTCCTGCGCCTGACGAATCCACCGCGCCAGCGCCTCATTCCGGGGAAAGGTGTCCAGCACCGCCCGGTCGGTCTCGGCGATGTCGGCCGGGTCGCCGGAGAGTGCGGCCCAGCGGAAGGGGCCCGCGCCGCGGCAGAACAGGGGCCGGATGAATGCGGGCACGAAGCCCGGAATGGTGAACGCCTCCTGCATCCCCCGGTGGTCGGCCACCTGGCCCCGCAGGTTGTTGCCGTAATCGAAGGTGACCGCTCCCCGGCCGGCGAGCTCGAGCATGGCCCGCACATGAGTACTCATCGAGTCGAGTACCCGGGCTTCGTACCCCTCCGGATCGTCGCCTCTCGAGCGGGCGGCCTGATCGAGGGTCATCCCCGTCGGGATGTACCCCACCCTCAGGTCATGAGCCGAGGTCTGGTCGGTGAGTACGTCGGGGACGACCCCCCGGCGGACCAGCTCCGGGAGTACGTCGGCAATGTTGCCCACCAGCCCCACCGACAGCGCCTGCCGGCGGCTGCGCGCCTCCTCCACCACGCGAAGTGCGGTGTCCAGATCGGTTTCCACCCGGTCACAGTAGCGAGTCTCCACCCGGCGGCGGATCCGCTCCTCGTCCACGTCCACCCCGAGAAAGGCCGCACCGTTCATCGTGGCGGCCAGAGGTTGCGCGCCGCCCATGCCGCCCAATCCCCCGGTCACCACCAGGCGACCCGCGAGGGTACCGCCGAAATGCTGCCGGGCACACTCGGCGAAGGTTTCATAGGTGCCCTGCAGGATTCCCTGAGTCCCGATGTAGATCCAGGAGCCCGCAGTCATCTGCCCATACATGGTGAGGCCCAGCGCGTCCAGCCGGCGGAACTCATCCCAGGTGGCCCAGCGCGGTACCAGGTTGGCGTTGGCGATCAGCACCCGCGGCGCCTCATCGTGCGAGCGGAATACGCCCACCGGCTTCCCGCTCTGGACCAGGAGGGTCTCGTCGTTCTCCAGCCGTTTGAGAGTTGCCACGATGCGCTCGTAGCACTCCCAGTTGCGGGCTGCCTTCCCGCCCCCGCCATAGACGATCAGCTCCTCGGGCCGCTCAGCCACAGCCGGGTCGAGGTTGTTCATCAGCATCCGGAGGGCAGCTTCCTGCTGCCACCCCTTACAGGAGAGGGTGGTGCCGGTAGGTGCCCTGATCGGATGGAGTTGAGTTGCTGAGGCCACGAGGCGCTACCCGATAATGTCATCCTGAGGGAGCGCAGCGACTGAAGGATCTCTCAACCCACGGAGAGATCCTTCGCTTCGCTCAGGATGACAACCGCCGGCTCGACGCGCTGCTGAGCCCAAGCCTAGCCTTCTGGTTTGGAGCCTGCAACCTTTTGACCCGTCAAACGATCCAACCCCGCGCAATGCTTGAACTCGGCCTCGGAGTGGCGCCACTGGAGCACGAGCAGACCGGCAGGACCGATCCGGACGCAGTGGATGCGACGCTGGCTGCCAGCGGCGACGCCAGCGCATTCGAGCGGCTCTACCGGAACCACGTAGCGCGCATCTACAGTCTGGTGCGACGCATGCTCAACGATGATGACGCCGACGAGGTGGCCCAGGATGTCTTTGTTCGGGCCTGGCAGAAGCTGGGGACGTTCAGGGGCGAGGCGGCATTCGGCACCTGGCTCCACCGACTGGCGGTCAACGTGATTCTGGCTCGGCGAGAGACGCTGGGAACCCGGCGCAAACGATACCTCGAGGGGGACGCGGCGCTGGAGATGATCCCGGCCCGGCGGGCAGGTCCCGAGCTGACGCTGGACTTCGAGACGGCCATGGCGCAGCTGCCCAGTGGCGCCCGGGAGGTGTTCGTGCTGCACGACGTGGAGGGCTACCGCCACGAAGAAATTGCCGAGATGCTCGGGCTGGCCGCGGGAACGTCGAAATCCCAGCTTCATCGAGCCCGAATGGCGTTGCGGCGCCACCTCGAGCGCTAGCAGGGAGTGACACCATGAGGGACCATTGGACCGACCGCCTCTCCGAGTATATCGACCACGAACTGCCGGTGGCCGACCGTACCGCGCTGGAGAATCACCTCAGCAGCTGTGCCGAGTGTTCCGCCGCGCTGGCCGATCTCCGGAGAATCGTGGCGCGCGCGGGATCCCTGGAGTTCCGCGGGCCGGCTCGCGATCTGTGGCCCGGCATCGCCGCGCGCATCGCCGGACCGGCCGTCCCGCCCGCCGTGGTTCCGCTGGCACCCGCTCGGAGGAAGCGGTGGAGCTTCTCCCTCCCGCAGCTGGCCGCGGCCGCCGTGCTTCTGATGACACTCTCGGGAGGGACGGTATGGCTGCTCCAGTCGCCCGGCACCCAGCCGGCCGGCGTCGCAGTGACGCTTCCGGCGAGCCCGACAACCATTCAGGCGAGGGCGACGGCCTCCCAGAGCTACGCTGCGGCGGTGGCCGACCTCGAGCGGGTCCTGGCCGACGGCCGCGGCCAGCTCGATACCGCCACGGTCCGCGTCATCCAGCAGAACCTGCTGGCCATCGACACGGCGATTGCGCAGGCGCAGCAGGCGCTCAACGCCGACCCGGCGAACATGTACCTCAACACGCATCTGGCCGAAACGATGCGGCGCAAGCTCGACCTGCTGCGGCAGGCCGCCACGCTCGTCCACGCGAGCTGAAAGGACCGGTTCCGTGCTTCTCGCCCTAGCCAGTGCCGTTGTGATGACCGCGGCCCAGCAGATCGACACCACCTTGGCGGTCGCCGAAGGACAGCGGCTCCAGGTGAACGCCTTCGGCGGATCGGTGGCGGTGCAGGCCTGGAACCGAAACGCCGTGCGGGTCGAGGCCAACACCTCAGGGCGCCTGCGGGTCCAGATCTCCGCGTCGGGTCCGGTGGTAAGCGTGCGCACTGAAGGGCGCCGCGGGCCACCCACCGAGGCCGACCTCAAGATCAGCGCTCCACCCTGGATGGCCCTGACGCTCTCGGGTGTGCACACCGACATGAAGGTGCTGGGCAGCCGGGCACCGGTGTCGGTGGAGACGGTGGAGGGTGACGTGGACGTGAACGGCGGCGACGGACTGGTGTCCCTCCGTTCGGTTCAGGGAGAAGTCCATCTCCAGGGGGCACAAGGACGCATCAAGGTCAACTCCGTCAACGAAGACGTGAGCGTCTCCCGATCCACTGGCGAGATCATGGCAGAGACCGTCAACGGCGAAATTGTACTGGACCGCGTAAATGCGGCCACGGTAGACGCCAACACCGTAAATGGGAGCATCTGGTATAACGGTCCCATTAAGAATGGCGGCCGCTACTCACTGTCCACCCACAATGGCGACATCACCCTCACCGTCCCCGAAGCTACGAACGCCAGCGTGGCGGTTTCGACCTTCAACGGTGAGTTCGAGTCCGAGTTCCCCGTCCCTCTCAGCGGCACCCGCAAAGGTAAGGGATTCAACTTCACCCTGGGACAAGGAAGCGCCCAGGTAGGCCTCGACTCCTTCCAAGGCACGATCAAGCTGGTTCGGCCGGGCTCCCGGGAGGCTCAACCCGATCGGCACCGCGACAAAGAGTAGAGGTGCCGCAATTTGAATGAGTTAAGTGCCCACTCACACAAGCTATCCAGCCGTCTAGAACATGGACGCCGATGTTACACAAGAACTCGAGCGCGAAGACTGGCAGCGTGGGGGCAGAGTCCTGACCTTCTTTAACCAGCGCTCCTCTTACTCGTTCTCCCCGCCGTAACTACCTCGATATCAACGGATTGCTCCAGTCCTGAATTCCGGTTTCGGCGGCGACGGTAACTCCGCTCCAGGATCCTCCCCGCGGGAGTGCAAGAGGGAGCACAGGACCGGAGGCCCCCACCGCTGCTGGCCAAATATTATCCGCCTCCAATGGGCTGCATCGGGGCATGCCTCTTGTATTCCCTGTTCACATCTGAGCGGAATCCATGAGTGCGGGAGATATCCTGAGGACCCGCCAAACTTTAGCCCTGGAGCTTGAGCGATGCATGCCCCGTTGAAGAACGCCCTGGCCGGTGTCACTGCACTGTTTCTGGTCAGCGCGAGCCCCGCGCTGGCGCAGGTAGGCCTGACGTCGAACGTGGCGACTGTGTCCCTCACCGCCACCAAGAACGCGACCCTGACGGTGAGCCCGAATGCCTCTACTGCTACCCTGGCAAGTATTACGGACGGCTCCAACGCCAACAACTTCACGCCGGTCAGCCTCACGACCTCATGGAACCTGACGGGCGGCGCCTCGGTGCGGCTGATCGGATGGTTCGCTACCCCGGCGCAGGCCCTCGCCAACGGCACGGACTTCATCCCGTCGTCCAAGGTGGAAGGCCGGGTTGGCGCCACCGCCTATGCTCCGTTTACGGCGGCAGCCGTGGGCGGTGTAGGTGTGGCCGGCGGAAGTCTCCAGCTGTTCAATCAGAGCGTGGGCGCCGGCTCGTTCTTCGGTACCCGGACCGACCAGCTCGACCTGAGGCTTGACCTGACCGGTACCACCACGCTCGCCGGCAACTATACCGGTACGCTGAACCTGCAGGCCGTCGTCCAGTAGCTCCATCGGAGCTCTGGCCGCATGTCCCTTCTCAAGTACCTTCCGAAACTCCTCGCCCTGGGTGCGGTGGTCGCGCTCGGGGCGCGGGAGCTTTCGGCCCAGGCTCAGGTGATCTCGCTTGCGGCCACATCCGTCAGCACCTTCAGCGTCACCATTCAATCCGGCGCGGTGCAGGTCATCGCCGGCGTCACCGACAACGCGGTGAACAATTTCCCGTCGCCCGTGGTCATCCAGAGCGCCTGGAACGTGAACCCCGGCCAAACCAACACCGTCAACCTGGTGGCGTATTTCTCGGTGCCCGCCCAGGCGATGGTGGGCGGCGCCACCCAGATTCCCTCCAGCCGGATCCTCGGCCGGATGACCACCGGCCTGCCGGTTGCCTACACCGCGATTACCCAGAATGCTTTCGGCGGCGTGGGATCGGCCGGAGGCAGCCTGAGACTCTACTCGGTTAACATCGGGGGCGGCAACAAGACCGCCAGCCGGACCGACAACCTCGATCTGCAGCTGAATCTGGTCGGATTTCCGACTTTGCCCGCGGGCGCCTACACCGGCGTGCTGAACATCCGCGCCGTTACCCAGTAAAGCGATCTATGCGACTCCTGCCCCTCGCCATCTGCTGCCTGGTCAATGTCTCTCCCCTGGCGGCTCAATCGGTCAGTCCTCCCATTGCCGAGTACCAGGAGCGCGCCCGCTCCAGCTTCCGGCTGGACAACGCTTCCCTGTTTCCTATCACCGTGGTGCTGGAGCTGCGCGGCTTCCGGGTGACGGAGGAGGGTGAAGTGGTCGACGTGCCGCTGGACACCAGCCGCATCAAGGTCAAGCTCTCCGAGATGAGCTTCCGGATTCCGCCGCGGGGGAGTCATCGGGTGTTCTACGAAGCGAGCAGTGACAGTCTGCCCGCCTGGTTCAACATCCTGAGCGCCATGACCGGGACGCGCACCGAAAGCGGCCTCAACGTGAGGCTGCTGCTGCCGCACGTCGTATATCTGAATCAGAAGCAGGGCCTCAGGAAGGAGCAGGTGGTGGTGCGCGGAATTCAGCTCGACACCACCGGCAAGAAGGCCCGTATTCAGCTGGAGAATACCGGGCCCAACCTGGGCCGTGTCCTGCAGGTGAGTATCTCCCGCGAGGGCTCCCCGGCTCAGCTGGGTGGCGGCTTCCCCCTCTTTCCCCGTAGCCGCCGCTGGACCGAGGTGACGTGGAGCGGCCCCCAGCCGCCGACCCGGCTGGAGCTCCGCTTTGCCCGCTTCTCGATCGATACCGTCATCCCGCGGAACTGATGCGCATCGACCGGTTGATCCTCCTGGGAGGGCTGCTGGCCGCCATCGGCGCGCCCGCTCGAGCCGTGCACGCTCAGACGGTATTCGAGGTCGAAGGCGGCGGCTCGTCGCTCATGGGAGGCTATGGGGCAACCGCCAACTTCTGGCGTGACGGTATGGATGGGTGGGTCGGGCTCGGCTACCTGGATGGCTTCCGGGTCGGGGCGTTCCTGCGGAAATCGGTGGGCAAGGACACCGTGCGGGCCGGCAACGACGCGCTGGTGCTGCGGTTGCCTACCGATGTGTTCACCTCCGGGTTCAACGTCCTGGTCCAGGGCGCGAGCTACACCGGTGGCAACGACCGCACTTCATACCTCGCCTTTGGGGGAGCCAGCTCCACCGGCCTGAGCGCTCCTTCGTTCCAGGCCACCAACATCGACGAGCCGATGGCTGCGCTATTCCTGCAGCACCGCGTGGCGCCGATGGTGCGCCTCACCACGGCGGCGGTGTTCGCCGACCGGCAGACCGTGATCCCCGGTGTGCAGTGGCAGCCCAGGCCCGATATCACCACCGCGTTCGTCACCGGTCTGGGCTCCAACCGTCCCTATACCGCGTCCAGCGTCCTGCTGCGCGAGGGCCCGCTGAGCGTGAAAGCCCTGTATGCCTGGAACTCGACTCGGTTCCGTCGGGTACCGGTACCCACCCCGAATCAGACCGAGGTGGAGCGGGAGAACCTCATGCTGACCTACGACATCAGTGACGAGTTCTCGGTGGGCGTGAGCCGCCAGAACTACATCCAGGACTCGGCCGATGCCACCCTCCCCCGCCGGGCGACCGGTAACACGGTCTTCGCGGGCGGCCGGTGGCGCGACCTGCGTCTGGCTGCCGGGCTCTACGACTCGCGGTCGGGGGGGATCAGCAATCTCAGCTCCTACTTCGCGGTGGGGCGCGAGGTGACCCGCTGGCTGGATGCCGAGCTGTTCGTGCTCCAGAGCAGGCCCGAGGGGCAGCCGTCAACCACCACGCCTCTGGCCAATCTGCGCTGGCGGCTCTCGCCGAAATTCGGTCTCAGCCAGCAGATCTCGTGGCGGGACGGGCGCCCCACCGTGCTCTTCGGCGCGAACCTCATCACCGCGATCGGCGAGTTCGGCGTGGACTACCAGATCGTCCACCAGCCGTTCCAGCCGTTCAACCCCTTCCGAAGCGCGCTGAACCTCACGGCGCGGCTTCAGCTGGGCAAGTACTCGACCAATGTCGGGACCTACGTGCAGCCGGACGGCTCGGTGGATTACGCCGCCTCGGGGAGCACCTTCCTCTACCTGGGGTCGTTCGGTGGAGCCCAGCCGCAGCAGCTGGGCGGACGGATGGCGCGCTACGTGATCCGGGGAACCGTGCGCGACGACGAGGGGAAGCCGGTGGAAGGAGCGGCCCTGGATGTCGGTGGCCAGCTGGTCTTCACCAACTCGGGCGGGGAGTTCTTTCTCCGGCTGGGCCGGCCGAGCACCGCGCCGCTGACCGTGCTCACGGGGGAGTTCCTGCTGCCGGGCCAATGGGAGGTGGTCAGCGCGCCGGCCCAGGTCCAGGCGGGGCGCGAGGATGGCGCGCGAGGAATCGAGATCGTCCTGCGCCGGGCGGCCGCCCCGGCCCAATAAAAAGGCGCCCGGGGAGCCGGGCGCCCAGGTACTGTCAGCCAGGAAGAGGGATCAGCGCACTGATGCGATCTGGTCGGTAGCCACTGCCGCGTGATCGATCACCAGCACTACCCGCCGGTTCTCCACGCCCGCCTCGCCGGGGCCTTTGGCGCCGGGAGCCACCTGCCGGTCCCGCGCCTCGCCATAGCTGACCGCCTTCGTCTGCATCGACTCGAAGCCGCCTGCCCGGGCGAGATATTCGCGCACGGCCTCAGCCCGCTTCTTCCCGAGCCGCTGGTTGTACGCCCTGCTGCCGGCCGGATCGGTAAACCCCTCGACCGTCACCAGCGCTCCGGGATAGTACTCCGCTACGACCGAGGCGAAGCGGTCGAGAACCGGCCGGTCGGCCTCGCGCAGCTCGCTCTGGGCGAACTCGAAGTGGACGGGGACATTGAACTTGAGCTGGTCCTGGAACCGTTCCATGCTCACGTTGTATTCCGTCCGGAACGACTGGAGCTCCTGATCCAGGGCATCCAGCCGGCGGGTGTGATCGTTCACAAGCTGGTTGGTTGAATCGATGCGAGTGCCGAGACTGCGGTCGCCGGCCTGCACCTCCTCGCGGAGGCGCGCCACCTCGGCATCGAAGTCCTTGCGGGTGACCTTGGCCGCGCAGCCGCCCAGCCCGATTGCCAGGCCGAGCCCGCCAACCAGGGCGACTACCCGAGTTCTGCCTGTACCCCTCAACATGAGCTCCCCCTTGATGAGTGACAGCGCTGTTTGGATCGGCTCAGAGTACGCTGCGAATCAGCGGACGTCCAGCAGCTCCACGTCGAATACCAGCGTGGCACCGGGCGGAATGTCGGGCGGCGCGCCCGCAGTGCCGTACCCCAGACTGGCGGGGATGACGAGCTTCCGACGGCCACCCACCTTCATTCCCGCCACGCCTTCGTCCCAGCCGGCAATCACCTGGCCCGCGCCGAGAGTAAAGCTGAACGGCTCGTTGCGATCCCGGCTGCTGTCGAACTTCTCGCCGTTGGGCAGCCAGCCGGTGTAGTGGACCGAGGCGGTGCGCCCCGCCGTAGCTTCGGCGCCTTCCCCTTTCGCCACCTCCTGGTAGCGAAGGCCCGAGGGGGTCTTGGTCATGGAACCGATGTCTACCGCGAGGGACGGATTGAACGTGACCGCCGAGCTGTCGCCCTTAGGGCTTTCCCCGCCGCAGCCGAGCGAAGCAGTCAGAAGCACCAGGAGCAATCGGCGCAGAGGACCCTCGATTTATGAGTGTGGATGGAACCGAAGCGGCCACGCCGGCCCGAAGGCCGGCCTACCGAGTCGGGACGGCGGGATTTGAACCCGCGACCCCTGCAACCCCATTGCAGTGCGCTACCGGACTGCGCCACGTCCCGAATTCCAGCGAGGCGTAATTGTAGCCCCGCCGCCGGGGAGACGGAACCCCTTGATATCATCGTGACACGGCGCCACGACCCCGCCATCTTTCGCCCTCATGCAACGCCGCGAATTCGTTTACCGGTCCGCTCGAGCCGCTGCCGCGTTTGGCATCCTTCGGCAGCTCGGCGCCTGCCGCCGGGAAGGCAGCGAGGTGAGCAGCCCCTTTGTCACCCTGCGCGACCGGTATTTCCTCGAGTTCCTCCAGCGCAATCCGGTGGTCGCAACCTACCTGGGCGGAGACGGATATAGTCCGGCCCTGGCGACCATCAATGGGAAGCTGCGCGATTACCGGGCAGGCGCGCTGGCGGCCGAGGCCGCGTTCTATCACGGCGTGCATGACGACCTGGCCTTGATAGACCGGGCCAGCCTCCCGTCCGCCGACCGGATCGACTTCGATGTGCTCCAGGCCCAGCTGGCGTTCCTGTTGCACCAGAACGAGGACCTGCGGCAGCACGAGCGCGCGATCGACACCTACGTCGCCGAGCCTTTCCGCGGGGTCGACTGGCAGATCCAGCAGATGCAGGAGCTCCCGGACAGCCTCCGGGGCACGGAGCTCGAGTGGCAGCTGGTGGCGGACCGGCTGCGGGCGGTACCGGCGTACGTGCGGGTGGCTGAAGCCAACCTTCTCGCCGGCAAGGCGGCGGGGAATCTCCCCGACTGGCGGATGGTGGCGCGTGACGGGATCGAAGGCAGCCGGGCCAACGCCGCCTACTTCCGCACCACCCTGGGCCAGACCGCTGGCCCGATGCTGGGCAGCCGGCCGTTCGCCTCCCGGCTCAAGGCGCAGCTCGACGAGGCCGCCACGGGCGCCGCCGAGGCCTACGATGCTCTGGCGGAACGACTGGGACAGATCTACGACCTGAAGGACAAGACCGACCGGTTCGCCGCGGGAGAGGAAGAGTACAACTGGCGGCTCACCCACTGCCTGAACCTGCCCCGGCAAGCCGCCGAGCTCTATGAGTACGGGGCGGAGCAGGTCGCGCTGTACACCAGGAGGATTTTCGAGGTGGCCGAGGCGGTAGCCCGGGAAGCCCGCCTTCAGCTCCGCTTCGGCAGCGAGGAGGAGAAACGAGCCGCGGTGAAGCGGGTGATGGACCATCTTTCCTCCGACGCCCCGGCCAACGACGACGAGCTCTTCCGCTGGTACCGGGAGGCGGGGGAGCGCGCCGTGGCCTACGGCCGCGAGCAGCGCCTGTTCGATGTGCCGGCGGAATACCGGCTGGAGGTAGTGCCTACACCGCCGGTGCTCCGCAGCACCATTGATGCGGCCTACTATCCGGCTCCACCCTTCAAGCGCTCGGGTGAAGGCCGCTTCTACCTGACGCCGACCGGAAACGATCCCGCCGCGCTCAAGCTGAACAACCGGGCGTCAGTGGCGGACACCGCGGTGCACGAGGGGTTCCCCGGACACGACTGGCACTACAGGTACATGACCGAGCACGCCTCGGAGATCGCGAACATCCGCTGGCTCACCCCTGGCTCGGTGGAGGACTCCTCCTCCATGTGGGAGGACTCGATGGCCACCGAGGGATGGGGTCTGTACAGCGAGGAGCTGATGGCGGCGCCAGAGCCGGGGCGACCGCACGGCTTCTACAGTCCGGCCGAGTATCTCTACCAGCTGCAGGGTCAGCTGCTTCGGGCCGTGCGCGTGCGGGTGGATGTGGGGATTCACACCGGCCGCATGACGTATGACGAGGCAATCGACTACTTCACCGAGCACGTCTCGTTCTACCCGAGGGCGTGTGCCCGAGCCGGGTCTGACCCGACCGCCAAAGCCATTTGCGAAGGCGCCCAGCGCGCGATGTATCGCTACTCGAAGTGGCCCACCCAAGCGATTACCTACAACCTGGGCAAGAACGCCATTGTGGAGCTCCGCGAAGCGTACCGGGAGAAGGCCGGGTCCCGTTTCTCGGCCCGGGAGTTCCACGAGAAGCTCATGCGCATGGGGACCATTCCAGCCGGATACTTTCGGGAGACGTTTCTGGACGGGCGGTAGGGCGGTACCCCCGTACCCCCGTACCCCCGTAACGCCCTACCGCCCCCCACCGCCCTACCGATAGGCCCACGACTTGCGACCACCCTTCCATGGGGCCGAAACCGGGTGCCCCGGCACGGCATTTCGGGGTAGGTGCCGCAGGGTGCGACGCCGAGCCGCAACCGAGGAAACTCATATGAGCGAACAGGAGGGGCGGCCCTGGGAGTCAGGTGGTGATCTCCCATGGGATACGCCCGACGCCGAATGCGACCAGTCCGACGCCTGGCGCGGAGATCTCCACCAGGACGACTGGCCGGAGAATCTGGCAGGACCGGAATACTGGCTTTACAAGAAGCAGCGCGATGAGTGACCGAACGGGCGCTGCCGCAACCTGAGCGGGGACGGGCGTAGCCGGTCCCCGCTGATTTTAGGTCCTACCAGCCCGAAAGAACACCGAAACCGTCAGGCCTCTCCACCCCTGAGCACCGCCAGGGCCACTCCGGCAATGATCGCCGCGCCTCCAGCCGCCGTGTGCCACCCAACCGTCTCACCGGCAAAGAGCACTCCGAACAGCACCGCGACCAGGGGCGTTACCAGCGGAATCATCAGAACCCAGGTAACGGCCGTGTGCCGGATGAGCCAGTAGTACATGAGAAACGCAACCACCGACCCCATGATCACCAGATATGCCAGCGAGGCCACCGCCAACGGAGTCCAATGGAAGGAGATCGGGCTCCCCTCCAGAGCCGCGCCCACCGCGAGCAGCGGGAGGCAGCCACCGGCCATCTGGATCCCGGCCAGCACGGACGGCTCGATGTGGGTGCCGCCCGCCTTGATCAGGACGCCCGCGTGCGCCGTGGCGAGCGCCGCGAGCACGATCCCCAGGCTGGCCCACAGCGCCAAGGGCCCGCCGACACCCAGCTGTCCGGAGCACACAATCGCTACCCCGATCACGCCCAGCACCACACCCATCACCTTGCGCCCGGTCAGCGGCTCGCTCGAGAGATATCGGTGGGCCAGCGGCAGACCGAACAGCGGCACGGTGGCGCTCAGCACCGCCGCCAGCCCGGATGAGATGTACTGCTCGCCCCAGAACACCAGCGCGTAGTTGATCGTGATGGTAAGCATCCCGGTGTACGCCAGCAGCCACCACTCGCGCGCAGTGCGGGGGAGCGAGTATCTCCGCGCCGCGATGACGCCGAACAGGATCAGGCCGGCAATGGCGAACCGGATGCCGGCAAACGTCAGGGGCGGGAGGTCTCGCAGGCCGACCTTGATGGCCAGCCAGGTGGAGCCCCAGACGGCGCAGAGGCAGAGCCACACCAGCAGCCCCAGCCGGCGGCCAGCTGGTATCCGACCGGGGACGCCGGTGCGCTCCCGGGAAAGTGGCGCGGATGCCTGCACCGGTGCCGATTCGGCGCTGGGAGCGGCAGTGGAACAGCGGCTGAGGCTCGACAGGGTGACTCCATCTGGGCCGGAATGGCGGAAAGTAATCGTGCCTGAGGGGCTTTGGCTGCCCGCTGCGTTTTGCGCCCGCCGCCGAATTTTGCGGCTGGCCCGGGCCCAAAAACGGGGCCGGAGAAATCCGTAAGTGGTTGTGGCTTAACGCCGCGTCGCGTTCTGCATCGTTCGGCCCGTTTTGTGCGAAACCGCCCCCCGGGTATTCGTCTTCCGCACTCAATCCCTGGCCGCATGATTCGCAAGATTATCGTCTGGACCACACTCCTGGCCCTCGGCGGGTGCGCGCCTGCTATTCCGCCGGCCCCAGTGATACCCACCCTCACGTCAGCTCCCGGCTCCCTTCCTCCGGTCGAGGTCTCGTCCGGCGGTGAAGCCGCCGCGGATTCAGCCCTCAACGGGCTCGCCGACGCCGCGCCGGACGCGCGGGATGTGCCTGCCTTCGACGGCGACGAGATCCGCTGGGACATTGACGTCAGGACCTTCGCCTCGCATCCGCGGGTACAGCACTACCTGAACTACTTCCAGGGCGTCTCCCGGACCGGAATGAAGGTGTTCCTGGAACGGGGAGCCCGGTACGAGTCGATGATCCGCGAGCGCTTCGAGGCCGAGGGTCTTCCGGGCGACCTGGGCTACCTGGCGTTGATCGAGAGCGGCTACTCCAACGACGCGGTCAGCCGGTCCCATGCGGTCGGCATGTGGCAGTTCATGCGGGGCACCGGCCGGGGCTATGGACTCCGGATCGACACCTGGGTGGACGAGCGGCGCGACCCGATGAAGGCCACTCTGGCTGCCGCCCGTCACCTGCGCGAGCTGCGCGACCGCTTCGGCTCACTGTATCTCGCCGCGGCCGCGTACAACGCCGGCGCCGGTAAGGTCTCCCGCAGCCTTGGCAAGCTCCAGTGGGAGAGCCCCGCCGAATCGGAAGACGAGTCCGAAACCGACCTGGCTGACGAGCTCGAGGCCATGATCGAAGGCACCGAGCCCACCAGCGATGCCGCCTTCTTCCGCCTCGCCGGCACCAAGCTGCTCGCAGTCGAGACCCAGGATTACGTCCCCAAGCTGATCGCGGCCGCCGTGATCGCGAAGCAGCCGGAGCGCTTCGGCATCACGCCGCCCGTCCCTACCCCGTTCGCCTATGACTCGATCGTGGTCGGCACCACCGCCGGCCTCGACGTGATTGCCAGACTGGCCGAGGTGAGCGTCGCCGAGATTCGCGATCTCAATCCCCAATACCTCCGGCTGGCGACGCCCCCGCGCACCGAGTCGGTGGTCCGGCTGCCGGTGGGCACCGGCGAGAAGGTGGCGGAGCGCTATGCGGCCCTGTCACCCTCACAGCGGGTGCGCTTTCTCTCCCACGTGGTTCGCCGGGGCGAGCGGTTCACCCGGATCGCGGCGCGGTATCACCTGTCCGCCGCCGACGTCCAGGCGGCCAATCCCAGGATCAACCCCTCACATCTCCGGGCAGGCAGCAGGCTGGTCATTCCGGCCGTGGCCGTTCCGTCGGCGCTGGCCATCCGGGCGACCGGGAAGGCCGTTGGTCGCGGCTACCGCGCCGGGACAGCCACCCACCGGGTGCGCTCGGGGGAAACCCTGATCGGCATCGCTCGGCGTTACCGGGTCTCGCTCAGAGCCCTGCGCCGGGTGAACGGCATTCCAGTCGAGTACACGCTGAAGGCCGGGAAGCGGCTGCGGATTCCCAGTTAGTTCAACCCTCAACCCCTGTCGTGGAATCGTATGAGCGCGTCTATCGACGGCCCTGCCGTCCCCACTGCAGTTCCCGCGTCTACCCCGAGCAGCTCGGCCGAGTTCGGCCGCACCGCGATGGCGATCCTCGTCACCATGGTGCTGCTCATCGTTGCCCTGACCGGAATCCTGGTCGAAACCACCTGGCGCCAGCCGGCCGGCGAAGTCGAAGTGTTGCCGTCCGAGCCGGGGAGCTTCGCGCAGCGTTGACGAAGTCTCCGCGGCGGACGGGCAGCCTTCTGACGCTGGCGACCATTGCCGCGTCGGTGCTGGCCGCGCGCCCGGAGCTTCCCAGCGCCCCGTATGCCCCATCGAGGGCGCCGATCGCCCTCGATACGCTGCGGGTGAGAGCCGTCCTTGCCGCCGCCCGCGGCCGCAGCGCGGGGCCGGCCATCGGGGCCGTGGTGCCTGGCTATCTGTCCGCCCGCGGGCTCCCGCCGGTACCGGGAAGCCTGACCGTGACGGACAGCGGCCTGGTGTTTCGCCCTCCCAGCGGTGAGCCGATGACGCTCCCTCTGGTGGGTCCGCTGCGCGAGAGAGGGGGACGCCGGTGGCGCGCCTCCACCGTGTCCCTCGCCTACGTGGATCAGGCCCGTGGCCGCTCGGTGTATGTGTTCCGGGTCGATGCCGGTGTGTTCGAGACCGAGGTTCCGGGTCCGCTGCTCGAAGTGGCGGCTCGCCCGGTCTGGCTCGACAGCCTGAGCGCTCCGGAGTGGCGGGCCGATCGCCTCCTGGTGGACGGAAGGGATTCAATCGCGCTGTGGCGGAAGACCCGCGAGGTTACCGGCAGCGCGTACGCCGACACGCTCTACGCGCTCTTCGGTCGTCCCGAAAAAGCGGCCGGATTGATCGGCGACCGTGGGCGGAGGGCGGGCAGGCTGGGTGAGTACATCCGGACACGCGATTCCCTGGCTCTGGACCCGGGACGGATGACCGCCGAAGCCCAGCTCCGCCACACGCTGGCGCACGAGATGGGGCATCGCTGGCAGAACCGCTCGCCCCGGCGGCTCGAGGCGCTCTGGTGGGGGGTTCCGCCGATCCGTGACCCCAAGCGCTACGGGTACGGCGACGCTTCAGAGCATCAGGCCGAGGCAATCGCCTTTGCGGTGGATTTCCTCCAGACTACGGCCCGGCCGGGAAACCCGGCGCGTTCGCTGGCCCTGCTGGATCACTATGAGCTGCTCGTCCCGGGAACCCGGACGATGGTGGGCCACCTGGTCATGCAGCCGATCTACCGGCGTCATCCGCTCCGTTCCCCTATCTGATTCGCTCCTCGCCCGACAGCTTGCCAAGACTCCGTTCCATCTCGGCATCCATCTGTCTCCTCAGCTCACTGAGGCGGCCGGCATAGGCCTCGAGAGCCAGGTCCAGCTCGGTTGATGGCTTCCACTTCGGCACCTGGGTAGCCCTTCCTTCGGCGTTGAGTCCCACGAATACGATGACACAGTGA
>DASVGF010000140.1:0-11654 GCA_036379675.1 Gemmatimonadales bacterium | reverse complement strand
CGGGCGTTCCGTTGAGTCCGAAGCTGGCGGCGTGGTACGACGTGGACAAGGTGAAAGGACTCTATCTCGAAGGCAGCCTGGCCCAGCCGCTCTCGGTTCCCGGCTTTCCGGTCACGCTCGGAGCGCTGGCAGGTTTCAGCGCCAGCCAGGGAATCAATGCCAGCGACGCCACCGAGATCGCCAACTTTTCCCGCAACACGCTGACCCACCTGGATCTGTCGGCCACCGGGGCGCTCGCCCTGGGACCGGTCACCCTGGCCCCCACGGTGCACTTCCTGATCCTGAACGACGACTGGGCCAAGGTCACCAAACCCGGGGTATCGCGCGATGCGAAGGCCTGGCTGGGAGCGACGCTCACGTGGTCCAAGGCGCTCACCGGCGCCCGGACCACCAGCGAGTAGCATGAGCTCTTCCTTGTCGTCGTCGTCGGTTGCGCCGTCCGATTTACCGGCCCCGTCCGAGCCGGGGACGCTCACGCGGGCGGCGCACACCGACACCAGCGAAACCCGGAAGCTCGGCACCCTGCTGGATATCAGCCAGGCGCTGGTGGGACACGTCACACTGCAGGCCGGCCTCTCGATCGTCCTGACCATCCTGGCGCGCCGCTGCCTGGCCGTCCGTGGCGCCGTCGCGCTGCTGGACGAGCGCACCGGCGAGCTGCAGATCCGGGCCGGTCACGGACTCAGCCGGGCGGGGTCGGCCACCCGCTACGCCATGGGCGAGGGCATCACCGGACAGGTGGCGGCCACGGGAGAGCCGATCGTGGTGCCTCAGATCGCGCGCGAGGGCCGGTTCCTGCACCGGGCCGCCGCCCGGCGCGACCGGCAGGACAGCGAGCTCAGCTTCGTGTGCGTGCCCATTCTTCTCCACCGCCGTCCGGTGGGTACCCTCTCCATCGAGCTGCTCCACAAGACCGATCGCGACTTCGAGCGGCTGCTCAAGTTCCTGCGGGTTGTAGCTTCGATGATCTCCCAGGCGGTGCGGATTCACCGCCTGCTGGAGGCCGAGCGGCAGAAGCTGGTCAGCGAGAACGCGCAGCTCCGCCAGGAGCTGCTGCAGCGATACGACTTCTCCAACCTGGTTGGGGCCAGCGGTCCGATGCGGCAGCTGTACGAGGAGATGGCGCGCGTCGCCGGCACCGCCACCACGGTGCTGGTGCGGGGCGAGTCCGGCACCGGCAAAGAGCTGATCGCCCAGGCCATTCATCATCATTCAGCCCGTGCAAAGAAGCCGCTCATCAAGGTGAACTGTGCCGCACTGCCCGAGACCCTGGTCGAGTCGGAGCTCTTCGGCCACGAGCGGGGCGCCTTCACCGGGGCGGAGAGCCGCAAGAAGGGAAGATTCGAGCTGGCCAACGGGGGGACGATCTTTCTCGACGAGATCGGGGAGCTGAGCCCCGCCACTCAGGTCAAGCTGCTTCGGGTGCTTCAGGAGCGGGAGTTCGAGCGGGTGGGCGGAACCGAGCCGGTCCGGGTGGACGTCCGGGTCATCGCCGCCACCAACCGGGATCTCGAGCGAGCGCTGGCCGAAGGCACCTTCCGGGAGGACCTCTATTACCGGCTGAACGTATTTCCGATCTTCATCCCTCCCCTGCGTGAGCGGAAGTCGGACGTCCTGCCGCTGGCCGACTTCTTTGTGGAGAAGTATGCCCGCGAGCACGGCAAGAGCATCAAGCGGATCTCCACCCCGGCCATCGACTGCCTGGCCTCATACCACTGGCCCGGCAACGTCCGCGAGCTGGAGAACACCATGGAGCGCGCGGTGCTGCTGGCCGACGGTGAGGTCATCCACGGCCATCACCTGCCGCCCACGCTTCAGACGGCGGAAGCCAGCGGGACCGTGGTGAGCACCTCGCTGGCCGGCGCGGTGGGCTCCTTCGAGCGCAGTCTCATCGAAGACGCGCTCAAGACCACGCGAGGGAATCGCTCCCGGGCCGCCCGGCTGCTCGGCTCCACCGAGCGGGTGATCAACTATAAGGTGAAGAAGTACGGGATCGATCCGGCTCGCCTGCGGTCGTGATGGGCAGGGCTCGCGGCTTCCGCGCGGAAGCCAGGGACGAGTAGATGGCGATGGCGGCGACCAGCAGATTGGCCACTACCACGGGGGTGGCGTGAATGATCACGCCGTACGCCACCCAGAGGCTCGCGGCGAGGGCCTGGATCCGCCGGAGGGCCATGGGATCCTTGAACAGATACGAGCTGACGAAGATCGCCGTGGCGACCCATCCGATCATGTCCATTGTCATGGGGAATTGCCTCAGGCCACGGCGGAAAAAGGCAGTGAGGTGTCGCGTATCGTGAGCGAGTCGGTGCGAATCTTGTTCCACTCCTGCAGTACGAAGCCGTGCGCACCGAACAATGCGCGAATTCGTGCAGAATCCATTCCTGCAATATCCTCCAGGATAGGAACCACCACGCTCGAGGCATCATCGCTCAATACCGTCCGGCGCGCGATCGGGGTGAGAAACTTGTTCTCCGACACGGCCACGGTCATTCCCTCCAGCCGGTTGACGTGGAGCATCACGTGCACGTCGGAGCTCCCGTCGCCCACGTAGACGACGTGGTCGCCGCTGACGCCCAGCTCAGCCCGCAGCTCGTCCAGGACGGCCACCTTGCCATAGCCTGCGGGCACCCGCACGATCGACTGGATCTCTCCCGAGCCGGGATCGTAGCGGAAGCGGGTGGCGTAGATGTGCTCGGGCGGGACGATCCCCTCGAGCGCCGACTGGATGACCTCCTCGGGGGCCGCCGAGATGACGTAAAACCGGAAGGAGTAGCCTTCCACCGCCTCCAGCAGGCGGGTGAGCAGGTGAATGTTGCGCTTGAGGCGGATCCGCTTGCCGATCTCGCGAAGATGTTCCTGTCTCACTCGGCGATATTCGGGATCGTGCAGCAGCAGGTACGCCAGCTCAGCGCCCTGCTGCACCAGATGGATCTTCGAGAGCCCGGCGCACTTTTCCTCGAAGCCGGGAATGCCCAGCATCTCGCTCAGCGCGATACCGGAGTCGTTAAAGCTCAGCGTTTGATCGAAATCGCTGGCCAGCAGATATCGCTTCATCGTGGGTTCGTATTCCTGTTCCTGTGAGTGGCCACTGACCGCCTGGCACGGGCGGCGTCGGCAAAGGCAGCTTCCAGCGGTGCGACGTGCGGCCGGGAGAACTCCCATTGGACGCCCGGGCGCTCGGTGAGCGGAGCGGGACTGCAATGGATCACGAACGTCGCCGGCGGCGAGGCAAGGTCGGCGTCCTCATGAAACCGGGACGCCGAAGCGGTCTGGGCTTGAGCTGCGGACGCGCCGACCAGGCTCGTCACCGCAAGCAGGGCGGCCGACACGGCAAGGCTACGGTAAGGCATGTTCATTCACCCCTAATAGTGGATCGCGATATCCGCGTCCGGCTCACCGGCCGGTCACGGAGTGGTAACGGCGACTCCACTGGACGCCGTCTCTCCCGGCAGAGGAGCAATGCGCATGCCACCCTCAAGTGGCCGTGGAGCACCTTAACGACTACGGAGGTGAGGAGAGGCTACGTGATTGTGGAACGGCAGAACCGTTCCGACAAAATTGTCGAAACGAAGGAGGGATTACCGCTTCAGCAGGGCCAGTTTCACCGCGTCCAGCACGATTTGTAGATCCTCCAACTTGCTGATGAGGGGCACGCCTCGCTGCTCCAGCGGGTGATGCACGTCGGGATCGCGAGCCGCGCCCGTAAGAAAGACCACCCGGCGTTGCAGATGGGGGGCGCTCGCGACCAGCGCATCGTAGAAGTCGAGGCCGTTGACCTCGGGCATGACAAAGTCGCTGACCACCGCGTCGATGTCCGTATGCGCGGCGATGGCATCGAGCGCGCCGCGTCCGGAGTCGGCCTCGCGCACGGTGAGACCACCCTGCTCGAAGATCTTTCGCAGGGCACGGCGCACCGCGCTCTCGTCATCGACCAGAAGCACCGTAGTCATGGCAGACAAGATAAGCGGGGCCGCGGGGCAGTGCGCTGCCGGGTGCGTTCTGCGCCGGGCCGGCGGTAACTCTACACCGGTCTCGCCGCCCCCCTGCCCTGCCGCCCCGCTGTCATGCTAGATTCCCCGCACGATGAGCCAGATCACCGTCGAAAAAACCGCTGAGGATTCCGCCTCCAAGTCGCTCCGTGTCACGGTGCCGGTAGACCGGGTGCGCCAGGCCGAAGAGCGGGCGCTCAAGTACTACGCCAGGCGAGCCAAGCTTCCCGGCTTCCGCCCCGGCAAGGCGCCCGACACGGTAGTGCGCAAGCGGTTCGGCGATGCCATCCGCCAGACAGTGCTCGAGGAAGTGATCCGGGAAAGCTGGGAAACCGCCAAGACCAGCGAGTCGCTCAAGCCGATCACCGACCCCTCCATCCGGAATCTCAAGTTCGAAGAGGGCAGCCCGATCGAGTTCGAGCTTCACGTGGAGGTCCGCCCCGAGCTCAAGCTTGACCGGGTGGGAAATTTCAAGGTCGAGCGCCGCCTGGCCGCCGTGAGCGACCAGGCCGTGGACGAGCAGCTGGCCCGGATTCAGGAGCAGAAGGCCGCCTGGATCCCGGTTGAGGGCGCCAGCCCTTCGCCGGGACAGATGGTCCGGGTGGAGGTGGCCACGCTGGAAGACGGCACCCCGGGCCCGTCGCAGCCGCACGACCTGGTGCTGGGCGAGAACCAGACGATCCCGGAGCTGGAGGAGCGCATCATGTCGCTGCGCCCCGGGGAGAGCATCGACACCGACGTGCGCTTCCCCGACGACCATCCGGACGAAACCCGCCGGGGCCAGGTTCGCCGGCTCCGGGTGGCACTGCATGAAGTCAAGCGGCAGGAGCTCCCGCCGCTGGATGACGCGCTGGCGCGCGAGATGGGCGACTTCGAGAGCCTGGAGGCGCTCCGCGCCGCGGTGCGCCAGGATCTGGAGCGCGAAGCGGCCCGCGCGGCCGATGCCGAGGTACGCCGGAGCCTGCTGGCCCAGATCGTGGAGGCCAACCGGGTCCAGGCCCCCCACTCACTGGTTCACCGGCTCATGCACGGCTACGCCGACCTGTACAAGGTACCGGAAGACCAGTTGCCGGCCTTCGAGCAGCAGTTCCACGGCATCGCGGAGACCCAGGTCCAGCGCGACCTGGTCCTCGACGCCCTGGTCGAGACCCACGGGCTCCGCGCCACCGAGGCCGAGCTGGACGAAAAGATCAACGCCATGGCCGCAACGCGGGGCATTCCCGCCGGCCAGCTGTATGCCTCGCTCCAGAAGTCCAACCGGCTTGCCGAGCTGGAGCGTGGCCTGACCGAGGAGAAGGTCTTCGACTTCCTCCTCAAGCAGTCCACCGTTGAAGAGGTCACCACCTGACCATGGCCACTCTGTATCCGCCGTACATCATCGAGCGTTCCAGCCGCGGCGAGCGCACCTACGACATCTTCTCGCGCTTGCTGATGGACCGTATCGTCTTCCTCGGCGCGCCGATCAACGACGATGTCTCCAACATCATCATCGCGCAACTGCTTTTCCTCGAAGCCGATAACCCCGACAAGGACATCTACCTCTACATCAATTCTCCGGGCGGCGTCGTGTCGGCGGGCATGGCGATCTACGACACGATGCAGCACCTCCGGGCGCCGGTGAACACCATCTGCATGGGCATGGCCGCCTCCATGGGCTCGTTTCTGCTCGCGGCCGGCGCGAAGGGCAAGCGGAGCGCGCTGCCCCACTCGCGCATCATGATCCATCAGCCGTCCGGAGGCGCCCAGGGCACCGCCGCCGACATCGAGATCCAGGCCCGGGAGATCCTCTACCTGCGCTCCAAGATGAACTCCCTCTACGCGTTGCATACCGGGCAGCCGATCGAGACCATCGAGCGCGACATGGACCGCGACCGGTTCATGAGCGCGGAAGAGGCCAAGTCGTACGGGATCATCGACAGCGTGTTTACGCCGCACAAGGATCTGGTACCCCACGCCAACGGCAAGGACGGCAAGGAGACTTGACGCTCGGGGTGCCCCGGAGCAGTTTACGGCACCCTTCACCTCCATCACGACGCGGCTCCATGTCCAACGACAAGCACCTCCGCTGCTCCTTCTGCGGAAAATCGAAGGATTCCGTCCGGAAGTTCATTTCCGGCCCGTCGGTCTACATCTGCAATGAGTGCATCACGCTCTGCAATGAGATCCTGGCGGAAGACGAGGAGCGGGAGGTCGCGGACAGCATCACCCAGGTCCCCACCCCCGCCGAGATCAAGGACGTGCTGGACCAGTATGTCATCGGGCAGGAGCGGGCCAAGCGGACCCTGGCGGTCGCCGTCTACAATCACTACAAGCGGATCAACGCCTCCAGCGGGCGCGAAGGCGATGTGGAGCTGGACAAGTCCAACATCCTCCTTCTCGGCCCCACCGGGGTCGGGAAGACCCTCCTCGCGCAGACCCTCGCCCGCATTCTGGATGTCCCCTTCACCATCGCCGACGCCACCACCCTGACCGAAGCCGGATACGTCGGCGAGGACGTGGAGAACATCCTGGTGCGCCTGCTGCAGGCCGGCGAGTTCAACGTGGCGGAATGCGAGCGGGGTATCGTCTACATCGACGAGATCGACAAGATCGCCCGGAAGTCGGAGAATCCCAGCATAACCCGGGACGTTTCCGGCGAAGGCGTGCAGCAGGCGCTGCTCAAGATTCTCGAGGGGACCATCGCCTCGGTGCCGCCCCAAGGCGGCCGCAAGCACCCGCAGCAGGAATACATCCAGATCAACACCAAGGACATCCTCTTCATCTGCGGGGGCGCGTTCGACGGGCTGGAGAAGATCATCGAAGCCCGCACCGGCCGGCAGCAGATCGGGTTCAGCAGCGAGGAGCGGAAGTCCAACCCGCAGCTCACCAAGGGAAACCCGTACGCTGAGGTCGAGCCGGACGACCTGCTGCGCTTCGGGCTCATTCCCGAACTGGTCGGGCGGCTCCCGGTCGTGGTTTCGCTCGAGGCCCTGGACGAAGAGGCATTGGTCCGGATCCTGGTGGAGCCCAAGAACGCCCTCACCAAGCAATACAAGAAGCTGTTCGAGCTCGAGGATGTGGGACTCACCTTCGATCCCGAATCGCTCCGGGCGGTGGCGCAGCGTGCGCTCAAGCGCGGCACCGGCGCCCGCGGGCTCCGGGCCATTCTCGAGACCATGATGACGGACATCATGTTCGATCTGCCCAACCGCGAGGACGTGCGCGAGATCGTCATCACCAAGGAGGCGATCAGCGAGGGCACGTCCCCCCTCATCGTTACGGAACGGGCCCGGACCAAGCGGGAGGCGTGAAGACGGGCGGACCGACGCATAGGAGGACTGGAAAAGACAACGCCAGTTCGGGAGATCGTATGGGCGCACGGCGTGCGCCTTTGTCACATCCGGGTCCCGACCCGTCCAACCCCCTGCACGTCCAACCAATCGCGTTCGTCGGCTCCTTCCCCGACCCCCTGGTCAAACTGGAACCGGAGCTCCCCGAGATCGCGTTCATTGGCCGGTCCAACGTCGGCAAGTCGAGCCTGCTGAACAGCTTGGTGGGACGGCCCGGCCTCGCCCGGGTGAGCGCCTCGCCGGGGAAGACCACGCTCCTCAATTTCTACCGGACGCCAGGGTTCTATCTCGTGGACCTGCCGGGGTATGGCTTTGCCCGGGCCGGGAAATCCGCCCGAGCGGGCTATCGGAAGCTGGTCACCGACTATCTCCGAAAGCGGGAGCCCCTGGCCGGCATCGTGTGGCTGCTGGACATCCGCCATCCGCCCTCGGCCGACGACAAGGACATGCAGGAGCTCCTGGCTGAGAGCGGCCGACCCGTGCTCGCGGTCTTCACCAAGGCGGACAAGCTGACCCGATCGGGCCTCCCCCCCCGTGCCCGGGAGCTTGCCGAGTCCCTCGGTTTGCATCAGGATCAAGTGCAGCTCACCAGCAGCCACTCCAGGCTGGGCATCAAGGAGCTGGCCACCAGCATTGTCGCCGCCGCCAGCGGGGAGACACCGTGACATTGCGCCGCAGCCTCCCGTTCTTCCTCCTCCTGCCTGCCCTGCCGATACAGGCCCAGACCGAGAAGCCGGTCACGGCCATGACCGTGAGTTACGGGACGCTGACTCAGGACGCTCTGTCACTGCGGATCCGGAACGACGACCTGGAAATCCGGTTTGTCCCCCTTGACCCCCGCATCACCCGGCTGCTGGCCAACGACGCATTTCAGGCTCTGCGCACGCTGCTGGAGACCCGCCGCCGGGCCATCGACTCGGTGGCGTCGCGCGCCGGCGTGACCGAGCCGGGCCTGGCGCTGGTGAGCTTCTTTGGTCAGCAGCCGGATACGCGCTTCGACCCGCAGATCCTGACCCTCCTGGTCCGAAACCGGATCCTGCGCCCCCTCGGCGTGATTCCCCTGAACGCCAGGTTCAACTCCCAGCAGCTCGGCGTGAGGGAACAGGCCAGCGCGATCTATCTGTTCGAGGAGGAAATCCCGGTCAACGACTCATTCAACGTGTCCTACGGGGCCCAGACTTCGGACGATTGGCAGAACAAGCAGGTGACGCTGGATCGTGAGCGGGCGCGGGTGGCTTCGCGGGCGCGGTCGGAACGAGTGGTGCCGGCGGATTCACCCAGGCAGGTGCGGTAGCTGGCTCTTCTGCAGCCGAGGGTGGGGCCGGCGCCGGTGCCGCTTCCGGATGCGGCGTGCCTCCGCCCGGGCCGCTCGCGCCTTCCGCCCCCCCGCCGCAAACTGATGGGCCAGCAATCCCACCCCGTAGACGAGCCCCAGCCCGATGTGCGACAGCGCCATGGCCTCGAGCCAGCCTTGGTGGGTGATCGTCTGGATCAGATAGCCGGTGGCGATCATGGGTCCCAGCACCACAACTGTCAGGAGTCCGCTGCGCCGGCCGTCTCGCATGTTGGCCTGAAGGTGGCGCCAGACATGCCGCAGGGTCACCAGACCGATCGAGAAGACCAGCAGTGGCGCCACCAGAATGTGGGCCTTGAGCACCGCGGCCTGCCACGGATGGTTCGTGATGGCCAGCGGGTCGTCGGTGGCCATCAGATACTTCATCCACAAATAGATCAGCCCGGTCACGAACGTCGCGGCCGAGGTGCTCCAGACAGCCCAGCGCTCGAACCGGCTCACCGCTGTGCTGCCCCGGTGTGTTCGAATGGATGAATCCGCTGATGGACGGCAAGCACCCGGCGGGCGGCCCGGGTAATGGCGTTGGAGGTGAGGGTGGCGCCGGTCATGTTCGCAAGCGAGCCCTTCAGTGACAGGTCCTGATTCAAGCTCTTGTTCCTGAACTGCCGGAGCCATGCGTCGCTTGCGTGGTACTCGGGTGGCTCGGCAAACCGCAGAACTTCGATCGAGCGGATCCGGTCCGCCCTCCCGCTGTCTGCCCGCTGAACCACCACCATGATCACCTCGTTGAGGGTGCGGACCCGGTGACTATCGAAGTATGCAACCGCGACCGGCACGCCGTCACGTTTGGCCAGGTAGTAGGTTACCACCCGTTGGCTCACCGGCGCGTCCTTCCCTGCGGCCGCTTGGGCAGCGGCCAGATCCGCGTCGGTCAGAAATGCCGTGCGGCGCTCGACCACCGCTGGAGCCGGGAACGCGCTTTCCAGCGCCTCCTTCAGCGAGATCTGCCCCCAAAGTGGGCCGGGCGCAGCGAGCAGCACTGCGGCCGCAAACCAGCCCGACAGCCTAGAACAGATAACCGAGGTTGACATTCAGTTGGTTGACCCCGGTGTCGGCTTCATTTCCCACGAACTGGTAGTCGGCCTTGAGCGAGATGTTGGGCAGCGGCTTCCACATGGTCCCCACCGTGACGAACCGTCGGTCGTTGGCGGGACTGGCCGCGAAGCCGGCGGGAACCTCGTCCTGAGTATTGAGCTGCTCGTAGCGCATATACGGCACCAGCTGGTGGCCGCTCCGGCTTCCCCGCAGCACATCATACCCGCCCTGCAGATACCAGCCGATGAGCCGCTCACCCACCGAAGCATCCGCGGTGAACCCGTTGAGCTCGTTGAGCTCGGCGGCATCCTCCAGGGACGAGATGGCCAGCAAGCCGCTCAGGTCGAAGCCGTGCCGCTTGTACTGCGCGTGACCTTCCCAGATGAAGGTCTGGGCCCCGATGGTACGGGTCGGGTCGGAGGGAAGCACCGCTCCCTGCCCGGAGTTGCCGAGGTACGCCGAGGTGCCGACGGCGAGGCCCAGCAGGCCGGTGTAGTCGAGGCGGCCCACGGCGCCGAAATTCCGCGCCTTGGCCTCCGCCCCATTCTGCCGGCCATCGCGAATGCCGGAAGCGCCGAAGCCCGTAGCGTCGAACCCGTTGATCAGGTAGGCCCGGTAGGACAGATCTCCCGTTGCGCCGAAGACGCCCAGGCCGTTCTCCCGCCAGGTGGACGGGATGATCTGCCGCTCGGTCTCGGGGCGGCGTGCGCCGAGAAATGCGGGAGGCTCATGAATCTCGTTGATGAACCCCATCGGAGGGAGGAGCAGCCCGCCCCGCAGGCCGACATGGGGGGAGAACCGGTACTCCAGGTAGGCAAACTCGATGGAGACCGACCCGCCGTCTTCTGTGCTGCCGTGCTCGAATTCCAGCTCCGAGTTGAACAGAACCTTGTCGCTGAATTTATAGCCCGCGTACACGATGGCGCGCAGGGCATCGATCCGGTCGGTAGCGCCGGAGGGGGTGTCGTCCTGCCGGCTTCCGGCAAAGTTCTCGTAGAGCACCTCGCCATATCCGCCGATCGAGACCCCCTGGCGGACCTTGTACACCTTGGAGGCGGCCGGCCCAAAGCCGTAGATGCTGGTGTCGGCCTCGACCACGAGATCGCGCCCCAGGCGGAGCTCTTCGAGCTCACGGGTAATTACCTCCACCTGCGCCTGCAGCCGCTTGAGCTCGGTGGTGTCCCGCTCCTGCGCCAGCCCCGGGACCGCCATGCACACCAGTAGACCGACGCTTGCCGCGAGCCCCTCAATTGCCCGTGTCACTTGATCTCCATTGCTTTGAGTTCAGAAATGGCTCCATGGCCGGATTCCAGCGGTGCTCGAGACCGTCCTGCTTTTCGACCAGGAACAACACCCCCACATCGGAGCGGGCCCGAGCCCACTCCAGACCCGCGTGCGGCCCCAGGACCAGCAACGCCGTGGAAAGCATGTCGGCTACGGCCGGGTCTTCCGCCACGACCGTGACGCTCCCCCAGGGCGATACGGGCCGGCCGCTCCGGGGGTCGATGATGTGGCCGAACTTTTGCCCGCCGATAACCACAAACCGCTCTGATTGCGAGCTGGTGGAGGCCGAGCAGCCCTGGCAGTAGAGCCGCGCCGCCGGACGGGTCCGCTGGCTGGGATGGGCAACGGGCACCGTCCAATCGCCACCGCGCCGATCGGAACCGATGGCCAGAACCTGCCCGCCGAAGTTCAGCAAGGCGGACCGAATCCCCCGGCGAGCGAGCGCGCGGCGTGCCTCGCGCAGGGCCACCCCCTTGCCGAAGCCACCGGTGTCGATCCAGGACGCGCCGTTGTCCCGGCTCACAGTGTGGCGCCGGGGGTCGAAGCTGAAGCGCCCGAAGCCGGCAGCCGCCCGGGCGCGCGCCAGCTCCGCGGGCGACGGCACGTGACCCTGACCCCGCAGGTTCCAGGTATCGATCAGCGAGCCGATGGCTGGATCGA
>DASVGF010000139.1:0-26130 GCA_036379675.1 Gemmatimonadales bacterium | reverse complement strand
TTCGTGCTGGCCCGGATGTCGCGCACCAGCCCGGTGGGTGACCGCTTCCGGCAGGTAGCGCTGGGACTCGTTGCCGGAGGCGCGGCCGGCAACCTCATCGACCGGATTCGCAGTGCCCGGGGGGTGGTGGACTTTCTGGATGTCGGCGTCGGGGCGCTGCGCTGGCCCACGTTCATTGTGGCCGATATTGCCGTGAGCTGCGGGGCCATCGCGCTCGCCATTTCGCTCTGGCGGGAGGACACACGGCGGACGGAGTCGGTCTCGACAGCATGACCGGCGGGAAGCGGGGCAGCGGGACGGCGGGGCAGGAGGATGCCGGCGTCCCATCGCGGTCCTCTCCCGCACACGAAATCGACTTCACGGTCACCACCCCACAGACCGAGCGGCTCGACCGCTACCTCGCCGATCAGCTCGGCATCTCCCGCACCCAGGCTGCCCGTCTGGTGGCCGGCAAGCTCGTCGATGTCGACGGGAAGTCAGCCCGCGCCTCCCGCCTTCTCGTGCGGGGTGAGCGGGTCCGAGTCCGCTTTCCCGAGCATGAGCCGCCCCGCACCATCCAGCCCGCCGCCATCCCGCTCACCCTCGTGTACGAAGACGAACACCTCGCCGTAATCGACAAGCCCGCCGGCCTGGTAGTGCATCCGGCGCCGGGACACTGGGACGACACCCTGGTCAACGCGTTGGTGGCTCGCGGGACCACGCTGGCGGGTGGGGCCGAAGGGCGGCCGGGGATCGTGCATCGCCTGGATCGGGAGACCTCGGGACTCATGATCGTGGCCAAGACCGACCTGGCCCACCGGAAGCTCGGGGCGGCCATCGCCGCCCGTCGGGTGCAGCGAACCTATGCCGCGTTGGCGTGGGGGCACCTGGATTCCAGCCCGCTCCGGATCGAGGCGCCCATCGCCCGTCACCCCCAGGACCGAAAACGCATGAGCGTCGCGGCCACCGGTCGGGCAGCCAGGACCGATGCCTCGGTGGTGGCTCGCTTCGACGTCGCTGACCTGCTCCGGCTGGAGCTCCACACCGGCCGGACCCACCAGATCAGGGTTCATCTGGAATACGTGGGGCACCCGATAATCGGCGACCCGGTTTACGGGGGAGGGGGGAGCCGCCGCATCTCGGGCGCTCCCCGGCGGCTGGCCGAACAGCTGGAGCGGGCCGCTCCCCGGCAGGCCCTCCACGCTGCGGCTCTGGCATTCCGCCATCCTGTGAGCGGAGCACCACTTGAGTTCCATGCCGAGTGGCCGGCTGATCTCCGCGATGCACTCATTGTAGCGGGTGGCCAAGAACTCGTTGCTCGTTCCGAGGCTCTTAGCTATCTTCGTTTCTTTAATAGAGATGGCTAACTCTCCCGCGCTCCACGCCGTCGTCTTTCGAATCGGTGAGATTATCTGCGCGGCCCCGGCAGGGATCGTGCGTGAGATCCTCCCGCGCCTGCCGGCTACCCGCATTCCGGGCGTCCCAGACGCGGTCGAAGGGCTGGTAAACGTCCGTGGCAGCCTCCTGACCGTGCTCGACGGGCACCTGCTCCTGCAACAACAACGCCGACAGGTCGACGAGGGCGCAATCGTCGTGCTCGAAGTGAAGGGGCGAAGCTACGGGCTCGGAGTCGGGCAGGTGCTCGACTTCCTTGAGCTGCCAGCGGGCTCTGTGGTCGAACGGCGGGACCTGCCCGGGGTGGACCCCCGCCTGGTCAAGGCAGTCGGCATCGGAGCCGACCAGCACTTCATCCTGCTCGACGTCGAGGCCCTATTTTCGCCGATCATCGGAGCATAGATGGTCGCCGGCTCTACATCCCACACGGGCCCGGCACCGCTACCACGCACGGAGGCAGTCTGTGAATCAAACAGTGCTCGTCTGCGACGACGCCATTTTCATGCGCACCATGATCAGCGACATCCTGAGCCAGGCCGGGTTCGAGATCGTCGGCGAGGCCGAGTCGGGGGTTCAGGCGGTCGAGAAGTACAAGGCGTTGAAGCCCGACCTGGTCACCATGGACATCGTGATGCCGGATATGGGTGGGATCGAAGCGGTCCGGGAAATCTGCAAAGGCGATCCCTCGGCCAAGATCCTGATGTGCAGCGCCATGGGGCAGCAGGCCCTGGTAGTCGAGGCGATTCAGGCCGGGGCCAAGGATTTCGTGGTGAAGCCGTTCCAACCCTCCAGGGTTCTCGAGGCGGTTCAGCGCGTCTTGGCCTGATCCATGGATCTGTCGAAGTACGCCGCCCTCTTCCTCGCCGAGAGCCGCGAGCATCTCAGCGCGTGCAATGGCTCCTTGCTGGAGTGGGAGCGCCAACCGGCAGCGGTCGAGCCGGTCAGCCGCCTGTTCCGCGCCATCCACACGATCAAGGGGATGGCGGCGACGATGGGGTTCGCCGCCGTGGCCCAGCTGGCTCATTCCGCGGAGAATCTGCTCGACGCGCTTCGACACCAGCGGGTGGCGGCCACGGCGGATGTCTTCCAGTTGCTGTTCCGGGCGGTGGACCGGTTGGGGGCAGCGGTCGAGGCCGCTGGAGCCGGCCGGGAGGAGCAGCTTGAGACGGCCCTGATCGCCGAGCTGGACGGGGCTGCGCTGCGCACGCCGCCGCCGGGCGCCGCACCGCCGGCTGCGGCGGTCTCCACCCGGGGTGAGGTGGCGGAGGAGCCCAGGACCCGCCGGGCGTCCGACGCGCCGCGATCCCGCCCGGTACAGGTTGTGATCCGCCCCGGGGCGGTGATGCGGGGCGCGCGCGCGGCCCTGATCCTGAAGCGAGCTGAGGCTTTTGGGGAGGTCAGCGGGATCCGTCCCCCGTTGGCGCAGCTGGAGAAGGACGAGTTCGACGGCCGGTTTGCCTTCCGGCTCCACACCCGGGCCCCTGATGCCGAGGTCGCCGCGGCGCTGGCCACAGTGGGCGACATCGAGACGATCCGGCTGGAGGAATCGGCGGCGGACCGAAGCATGCGCGCCCGCCAGATCCGGATCGACCTCCACCGCCTGGATGCGCTGATGAAACAGGTGGGCGAGCTGGTGGTGGCGAAGAACCGCCTGGCCACCCTCGCCTCCGAGGCGTCCGACCCGACGCTCTCGGAGGTGAGCGAGCGCATTGCGCGGCTGGTGTCCGTGATGCAGGGCGAGGTGATCCAGGCCCGCATGACGCCGGTCGGTGAGGTGTTCGAGCGGTTTCCCCGGCTGGTGCGCGACCTCGCGCGGGACCTGAACAAGCGGATCCGGTTCGACATGGAGGGCGAGGAGATCGAGCTGGACCGGTCGATTCTGGACGAGATCGGCGATCCCTTGTTGCACCTGATCCGCAACGCCGCCGACCACGGCCTCGAGCCCCCGGAGGAGCGCATCGCCGCCGGCAAGCCCGCCGAGGGTCGCATTCTCCTCTCGGCCACCCGGGAGCGTAATACGGTGGCGCTGCGAGTTATGGATGACGGGCGCGGGATCGACCGTACCAGGATCCTGGCCAAGGCGCGCGCTGAAGGGGTGGCGCCCGATGACGTGGATGCGTTGAGCGACGATTTGCTGGTGCGGGTCCTGGCGCGGCCCGGGTTCAGCACCGCCCACGCGGTGAGCGGCGTGTCCGGCCGCGGCGTCGGTGTGGACGTGGCCATGACCCGAGTCCGGGCCATGGGCGGGACCCTCGAGGTCCGCAGCGAGCTGGGCCGCGGCAGCACCTTCGTCATTCGGGTCCCGCTGACGCTGGCCATCGTGCGGGCGTTGCTGGCGGAGGCCGGTGGCGAACGGTATGCGGTGCCCCTGGCCTACGTGGCCGAAACCGTGGAGTTCGAGCCCAAGGCGGTCACGTCGATTCGCGACCGCGAAGCGCTCGTGGTTCGCGAGCAGGTGATTCCGACGGTTCATCTCCGGGACCTGGTGGCTGGCCGGGCTCCGGCCGGGACGGGGAAGCGGCCGGCGGTGATCCTCGAGGTGGGAGAGCGCCGGACCGCGCTGGTGGTCGACGCGTTGGTGGGACAGCAGGATATCGTGGTCGAGCCGTTCGATGCCCCCCGCGGGCTGCCGCCCTTCGTGGGAGGGGCGACGATTCTCGCCGACGGCGCGCCCGCGCTCATACTGGACGCCGCAGCGCTCCTGTAGGAGGACAGCATGGAAGATGTCCGTGACCTGAAGGAATCGCAGCTCGACGCGATGCGCGAGGTGGCCAACATCGGGGCCGGCCACGCCGCTACTGCGCTGTCCCAGATGACCAACCGCAAGATCATGATCACCGTGCCGCGGGTAAACGTGCGCCCGCTGGAGGATGCCTGTGATATCGTCGGCACCCCGTCCGACGTGGTGGCCGCCGTCCTCATGCACATGATGGGAGACCTCACTGGGCGGGCGCTGCTGCTCTTCCCGGAAAACGCCGCGAAGATGGTGTGCGACTTTCTGCTGCGGCGGGAGCCGGGGACCACCCAGTCGTTCGGCGTGATGGAACAGTCGAGCCTGAAGGAAGCCGGCAACATCCTGGGCAGCGCGTATCTCAACGCGCTCAGCGACTTCATGGGGATGATGCTGGTGCCGTCGGTGCCCAGCCTGGTGATCGACCTCAGCGGCGCCATTCTGACGACGGCCCATCTGAACTTCGGGCACGACCGCGACTACGCCTTTTGCGTGGAGACGTCATTCCGGGTGGAGGGCGCGTCCGATCCGCTCGGAGGCCACTTTCTTCTCCTGCCCGACATGGCGTCGCTGCGTTCCATCTTCGACGCCATCCGCCTGGGCTGAGTCATGCCGGCCCCCGCACTGTCGGAGCGCGATCTCTCGGTGCTCCGCTCGTTTGCCCGTCGGATCGACCCCTCCGACGCCGGGGCACACAACAACCTCGGCGTCCTCTACTACCAGAAGGGCCTGATCGAGGAGGCGATCACCGAGTTCGCCCGTGCCCTCGAGCTCGACGCGAAGATGCAGGTGGCCCAAACCAACCTGGAGATCGCCTACCGGGATAGCGGCTACTACGACCGGCGGATCGCCGATCTGGTCAAGGAAGCGCACCGCCGGCCCAACGACCGGACTGCGCGATGGGAGCTCGGACGGGCCTATGCGACCGTCGGCCGCCATGAGGAGGCCATCGCCGAGTTCGAAGCCCTCGTAACCACTCACCCCGCGGATGTCCCCGCTCTGATCCAGCTCGGACTGGCGGAAAAGGCGCGGGGCCGCCTCGATGCCGCGAGCGAATGGCTGAACCGGGCCTGCACTCTCGATCCCGCCAACGCAGCTGCCCGCTTCCACTACGGCGAGGTTCTGTATAACCGCGGTCTCAGCGAGCCCGCCCTGGCCGCCTTGAAGGACGCCATCGCGCAGAACCCGGAGTACGCCGAGGCGCACTACCTCCTCGCCTTCGTGTACGGCGACCTCGGCCAGCACGAGGCGGCCCGCGCGTCGACCAAGCGCGCCGTGCAGCTGAATCCCATGCTTTCGCGGGCCCAGGCGAATCTGGCGCTGGATCGGGGGGCAGGGCAGCGGGGTGGGGCGGCGGCGGGTCTCCAGGGCAACGGGGCAGCAGGGCAGCGGGGTGGCGGGAACGAGTCCACCCCGACCCTACCGGCCGCCCCCGCCCCGCAATCAGTCGCGGGCTCCGCGCTCGCGCACTACAACCTGGGCGTCGCGCTCCGGCAAAAAGGCTATCACGACGACGCGCTGCGCGAGTACCAGCAGGGTCTCGATGCGGGCGAAGATCGCCGCCTCAATCTCCAGGCGATGGCGGAGGTGCATCTCCTGCGCCGCGACGTCAGCGCCGCACTCCGGCTGTACGACTCCCTTGTCGCCGAGTATCCCGAATCGCCCAAGCTGTGGAACGAGCGCGGCGTCTGCCTGCACCAGGACGGGAGGCGGAGCGAGGCTATTGCATCCTACGAAAAGGCAGTGGCAGCGGACCCCGCCTACCAGCTGGCGTGGAACAATCTCGGGGTCATCCGGGCGAGTGACCCGTCGAACACCGAGGCGGTGGCTGCCTTCCGGCATGCCTTGGAAGGCGCCCAGCCGCTCCTGACGGCGCGGCTTAACCTGGGACTTCTGCTCCTGCATCGGCGTCAGTTCAAGAGCGCCCTCAAGGAGTATCAGCGGGCGTTGGCCGACCAGCCCGCCAGTGCCGTCGGGTGGAACGGGGTCGGGCTCGTTCTGATGGAGCTGGCGCGCTACGAGGAAGCGCGCAACGCGTTTGGCCGCGCGGTGGACGCGGATGCCGACTTCGCGGCGGCCCACTATAACCTCAGCTTCGTGCTGAGCCAGCTGGGAGATTTCGACGGCGCCCTGCGCGAAACCCGCCGCGCGCTGGAGCTGGAGCCGTTGTACGTGCCGCAGAAGTTTGCCCTGACGATCGACCTGCAGTATGAAGATCCCACCATTGCCATCGCGCCGGAGCTCACGGCCGACGCCAGGGGCGAAGACCTGGCGGGCGAGTTCACCTTCGATTCACCCGCACTCGACCGGCTGTTCGAGGAGCTGGCTCCGGCGGAGCCGGCAGCCGCCAGCGAGCCCGCCGCCAACGCTCTGCAGCAGGTGCGCGATCTGATCGCCAAGGGCCTGCTCGATCAGGCCAGGACCGAGCTGGATCGCGCAGCGGCGCGCGGGGCGCCGCGGCACGCGACGGCGGTGCTGCTGGGCGACATCTTCGCGAAGCGGGGGCTCCACGGGGAGGCGCTGGAGCGCTACCGGGAGGCGAGGTCGCTGGTTCCGGCCGACTCCGACGCGACGCTGGGGGAGATCCGGGCACTGCTCGCGCAGGGCCGCGCTCCGGACGCCGAAGCCCTCGCGGATGAGCTGGCCGACCGCGTCCCGGGCGATGCAGACGTGCAGGCGGCCCGGGCCCGGGTACGGCTGGCCCTGGGCGACACGACTACCGCCCTCGCCTGTGTTCGCGAGGCGTTGCGGTTGGCGCCGGTGCGGCCTGACCTGCTCCATCTGCAGGCCCAGGTCGCGGTGCGCCAGGGGGACCGGACCGCGGCGTTCACTGCCTTCAACGCGGCGTTGAAGCTGGACGCCTCCCTGGTCCGGGTCTGGTATGAGCTCGGCACGCTGGAGGAGGAGCGCCGCAACTGGCCCGGCGCGCGCGACGCCTATGAGCAAGCCCTCGACCTGCTCCCCACGTATGGCGCGGCTGCGCTCGCGCTGGCCGACCTCATCCGCCGCATCGAATCGCCCAAGGCCGCCATCCCGGTGCTGGTGCGAGTGCTCGAGGCCGATCCCTACGAGCTGGAGGCATTGACCGCGCTCGGACGCGCGCTGCTGGAAGACGGGCGCACCGATCAGGCGCTGGAGGCGTTCACCCGGGTTCTCCGATTCGATCCCGAGCACGGCGCGGCGCTCTACCATCAGGGCACCTGCTTTGCCCGGCGGCGTCAGTTCGATCACGCGGTGGAAGTGTGGGAGCGGGTGGTCCAGCTCGATCCCAGCGGCCCCTTTGCCACCGAGGCGCGGAGCCGCGCGCGCTCCGCCCGGGATCTCCAGCACATCTTCGCGGCGGCGGGCTGAGCCATGGCGCTCGAGGGTCCCCTCAAGGAGCTGCACATTCAGGACGTCTTCCAGCTGCTCGACCTGGGCCGGAAGAGCGGTGTCCTGCGCGTCACCTCGGAGCTACGGCAGACCGGCGGCACCGTCTCGTTCGAGCGCGGCGGAGTGGTCGCGGCGGCGCTGGGCCGGGATCCCCAGCCGATCGGTGCCCGCCTGGTGCGCATGGGACGGATTACCAGCGCCGACCTGGAGCGTGCCCGGGCCGAGCAGGCAGCGGGCGACCAGCGCCGCCTGGGTGATATCCTCGTAGCCAACGGCGCGATCTCGAGGCGCGAGCTCGACCGCCAGCTCAAGGCCCAGATCGAGGAAGCCATCTTCGAGCTGCTGGGCTGGAAGGAGGGCTATTTCCGGTTCGAGGAAGGCGCCGCGTGCGAGGCGATGGTCGAGTCGCCCGTCCGGATGCCCACCGAGGCCCTGCTGATGGAGGCGGCCCGGCGGATGGACGAATGGTCGCGGATCGAGGACAAGGTGCCGCACTTGCGGGTCGTCCCCCGCCTGCCGCCGAACGACAGCCTCTCCAGCGGACGGCTCGAGCTGGTGCCGTTCGAGTGGGAAGTGCTGGCGGCCGTGGACGGCCAGCGGGACCTGCATGCGCTCGCCGCGGTCCTGGGACGGACCGAGTTCGACATCGCGCGGACCGTCTATTCGCTCTCGTCCGCGGGGGTGATCGTGCTCGACAGCGCCCCGCAGCCATCCGCGACGGAAACCGGCGCCGAGCCCATCGCCTCCCTTGGCCCCGCCCGAAAGGCGTTGGCGGAGGGCGAATACGAGAAGGCCGCAAGCGCGCTGCAGGACGTGTTGCGGGCCGACCCCTTAATGCCCGAGGCGCGACGCCTGTTCGGCGTATGCCAGATGGCGCTGGGAAGATTTCGCGGTGCGGCGGAGACCTGGAACAGCTGGGCCCGGCTGGGCACCCGCACACCCAGCGAGGAAGCGCTTGCTCCGGCCGTTGAGCGGCTGAAGCAGGCGGCGGAAACCCTGGCCGAGGAGCTCGAGAGTTACCGTGACTGAGGACATTCGCTCGCTCACCGCGCGGCTCGCCGAGGAGCCGTCCAGTCTCGCCTTTCTGGAGCTGGGCGAAGCGTTGCGCCGCCGGGGGCAGCTCGATGCGGCGTACAAGGTGGCCCGCGGCGGGCTGGGAAGGTACCCGGCCCTGGCCGACGCGCACGATCTGATGGCCCGCATCCTGGGCGATCAGGGCGATCTGGCAGGCGCCTTCGACGCGTGGGTGGAGGCGCTCCGGTTCGATCCGATGCGAATCGGCGCGCTCAAGGGGATCGCGTTTCTGTACTTCCGCGCCGGCGACGTCCCCGCCGCGCTCGACCATCTCGAGCGCGCCGCAGAGATCGACCCGGACGATCCGTCCATCACCCAGGCGCTCGCGCGAATCCGCGGGGCGGCGTCCGGAGCGGCTGCCGCCACGCCACGGGTGCCGGTGCCCGAGATGAACGGCGCCCGAATGCCTGCGGCTGCTGAGCCCCCCAGGTCCGACGAGCCGCCCGCAGTCGCCCCGATGGAGTCGCCCTCCCCGGTAAAGGCGGACCAGGGTTCCATGCTGGTGGACGGCAACGGGCTTCGGCTGACCGGGTCGCTCAGAACGCCCCGGAATGAAGACGTAGGGGACCGCGTTGCCGCCGAGCTCGCGGGCGTCTCGAAAGAGGCGTCCAGGACCAGCCGGCTGCTGGGCCTGGGCGGCTGGCAGTCTATCGCGGTCGAATCGCCGGAAGGGAACCTCTACCTGGTGGCGCCTACTCCGGAAACGGTTCTGCTCACTGTGCGCGATCCCTCGCTGCCGATGGCGCAGCTGGGTCTCCTCGCGGAGCGGGCCGCCAAGGATGCGCGTGAATGGCTGGGACGGCACCGATGACTGCGGCGGACGTGGCGCTCGAGCGGGTGACCCAGGTCCCCGGTGTCCGGGGGTCCCTGCTGATCTCCGCCACCGACGGGCTTGTGGTCGCAGAGCGGCTCATGGACGGGATCGATGGCCGGGCCATTGCCGCACTGGCTGCCAACCTGGTCCAGCGCCTGAGCCGCGCCACCGTCGGCGCCGGGATTCAGTCGCCCAGGTTTGTCCACCTGCGGGGCAACGCCGGCTCGGTCTTGGCAGCCCCGGGCACGGACGACCTGGTGCTGGTGGCCCTGGTGGGGCTGGACGCCAACCTGGGCCTCGCACGGCTCGAGATGCTTGATGCAGTGGGCCACCTCAGCTGATGCGTGCGCTCGAGCCGTGGGTCCTGCAGCCACTGCAGACCTTCCTCGCCGAGTCGTCCGCGCGGCTGATCCTGCTCATGACCACCTCGGGACAGGTGATCGCGCAGCACGGATTCTCCCGTTCATTCGAGGTGATGACGGCGGCCGCGCTGGGATCGGCCATCGTGGCCTCGACCGAAGAGCTCGCCCGCATTATGGGATCGCCCCGGTTTGGAGCGCTGGTGCACGGCGGTAACCGGCAGAGCTGCATGCTCTCCGCGTTTGGGACCCCGCGCGGCCGCTGGATCGGGCTGGTGGTGTTCGGTCCCGAGACGTCGGTGGGGATCGTCCAGCTGTTCTTCGACCAGATGGTCGAGGAGCTGGTGGGCGCGGCCCCGCGGGAACAGCCTGCTCCGCCGGCCCTGGCGGAGAATTTCGAGCGCGAGCTCGATACCAGCCTCAAAGAGCTCTTTGGACGGTAACCGGAATGTCTCTGGTCAACTTCACCGCGCGTGAGATCACCTGCAAGATCGTCTATTACGGCCCCGGGAGGTCCGGCAAGACGACGAACCTGCAGTACGTCTATGGCCGGGTTCCGGAATCCCGGCGGGGTCGCATGGTGTCGCTGGCAACGCAGACCGACCGCACCCTCTTCTTCGACTTTCTCCCGCTGGATCTGGGCACGATCTCGGGGTTCAGCACGAAGTTTCAGCTCTACACCGTGCCCGGGCAGAGCTACTATAACGCCACGCGAAAGCTGGTGCTGCAGGGCGCCGACGGCGTCGTCTTCGTGGCCGACAGCCAGGCCCGCCGCTTCGACGACAATCTGGAGAGCCTGCAGAACCTGCAGGACAACCTGTTGGCGCAGGGCGTGGACATCCGGCAGCTGCCGGTGGTATTCCAGTACAATAAACAGGATCTGCCGCGGGATCTCATCCTGACCCAGGATGAGATGGACGACGCCCTGAACTTCCGGGCGGTCCAGAGCTTCTCCGCCGATGCGCTCCACGGCACGGGTGTCTTCGAGACGCTCAAGGGTGTCTCAGAGCAGGTGCTGAAGAAGCTGGCCACGGGGGCTCCGGTCGCATGACCGCCACATTGAATCCCCTGTACCGGTTCGACACCCTGGTTGTCGGAGCGGCCAACCGGCTCGCCTTCACCGCCGCCAGGGCGGTGGCAGAGTCGCCCGGAACGGTCTACAACCCGCTGTTCATCTATGCCCGCCCCGGGCTCGGCAAGACCCACCTGCTCATGGGCATCGGGCATGCTGCCAAAGCCATCAACCCGCGCCTCTCGGTCGAGTATCTCACGCTGGATGAGTTCGTCGAGTCGTTTCACGCCGCCATTGCCGCAGGGCAGGGCGACGCCTATCGCCGCCGGTTCATCGATGTCGACCTGCTGCTGGTAGACGACGTCCAGTTTCTCACCCACCGCCGGGAGATGCAGGCCGAGCTGCTCCGCCTCACCGACGCCCTGCAGACCGCCAATCGCCAGATCGTGCTGACCAGTGACCGGCCGCCGGCGGAGATCGAGGCCCTCGACGAGCGGCTGATCCGGCGCTTTGCCGGCGGGCTGGTGATCGACGTGGCGGCTCCCGATTATGAAACCCGGGTCGCCATTCTGCGGCGGAAGGCGGAGGAGCGGCGCGCCAGCTTCGGCAAAGGCGTGCTCGAGGCGGTGGCCTCGCTGGCCATCGACAACGTCCGCGAGCTGTTGGGTGCGCTCAACCGGCTCGTGGCGTTCCAGGCCGTCAGTGACACCCCGCTGAAGCCGGAACAGGCTCGTGCCCTGGCCGGCGGCGATGAGAAGGGGGAAAGGACCGGTGGGCCGCAGACGGCTCCGGCTTCCACTGGAACGCAGGGCGACGAATTCGGCGATTTCCTCTCCGAGGTCTCCGCCACGGTGGCCCAGCAGGTGGATTCGTGGCGCACCAAGGTGGCCGCGGCCATCCTGCGCTGGGAGGGCGAAGGCTACCGCACCACCCGGATCGAGGCGCTGCTCCAGCAGGAGATGACCACCGATCCGGAGCAGCTGCTCCATCGGTTCGAGGCCGACGTCAAGCGGCTGCAGGCGCTTCACGCGGAGGCCGCCGAGCTGGCTCCCGACCTGGCCGGCTCCTCCGCGTTCCGCGATCCCGATGATCTCGTCGGCGCCGAAGCCCTAGTGAAGCGAGCCCGCCAGGGAGCCCATCCTCCGCCGGCCCCATCACCGCTCTGGAAGCTGGACGACCTGGTCGAGGCCGCGGGGAACCGGATGGCCTTGCAGGCGGCCCGCGCAGTGGTCGCGGAGCCGGCCGGCCGCTACAACCCGCTGGTCCTTGTGGGCGCCAGCGGCGTGGGGAAGACCCACCTCCTGCATGCACTGGGCAACGCCCTGGCCGCGAAGGTCCAAGGACCAGTGGCCTGCCTCAGTGCACACGAGTTCACCGGCGAGCTCATCGACGCCATTGGAAGGGACGCCGTGGCGGGTTGGCGTGCCCGCTACCGCTCTGCCGGTGCCCTCCTGTTGGACGATGTGCACCTCATCGGCGAAAAGGACCGCACCCAGGACGAGCTGTTCGTCCTCTTCAACTACATGATGGAGCAGGGGCGCCAGATGATTTTCAGCTCCGCGGTGCCCCTGGCCGACCTCAAGGGCGTGGAGGCGCGGTTGCGCACCCGGCTCGAGGGGGGGCTGGTGGTCGACCTTCCGCTGCCCGACCGCGACATCCGGCATCAGGTGCTCGAGCGATTGCTCCAGACCAAGGTCGGCTCCGGGAATGCCGACCTGGTGGACTACCTCGGCTCCCGCCCGGCGGATTCGGTGCGGGCCGTGCACGGGTTGCTCCAGCGGGTACTCAATGCCGCCGAATCCCAAGGCGTGGCCCCAACCGCCGCCCTCGCGCGTGAGGTGCTCGAAGCGCCCGCCCCCAAGCCGGTGAAGCGGGTCGGGAGCAGATCCAGCGGCGTCGTGGCGCCGGCCAGCGGCGCGCGGAGTCGCGAAAAGGTCGTGTGGGACTGGCCTGACGTCGGCGACCGCATCGTCGAGGAGTGGCGCTGATGGCCATCAAAGGAAGCCTCAAGGAGGCAAGTCTTCCCGACGTGATCCAGCTGCTGTTTCTGGGTCGCCGCACCGGCTGCCTCGCCCTGGCCGACCGCCACAACTTCGGCACGATCTATCTCGATGAGGGGCTGATCACCTTCGCCTCGATCGTGAACCGGCGCGACCGCCTGGGCGACCTGCTCATCCGCAAAGGCCGTATTACGGCGGAGCAGCTGCAGCGTGCCATTGCCGCCCAGGAGGACGACCGGGAGCACAAGCTGGGCGAGATCCTTGTAGGGCTCGGCACCCTCAGCCGGGCCGAGCTCGAGGACTACATGCGGATCCAGATCGAGGAGGCGGTGTACTACCTGTTCACCTGGACCTCGGGCACCTTCAATTTCGAGGCCGGCGTTCGGCCCGAAAGCGAGGATTTCCTCGTTCGCATCAGCCCCGAGGCGTTGCTGCTGGAGGGCGCCCGCCGGGTGGATGAGTGGAGCCTCATCGAAAAGAAAATCCCCTCCTTCGATCTGATCTTCTCAGTCGATCAGGATCACATCGGCCAGTCCGCTCCGACGCTCTCCGCCGAGCAGCAACGGCTCCTGCCGCTGATCGATGGCACCCGCGACGTCCAGCATCTGATCGAGGAGTCCGGCCTGGTCGAGTTCGAGGTGGGAAAGGCGCTCTACGGGCTCATTACGGCGGGCTTCGCCCACCGGGTGGGAACTTCCACCGCGGCGCCGCCGAAGGCCAATGACAGCCGGGTCGACGAGCACCGCAACCTGGGGATCGCCTTCTACAAAGCCGGCATGCTGGAGGAGGCCCTGCGGGAGTTTCGCCGGGTCACTGACCTTCGCGCCTCCGACAGCAGCGCTCCGCTCTTTCTGGGGCTCATCGCCATCCGCCAGGCCCGCTGGGAGGAGGCGGCCGACGCGCTGCGCCAGGCAACGGATTCCGGAGTGCCCAAGCCGGCGGTGCTGCACAATCTGGGCTTTGCCCTGGAGCAGCTCGGCCGGCTCGACGAGGCTGAGGCGGCGTACGGGGATGCCGCGGGTCGCGCTCGCGAGGATGCCCGGATCATGCTGGGCTGGAGCATCGTCGCGCTCAAGCGGGGCGACAACAAGGTGGCCCATGCGCGGCTGGCGCGGACCCGCGAGCTGCTCAACGGGAAGCCCACACCGGCGCTGTGGTATTGGGCCGCGACTCTCGCGACCGCCGGCCTCGACGACCCCGACGCCGCCCTGAAGATCGCCCGCGACGGAGTGGCTGCGTTTCCGAATAACGCCGTGCTGCAGAACAACCTGGCCGTCCTGCTCGAGCTGAGCGGCGACGTGGAAGGTGCCGAAGCGATGCTTCGCGCCGCCCTGGCCGAGGATCCCGCGCTGCCGCAGATCTCCAAGAACCTAGCCGACATTTTGTATCGAAACGGCCGCTACGAAGAGGCAGCCGAAGCCTACGAGCGCGCCGCCAAGCTCAGCCCCGATCTGGGTGACGATCTCTACTTCAAGCTGGGCAACATCGCCTACAAGAAACGGGATCACGCCCGGGCCCGGGAGAGCTGGGCCCAGGCAACCTCGCTGAATCCGGGGCATCAGCTGGCCCGGGCCAACCTCGAAATGCTGGATCTGGCCCAGTGAAGCCCGGGGAGGAAGCCGCTTTTGCCGACCTTACGCGGAAGATTTCGCGTGAGGCCGGCCTCAGTCTGGATGCCTACAAGGACAAGTGTCTCCGGCGGCGCATCGCGGTCAGGATGCGAGCCTGTGGTGTGCACACGTATGCGGACTACAAGGCGGTGCTCGAGCGGAGCCCGGCCGAATACGAGCTGTTGAAGGACGCCATCACCATCAACGTCACCCGGTTCTACCGCAACGTGGAGACGTGGAACCTGCTTCGGGATACCCTCCTGGGCGAGATCTGCGAGGCGGAGGGCGGGCAGATACGGGTGTGGAGTGCGGGCTGCTCCTCCGGGGAGGAGCCCTACACGGCGGCGGTGCTGATCGCGGACTACTTCGACCGCCGTGGCCGCCCGGCCGATCTGGCCAGGCTGACGGTGGATGCCACCGATATCGACCGGGAATGCCTGGAACGGGCTGAGGCCGGCCGCTACCAGCCTGCAGCTCTGGCGGATCTGCCTGCCGCGCTCGTGAGCCGATACTTCGAGCAGGACGGGAGCGACGTTCGGGTCATCGAGCGGGTGCGCCGCCGGGTCTGTGTGCGGCCGCTCGATCTCAGCACTGAAACTCCGCCCAGCGGGCACTACCATCTGATTCTGTGCCGGAATGTGGTCATCTACTTCGGGCGGGAAACGCAGGAGCGGGTCTTTCTTGGCTTTGCCGAAGCGCTCGCCCCGGGTGGCATTCTCATCCTCGGAAAGGTAGAGACCTTGTTCGGGCCCGCGCGCGACCGTCTGACCTTGCTGGATCCGCGGGAGCGGGTCTACCGGCGGACCGCGTGAGCGGGCGCGAGCTCATGGTGCGGGTCGCCGACCTCCGGATCGGTGTCGGCGACGACACGCTGGTGACGGTGGGTCTCGGGAGCTGCGTGGCCATCGTGCTCTACGATGCCGAGGCCAGGGTCGGCGGCATGGCTCACATTCTCCTTCCTTCGCCGGCTCTCAGCAGGCACGACGGAAACCCGGCCAAGTTTCCCCAGTCCGCGATCCCGCGCCTCATCGAGCTGATGGCGGCCGATGGCGCCAGAGTTGAACGGATGACCGCCCGACTGGCGGGCGGGGCGAGCATGTTCTCCTCTCTGGCCCCGCCCGGGACCATCCAGATGGGTGAACGGAATCTGGTGGCGGCTCGGCAGGTGTTGAGCTCCTATGGCGTGCCCCTGGTAGGGGAGGCGGTCGGCGGCGACTTCGGCCGCACCGTACGGCTCCGAGTCTGCGATGGCCGAGTCGAGGTCTCAACGGTGGCGCATGGTATCCAGCATCTCTGAGCCGGGACGGGTGCTCGTGGTGGACGACAGTCCGTTCTTTCGCCGCCTTCTGAGTGAGGTGGTGGAGGGATCCGGCGAGTTCCGCGTGGTGGCCACCGCACGAGACGGCATGGATGCTCTTCGCAAGGTTCGGGCGCACCTGCCCGATCTGGTGCTGATGGATATCGAGATGCCCGAGCTCGATGGGCTTGGCGCCATCGGGTACATCATGGCCGAGTCCCCCCGGCCGATCGTCGTGGTCAGCGCCCATGTGGGACCGGGGGCGACGGCCGCCATCCGCGCTCTGGAGCTGGGAGCGGTCGACCTCGTGGCCAAGGAGGAAGAGCGTGGATCCGCTGCGACCGCCCGGTTTGCGGAGCGACTCACTGTGGTGCTGCGGGCGGCCCGCTCAGCCGACGTGAAGCGGCTCGCGCCGTCCGCCCGGCCGGACAGCGCTCCAGTCCAGCGCGCCGCGGGTACCCCGGCGGGGGCCTCGTCGCCGCCCCGCTGGTGCGTGGCAATTGCCGCCTCGACCGGCGGCCCCCGGGTGCTGGCTGAAATCGTCCCCCAGTTACCCGTAGGCCTCGAGGCCACCGTGCTCATCGTCCAGCACATGCCGCCGAAGTTCACCTTGAGCCTCGCCGAGCGTCTGGCCTCGCAAAGCCGATTCCGGGTGGTGGAGGCCCGGGACCGGATCCCGGTCCGAGCCGATACCGCCTATGTCGCCCCGGGCGACTTTCACATGCGCCTGGCCGCGGGTCCGCATGGACTGGAGCTGGTGCTCGACCAGGAGCCGGCGGTGTGGGGCGTGCGCCCCGCGGCCGATCCCCTGTTCGCGAGCGTTGCTCGCCAGTTTGGGCCCCGCGCCATCGGGATCGTGCTCACCGGCATCGGCCGGGACGGCGCCCACGGATTGCGCCAGATCAGTGACGCAGGCGGGCTGGGCATCGCCCAGGACAAGGAGAGCGCCACCATCTACGGCATGCCGGGAGCAGCCTTACAGGCCGGGGGGGCCCGCTACGTCCTGCCAGCGGGTGAGATCGCCGGGCGGGTTGCGGCCGAGCTGACCCGGATGAGGGCAGGATGAGCGCCGGCGGTGGATTCCTGCTGGTTCGCATTGGGGGCCGCCGGGTGGGGCTGGAGCTGGCTCATGTGATCGAGGTGACCCAGGTCGGAGCCATCCACCCAGTGCCCACGCTCGAGCCCGCCGTACGCGGGGTGGCCGCGCTGCATGGGCGACTGGTGCCGGTCATCCATCTCGGCGCCTGGCTCGACGGCGGCGGGTGTCCGCCCATCGCGGGAGACCTGGTTGCGGTGGTCATCGTGGATGGCCGGCGGGTCTGTCTCGAGATCGACGACGCCGAGGCGGTGCTGCGCGAGCCGGCGCTTCCTGTGCCGCCTGGCTCGACTCTGCCCTGGGCCGTCGGCGTCGCCCGCCACCCCGAGGGTCTGGTTCCGCTGCTGGACCTGGCAGCGCTCGGCTCACATTTCAGGGAGGCTGCCTCCGCATGAACCCCACCGCCGATGATATCCAGGTCGTGACCTTTCGGGTCGGACGCCAGGAGTTTGCGTTCGATATCCTCCAGGTCGAGCGGATTCTCCGCTACGCGGCGCCATCTCCGCTGCCCCAGGCCCCCCAGTTTCTCGAGGGGGTCCTGCCGTACGGCGAGGGGGCGGTGCCGGTGATCGATCTGCGGAAGCGGTTCGAGCTCGAAGCGGTTATCCGGGAGGAAACGCGTATGATGATTCTGGAGCTGGAACGCCAGCGCGTGGCCGTGCTGGTGGACGAGGTCCGGGAAGTCATGCGGGTGGATAGCACCACCATCGAGGCGCCGGGGCCGGTTGTCAGCGGTCTGGCTGGGGCCTACATCGCCGGCATCATCAGCCGGCCCGGCCGAACCATCATAGTCCTGAACGCGCGCAAGCTCCTGTCGTCCACGGAGCGAATGGCGCTGGACCAGCTCGGGGCGGCGTAGATGAGCGATCAGTGGTTAGGTGAGCTCAAGGAGCAGCTCAAGGGCCTGGGCGGCCGGGTGGACGCAACCGCCCCAGCCGATCGGGAGGCGGTAAAGCGGGACATCATTGCCCTCTTCAAGCGCGTCGACGGTGCCTTGACCGAGCTGGGCGAGATCAAGGAAGAAATCCGTGGTCTGGTGGAACGCTACAAGCAGGGGAGCAGCATCGCCGACACCAGTCCCGCACCCCAGTTCAACGGGGCTATGCCCGCGGTCCACGCCGACCACCTGGGCGCCTCCACATATATAGAAAAGGGGTGGAGCCTGATCTCGCTGGGTGACTACCCCGGCGCCATCCAGGCCCTGGAGAAGGCACTCAGCCTGTCACCCGGGGCCGCCCAGGCATTGTCCCTGCTGGGGTGGGCCCAGATGCTGGATGAGCACTACGATGAGGCGCTCGGCAACTTTTCCAAGGTGCTGATGAAGGAGCCGGCCAACGCGCTGGCGCGGATCAACGTCGGGTACATTTGTCTGAAGAAGCGGATCTTCGGTGAGGCCATCGAGCACCTGTCCAAGGCCATCCGGCTCGACAACGACCGGAAAGCCACACTGTACGCCCACTATTATCTGGGACTGGTCTATCTTGAGCGGGAGATGTACGAGGACGCTCAAACGTTCCTACGGAAGACGCTGAATCTCGGGCCGAATCTGATCGAGGCCTACTTTGAGCTTGGCCGGGCCCTGTGGCTGGGGGGCGAAAAGGAGCAAGCCGTCAAGGTTTGGACCGACGGTCACAAGGCCAACAAGTTCAATCCCTGGGCCAAGCGCTGTAAGGAGATGTTAGACGTGGCATCTGCTGGAGGCGAAGTCCCGCGCAGTCCCCTCGCCGAGTAGGTCTGCTCTTACTGCCGGTTCTGTTGCTCCTGTCGTGTCGGTTCGCCGGGGCACTCCTTCAGGCTCAGCACGCGCCGGAGGTGCTCCGGGTGGGGCAGGTGACGGTAGTGGCCTGGCCCGGCCAGCGAAATCTCGCGCTCGACCTCGCCCGGCGCGCCCACCGCTCCACCGACTGGCCCGGGCTGGGGCCGCGATCTCCCGGACCCCTGCGGCTGATCGTGGTCCCCAACGCCCGGCTCCTCGACTCACTGTCACAGGGCCGTGCCCCCGCCTGGGGTGCCGCGGTGGCCGTGCCCGGGGCCCGCGCCATCCTGCTTCGAGCAGATCAGGACGATCTCTACGCTACCCTGCGGCATGAGCTGGCCCACCTGGCTCTGCATGAGGCCATCCGGGTCCGGGTACCTCTGTGGTTCGACGAGGGGTATGCCTCCTGGGCGGCGGCCGAGTGGGGACGGCTTGCCACCCTGGACCTCAACCTGGCGGTGGCGCGGGGTGCGGTGCCGGATCTCCGGTCGCTCGACGGTGCGTTGCGTGGATCGGTCGGTTCGGCCGGTCCGGCTTACGCGCTGGCAGCGTCGGCGGTGGTCGAGCTGGCCCGGCGGAGTCCTTCGAGGTCGCTCACCCCGCTGATGGATCGGCTCACCGCGGGCCAGGACTTCGCGGCAAGCGTGCTGGCAACCACCGGGCTCTCGCTGGCTCAGTTCGACCTCGAGTGGCGCCGCGCCATCCGAAAGCGTTACAGCATTGTCACATGGCTGGTGGCGGGGGGCGGATGGGGTGTCCTCGCCCTGGGAGTCTGGGGGCTTGTCCGAATCCGCCGGAGGCGGGATCGGGAGCGGCGCGCGGCACTGGATGTGGGATGGGTGGTCAGCCCGGAAGACGCGGACGCATCTGAACTTGACCGAACCTCGGAACGATGATAGCCTCCACCTCTATGTCGAATCCGCGCCCTTCCGCTCCGCAACGGCACTTTGTGCTTGCGCCGCGCAATCTCGTCATCCTTGCGGTGGCGGTTCTGGTCCTGGTGGCTGGCTACCTGACGCTGCAAGCCGGCCACGCCAGTGCGGCGGCTGTGATCCTGGTCCTGGGATATTGCGTGCTCTTTCCCATTGGGATCGCATCATAAGCTTAGCGAGAGTGTCGGTCATCACGGCACGGTCCCTGCATTAACGCTAAAAACCATTAGTGGGGCACCGCTCGCGGGCGAATAGCTCAGCTGGTTCAGAGCGCCTGCCTTACACGCAGGATGTCGGGGGTTCGAATCCCTCTTCGCCCATGTGTACCCGCGAGGTCAGCGGGACTGTTCCTAGCCCGGAAAGGGCTGTCTTGTTGGGGAGGTTGAGGATGTACCTGCTTCGTGTCGCCCTGGTGGCGCTTGCCGGTGTGGTTTCCGCCGTGTCTCTGTCGGCGCAAGGTATTCCCCGCAACGCCCGCACCCAAACTGTGACTGTGGCCCCCCGACTCATGGTGGCCAACCCGTTCGCGTTTGCCTCGGCCGACTCGGTCACGGCCGTACGGATCGGGAGCGCCGCCCGCGAGGAAATGAAGGATATCGCAGGGCGGAACTTCAGCGTTGTCGAGCAGGCGCAGATGAACGACGCCCTGAAACAGTATGGGTACCCGGTTGATGCCATCCTGAGCCCGTCGCTGGCTACCACACTCGCCAAGAATATTCAGGCCAGGGTGCTGGTAAGCTCGACCCTCCAGCGCTCGCCGCAGGGAGGTAACACCGTCACGGCCCGGCTCGTGGGTGTCAACGACGATGCCGGCTATGTGGCCACGCTGAACCAGCAGAACGGGCAGAGTCTGGCGGACTTCGGTAAGAAGATGTCGCAGGCCCTCGCTCCAGCGGTTAAGGCCCTTCCGGACGCGAAGGCCTGCATCGACCAGCGGACCAGCAAGCCGGACAAGGCGGCGGACGCTGCCAACAAGGCTCTCAAGACTCTCCCCAACCATGGTCTGGCCGAGTTCTGCCTCGCCCAGCTGGCGATGGACAAGAAAGCTCCTCGTGCTGAGGTGGTGAAGCATCTCCAGGCGTCGGTCAAAGGCGATCCGCTCAGCCTCCCGGTGTGGACCGCGCTGGCCACCCAGTATCAGGCTGCCAACGACACGGCCAACACGCTACTGGCCTTCAAGCAGATGCTGCGGGTAGCCCCGACGAACCAGAAGCTGCGGGAAGAGCTGTTCAAGTACTTCCTGCAGTCGGGCCACCCGGAAACCGCGCGTGAAGTGGCGGACGAAGGGCTGAAGCTGGACCCCAATAATGCCGACCTTTACGACCTCAAGAGCAACGCCTGCCTGTTCCTGAGCGATTTCAAGTGCGCGGTGGACGCGCTGGAAACCATGTACGCCACCGACTCGACCAAGGCCGACACGCTCTTCTTCACCAAGATTTCCGCCGCTGCCGCCGAGGGTGAGAAGCCGGACTCGGTGCGGTTGCTCAAGTGGGCGCGCGCTGGGGTACGGAAGTACCCTGACAACCCCACGCTGCTGGGCTATCTGAACCGGGCCTATTCGATGTCCGGACCGGTGGACAGCGTCGTGGCAACGACCAACCGGATCATTGCCAAGGACACCACGGAGACCGGTGTAGTAGCCGCGTTGTCGGCCGCCAAGGCCCTGGTGGCGCCGCCGCAACAGGCCTCGTCACCCAATGTAGACACCACCCAGGTGGGTGCCGCGGCCACCAGCACGAAGTTCGTGCCGCGATCCAAGGAAGCAGTGCCGTTCCTGGAGTTTGCCGTCAAGCATGGAGACGCACAGGCGAAGGAGAACGCCGCCGCCCTGCTGTACGGCGCCGGCGCCCCCCTCCTGCAGGAGCCGCAGGATCTAGCCGGTGCCGAGCAGCTCCTCCGCATGTCTGTTCAGGCCGCCAATCCAGCAGGTAAAGTGTATCCTGCCGCCAACTACATGCTGGGGCTGGCCACTCTGTTCCAGGTGCCCGAGATCGATAAGCGGGCCGAGAAGCAGAAGTCGTGCGACCTGGCCAGGGAGGAGCAGGCCAAGCTCGCCGCCTCGGACTCGGCTCTCACCGCTGGCCAGTCGGTCAACCCGGACGCTGCCACCAAGAATCTCGGCATCATCAAGAAGTACCAGCCCCGGGTGGCTTCGATGTTGAAGGCGTATTGTAAGGGGAAGTGAAGCCGGATAGTTGCTATTGGCCATTACCTGTTGGCAGTAGCAGGAACGGTCAGCGGTGCGGCGCACCCAATAGCCAATAGCCGAGAGCCTGTATATATTGCCCGCTCCGTAACGGGGGCTGTAGCTCAGCTTGGTTAGAGTGCCGCACTGTCACTGCGGAGGTCGCGGGTTCGAGCCCCGTCAGCCCCGCTCGTCTGATACATCGTCACCCCGTCCCTGCGGACGGGGTGTTGTGTTTCGGCCCCCTACAGAGCTGCGATGACCAATCCGCCCCCGACGTTTCACGTGCCGGTGTTGCTCGGGCCCGTTCTGGCTGCCGCGCAGGGGGCCCGTCGGGCAGTGGACGCGACGCTGGGCGACGGGGGCCACAGCTCGGCATTGCGCGCGGCTGGGGTCGAGGTCCTTGGGATCGACCGCGACCCGGAAGCCCTGGCGGTAAGCCGGGACAGGCTGGGAAGCGTCGGCATGCAGTACCTCCTGGCCTCTTACGGTTCCGAGGAGGCCCTCCACGCCATCGAGCGATTCGGACCCGATTTCATTCTGCTGGATCTGGGGGTTTCCTCCCGGCAACTGGACCAGGAGGCCCGCGGTTTTACCTTCCGTCCGGGAGCCCCGCTCGACATGCGAATGGGGCTCTCCGGTGAATCAGCGGCGGATCTCTTGAATGAGGCCCCGCCGGAGCAGCTGGAGGCAATCTTTCGGGAGTATGGGGATGAACGGAAGGCACGCCGGCTGGCATCGGAGATCGGGCGGAGGCGGGCACGCCAGCCACTCACCACCAGCGATGATCTGGTGAATGCGGTTCGGGCTACGCTGGGAGCACAGTCGGGACCGTCGGACTTCGCCCGGCTCTTTCAGGCTGTCCGGGTAGCGGTCAACGATGAGCTGGGAGAACTGGAGCGCGCTCTGCCGGCGTTGCGCGACGCGCTCAAGCCCGGCGGACGTCTGTCGATCATTACCTATCATTCCGGCGAAGACCGGATGGTGAAACAGGTGTTTCGCGCGTGGGCCCGTGGCTGCGTCTGCCCGCCGGAGTTCCCGGTATGCGCCTGCGGTGGTCGGCCGCTCGGGCGGGCCGAGCCGAGGAAGCCGATCCTTCCCGGCGAGTCGGAGCTGGCCGCCAACCCTCGAGCCAGGAGCGCCAAACTGCGGATCTTTGTGGTCGACGATGCGGCTTAGGCTCAAGGGTCGCCACTGGGTATTGCTGTGGCTCCTGGTGTTTCTGGCGGGCGCGCTTCTGGTCGTAGCCCGTCAGACGACGGCCTTGCACACGGCGCGGCGCTTGTACCAGCTGCGGGAAGAGCGGGGGGGCCTCGAGGCGCGGCGCGCCGAGCTCGAGCGCAGGATCCGCCTGGCTTCGAGCCGTCAGGTGCTGGTCCCCAGAGCGGAGCGCGCCCTGGACCTCCACGAACCCGCCGATTCCGAGTTCGTGCTCTTTCCCATGCCCGAGGGGCCTGCCCCGGTGCGGCCCTGATGGCGAAGCCACTGGCCCGAATTGCCGTGGTGCAGTTCTGCTTCGGACTGGGAGTGCTCGCCATCCTTGGCCGCGCCGCGCAGCTCCAGTTGGTCCAGGGGGACAACTGGGCCCAACAGGCCGAGCGGCAAAGGACCGAGGAAACGGTGCTGCCCGCCCGCCGCGGGGCTCTGTATGACCGCAACGGTGTGCCGCTGGCGGTCAGTCACGAGTACTACCACGTCGGCGTGGCTCCGAATGAGCTGGCCGAGCCGCGCCGCATTGCCCCGCTGTTGAGTCGTAGCCTGCGGGTCTCGCTGCCGGCGCTGGAGCGAGACCTGCGGGCCCGGAAGCGTTGGATCTACTTTCACGGCCCATTCACCGCCACCCAGGTGGAGCCGCTCCGCCGGATCTCCGGAGTGCACCTCACCGGCAGCTTCCAGCGCTTCTACCCCTCTCGAGCCCTGGCCCGACCCATTATCGGTGGGCTATCTCCCGACCGTCCGGCAGGTGCGGCGGGGCTCGAGCTTTCGCTGGACTCGATCCTCACAGGCCAGCCGGGCGAGGCGGTGCTGCTCAAGGACCGGGCCGGCCGCCGGTACGCCTCACCCGCCAGGGTGGTTCGCGAGCCGGTGGCAGGGAATGACGTGGTGCTCACGCTGGATGCCGAGTTACAGGAGATTGCCGAGCGGGGGCTCGATGACGCGCTCGAGGAGATGAAGGCGGAAGGCGGCGACGTGGTGTTTTTCGACCCGCGCAACGGTGAGCTGCTGGCCCTCGCATCCCGGCAGGCGGGTACCAAGGCAGCCACACGGGCGTCGACCTTCACCGATCCGTTCGAGCCTGGCTCCACCGCCAAACTCTTCACCGCTGCGGCGCTGATCGTCCATGGCCGGGTGGACAGCAACGACGCGGTGTTTGCCGAGGGCGGGCAGTGGCGCATGCCGATCAACCGAAGCGGCCGCTTCCGGGTGATCACCGATGCCCACAAGACCACGGGGAATCTCACCCTGGCCCGGACCATCCAGGTTTCGAGCAATGTCGGGATGGCCAAGTTTTCCTCCCGTCTGTCGAGCGAAGAGCAGTTCGAGATGCTGCGGGATTTCGGTTTCGGAACGCCGACGGGTGCGGAGTTCCCCTCCGAGTCGCGCGGGCGGCTCGCCCGGCCCGACAAGTGGCAGCCGATGTACACCCGGGCCAGCATGGCCATGGGATATGAGTTGGGGGTTACGCCGGTACAGCTCGCAGCCGCCTACGGGGCAATCGCCAACGACGGGCTGCTGCTCACGCCCACTCTTGTCCGCGAGATCCGGAGCCCGGCCGGGGAGGTCCTGTACCGCCATCGTCCCGAGCCGGTCCGCCGAGTGGTGACCCCGAAGGTGGCGGCACAGCTGCGCGAGTTCATGCGTGGCGCTGTGGCCGAAGGCGGGACCGGAGGCGAGGCGCAGCTGGCCAACTACTCCTTGCTGGGAAAAACCGGTACCGCGGTGCGTTTCGAGGGTGGCCGCTATGTCCCCGGCGAATACACGGCCTCGTTTGCCGCGCTCTTTCCGGCCGATGACCCGCAGCTCGTCGTGGTGGTGAAGATCGACAACCCCCGGGGCCATTACTATGGGGGGCTCACGGCCGCGCCGGTCACCCGGACGATGCTGCAACAGGCGCTCGCGTCACGCCGGGTAGCGATCGACCGGAGCCGCCTGGCCCCACGGGACAGCGCGGCGCCTCGCGTGCAGGGAGCGCCCGCGGCTGCCACCGGAGCGCCTCCGGTTGTCCTCTCCATCCCCTATCAGTCCGACCACGCCAGGCGGGACGCGCTACCGGTACCGGATGTCACCGGCCGGCCGGTGCGCGAAGCGGCTCTGGCGCTTCACCGTCGCGGCTTTCGGGTGGCGCTTCAAGGTCTGGGCCGGGTGAGCCGGACCCAGCCCGCGGGCGGCGAGCCCGCTACGCCGGGTACCGCCGTCACTGTGTGGACCGAGGAATAACGGGATCACCATGCCGCTGACCTGGCCTGAAATCCTGAAAGAGCTACGGCGACGCGACCTCCTGGTCGCCGCTCCGGCCGACGGACTCACCCCAACGGACATTGGGGTAGACAGCCGGCGTACCCGGCCCGGTGCCCTGTATATCGCCCTACGCGGCACCCAGACCGACGGGCACCGGTTTGTCGCCGATGCGGTGAGGCGTGGCGCGGCCGCTGTCCTGGTGGAGATGCCCCAGGGCGCGGGAGTGCCTGAAATCGTCGTGCGCGACAGCCAAGATGCGGCACTGGCGCTCGCGAGCGCCTGGTACGGCCACCCGGCCGCCCGTCTCACCCTTATTGGCGTGACCGGTACCAATGGAAAGACCACCACTACCGGCCTGATCCGGCATCTCTTCAACGAGCAGGAAAGCGCCGGGAGCATCGGCACGCTCGGCGCGTTCGACGGGCATGGTGCGGCAATCGAGTCCACCGCCGGCTCGCTGACGACACCTGGAGCTGTGGACCTGCAGGCGACGCTCGCTGCGATGGTGAGCAGGGGCGTCACCCATGTCGCCATGGAAGCCTCGTCCCATAGCCTCGACCAGCGGCGGCTCGATGGCCTCAGCTTCGCCGCGGGTGTGTTCACCAACCTCACGCGGGACCATCTCGACTACCACGGCACCATGGAGGCCTATCTCGCGTCCAAGCTCCGCCTCAGCTCGCTGCTGGGCTCCAATGGTGTCGACGTGGTCAACCTCGACGAGGACAGCTGGCGCGCGATTCCGCTGCGGTCCCCCAGGGTGACCTTCGGGGCTCACCCGGCATCGGATGTCCGGGCCTCGGAGGTCATGCTGGACTCCGCCGGGTCCCGTTTCCGGCTGACCGGCCGCTACGGCTGCGCCCACGTCAGTCTGCCGCTCCTGGGCGATTTCAACGTCGCCAACGCGCTGGCGGCCGCCGCGACAGCGCTGGGCCTGGGACGTCCGCTGGCTGAGGTGGCACAGCGGCTGGGAACCTCGCCCCAAGTGCCTGGGCGGATGGAGCGGATCTCGGAAACGCCGTGCGTGGTGCTTCGGGATTATGCCCATACGCCGGACGCGTT
>DASVGF010000138.1:0-5663 GCA_036379675.1 Gemmatimonadales bacterium | reverse complement strand
TCTATCAGGACGGCCACTACGTCTTCAAGAAGGGCGACGGGAGCCGGCGCACCTCCGAGGAGATGGTGAACCTCTACGAGGGGTGGGTTCAGAAGTACCCGATCGTCTCGATCGAGGACGGTCTGGCGGAGGGCGACTGGGACGGGTGGGCCCTCCTCACCGAGCGGCTCCATCACCGGGTCCAGCTCGTGGGCGACGACCTCTTCTGCACCAACGTGGACATCCTCGGCCGCGGCATCGAGCGCGGCGTCGCGAACGCGATCCTGATCAAGGTGAACCAGATCGGCACGCTCACCGAGACCCTCCAGTGCATCGAGCTGGCCAAGGGGAGCGCCTATGGGGTGGTAATCTCGCACCGCTCGGGCGAGACGGAAGACACCTTTATCGCCGATCTGGCGGTGGCCACCGGCGCGGGACAGATCAAGACCGGTAGCGCCAGCCGCACCGACCGAACGGCCAAGTACAATCAGCTGCTCCGGATCGCGGAGGAGCTGGGCGATCTGGCCCACTATCCGGGCCGGGATCTTTACCCGCTGTGACCCCGGCGCGCTGGGCCGCCATCGTCGGCCTGGCCTGTGCGCTGTACTTCGCACTCCAGGGAGGGGAATTCGGTACGCTCGATCTGCTCCAGCTCCGGCGGGAGGAGCGGGAGGAGCGGGAGAAGGTCGCCCGACTCAAGATTGTGGTGGACTCGCTCACGAAGGCTGCCGCCGCCATCGAGCGCGATCCCCGGGTGCAGGAGCGGGTGGCGCGGGAGCGGTTCGGGATGATCAAGAAGGGGGAGTTCCTGTATCGGCTGGTCCCGACAGAGAACGTGAACAGTGAACAGTGAACAAGTGAACGGTGGACCGGTTCGGGGTTACCTTTCAGGCCGGCCAGGGGTACGGGACTCGGGGATCATACGGGTCCCTTTCACTGTTTACTGTTCACGCAGTTCTAGGAGAACGGCAGGGTAGCTCAGCTGGTTAGAGCACGGCACTCATAATGCCGGGGTCGCGGGTTCGAGTCCCGCCCCTGCTATGGCCCACCAGTGGTGGGCCTTTTTTGCGACAGGAATCCGGGTTTTCTGTCGCAATTCGTGCGAATCACGCGGCCCTTTACCCTCCTCACGTGGCACTCGATGTCGCAACGCCCAACCGATTCGTGCTGGCTGGGATGGTCGACACGGCACCCCGGCTTCAGCCTCTAGCGGCGCGCCGGACACGCGGTAAGTTCTCCACTGCTCCCACCGACCCAAGCCCACCCACGTAACACGCCGTTCCCCACGGCAAGGAGGACCAGATGAACGTCAGGCTCTTGGCCACTGCGGCAATGTTGGCTCCGGTGTTCCTCGTCCTGAGCTGCGACGAGAGTAAATCACCCACCGAACCTGACATCGACCAGCCGATCGACGAAGGCAATGCGCCGAGCTTCACCACGGTAGGCTTCGGCTCCTTCTGGCACGACCCCCATATCGCCGGGGCGAAGATCTACTGCTTCAGCGGCTCGGCAGATACCAAGGCAAATCCGGAAGGTGGCACGTTCAATGGCGAGTGCAAGCGGTTCCGGTCGAAGGACGGCGCCGAAGTGAATACCTTCGACAACGACGAAAATCCCAACAACAACTATGGTGGCATCTATCCCGCAAAGAACAACATCAAGGGTAAGCTGCTCCGCCGGGTGAGCGAGCTCGACTTCTCGTATGCCGGGGGAGCCCCCTCAGGCGGCTCGCCCCGGTTCAGCATTCCGATCGACGAATGCCTCGCCGATCCCACCTACGTCGGGGTTACCCAGGCACCCTGTACCACCGACGGCACCACGGATGGCTATGTCTTCGCCGATGTCACCGAAGCTAGCGGGTGCAACGATGGCGACGGGTTTGTGGGGGTCTTAAACGGAGAAGACGACGAGACGTGCAACTGGTTCTACAAGGACCATCCGGCATATCCCAATTGGGAAGCCTTTGCGACCGCGCATCCGGATTGGAAGATTGCCCGGGACGCTGTTCCGTTTGTGATCGTGGACCAACCGGCCCATTACCTCCTGTTCAAGCTCGATATTCGCTAGTCGAGAGATGCCTGCCACCAGCCACCGTGATCGGCCCGCGACCACCGTGGCTGGTAGGGCCGGGCCATAAAATCATTGCGCTGCTCCCTGTGAGACATTTTGCGGTTGCGCGGCCAATGCGTTGGAGGCACGCTCCTGAAGAGGGGTAGCCACGGCACTCATCAGAGCCCCCCCACCAGCCGGAATTCACTAACCGAGGAGGGCCTATGCATCGCTTCGTCACGGTCGCTGCCGGGTTCGCGATTGCAGCGTGCGCCGACCAGCCACTGACCACCGCGGCGGGAGGTCGGGAAACCGCCACACCCACCCTGACCACCGGGGAGGCGCCGGTCGTATTCAACACTCAGCTGCGGGCCGAGAACGAGCCGAACGCCGCCAGCTCCTCGGAATCCAAGGGTCACGCTCAGGTTGTAGTTCAGCCGGACGGTACCGTCGAGTTCATGCTCTTCCTGAATAACAAGGGCAATGAGACGTTCACCCGAGCCCACATTCACAAGGCGCCTGAAGGGTCCAATGGACCGATCCATTGGGACTTGCACGAGGCGCCCGATGCTCCATTCGCCGACGACCATGCCACACTGCGAGGGGTGGCGCGCCCGCGGGCGGCGGCAAACGTCGCCGACCTCGTAGCCAATCCGAGCCAGTACTACGTGAACGTGCACAGCGTGAGCGTTCCGGGCGGGGTGGTGCGCGGGCAGTTGCCCTAGAGACCACGTCGTCCGGCTGTATCGGCGCCCCACCCCAAGCGGGTGGGGCGCTTGCATTTCCAACCCGGGCACGGCTCGTGCTTGTAGCGTCGTTCGATAATGCCGGGCCCGGTTCAAGTGGCAGCCGGAGGGGGCTTTAGATCCCCCTGGTAGGGGGTTCCGACGCTCCCGCGACACTGGAGCTCCGCCGCCTTGGGCCTCTGCCTACTGCGACCTGCACGCCGTACAGGCGGCTTGAGAGGGTGACGAGATGGAGGAACAAGCCGTGTACTTGACCAGCTCCCACGATCCCTGGCTGGTGACGTTGTCGGTGTTGATCGCCGTCACCGCCTCGCTTGCCGCGCTCGATGTAGCCAGCCGGGTCACTGTGAGCACCGGACGGCCCCGGATGGTCTGGCTGGTGGGCGGATCGTTCGCCATGGGCCTCGGGATCTGGTCCATGCATTACGTCGGATTCATGTCCCACCGCCTGCCGGTCCCCGTCAGATACGACACCGCCCTGGTCCTTCTCTCCCTGCTGGCCGCCGTCTCCGCTTCGATGGCGACCCTGTGGGTGGTGAGCCGGCGGGACATCGGCAATTCCGGGATTCTGATCGGCAGCGTCGTGATCGGCGGCGGCATTGCGACGATACACTACACCGGCATGGCGGCCATGCGGCTCACCGCAGTGGTCTCCTATGACCCGCTCCTGTTGGCGCTGTCCATCCTCCTCGCCGTGCTCGTATCGCTGGCGGCTCTATGGCGCGGCTTCTTCCTTCGCGACGCCTCGGCCACAGAGTGGGGATGGCGACGGGTGGCCACCGCCTGTTTGATGGGTATCGCCGTCTCCAGCATGCACTACACCGGGATGGCGGCGGCTCGCTTCAAGCTGACTGCCTTCGGTTTCATTCCGCCGCCCGGCTCCGACATCGCGTGGCTGGGCACGGCGGCGCTGGTGGTCCTCACCTTTACAGTGCTGGGTCTCGCGATTGCCACGTCGGTGATGGACCGCCGTTACGCGGCGCGACTGGCGGTCCTCCACACCACCGAGGAGCAGCATCAGCGCTTCCTGCGCCAGGTGATCGACACCAACCCCCATCTGGTCTTCGTGAAGGATTGGGATGGCCGTTACGTGCTGGTGAACGTGGCGACGGCCGAGTTCTACGGCACGACGGTCGAGAAGCTGCTGGGAAGCCGCGATATCGATGTCGATCACTACCCTGATCAGATCGAACGCTTCCTCCAGGCCGATCGCGAAGTGATGACGTCGCAGGCGGGGGCGGTGATTTCCGAGGAGCCGGCCACCAATGCACAGACCGGCCAGACCCATTGGTTCCAGATCATCAAAGTGCCGCTGGTGTCGGCTCGCGACGGCAGTCGTCAGGTGCTGAGTGTGGCCACGGATATCACCCAGCGGCGCAAGGTGGAGGCCGCGCTTCGGCTGACCAGCCAGACCCTGCAGACGCTCATCGACGCGTCGCCACTCGCCATTTGTGCCCTCGATGCCGAGGGTCGCGTTCGCAGCTGGAGTCATGCCGCTGAGCGGATGTTCGGGTGGACCGTGGAGGAAGTGATGGGCCAGGTGCTGCCCATCGTACCGGCGGAAGATCTTCCCACCTTCCGGGCCTCGTTATCGCGGGTGTTGCGTGGCGAGCCCCTGCCAGGCCTCCTGGCCCGCCGCCGCCGCCGCGACGGGATCATGCTGGACCTGCGCATCTCGGCGGCCCCCACCCGCTCGCCCGATGGAGCCATCGACGGCATCATCGGCATCATGGAAGACATCACCGAGCGCAAGAGCCTGGGGGAGCAACTGCGGCAAGCCCAGAAGATGGAAGCGGTAGGGCAGCTGACCGGCGGCATCGCGCACGACTTCAACAACATTCTCACGATCATCATTACGAATGCGGGGCTGATGTCCGACCAGTTTGCGCCCGAGCAGGCCGAGCTGCGCTCCGAGCTGCTCGAGCTTCAGCGGGCCGCGCTCCGGGGCGCCGATCTCGTGCGAAAGCTGCTCGCCTTCAGCCGGCAGCGGTCGCTCGAGCTCAAGCCGGTGGATCTGGCAGGGGTGGTACGCGAGGCGGAAACCGCGCTGCGCCGGCTCCTGCCGGCTTCGGTTCAAGTGTCGGCGCAGCTCGACGGCGACGCGCCGCTGACGATCCATGGCGACGCGGGCGCGATCGAACAGATCCTGTTCAACCTGGCCACCAACGCCCGGGACGCGATGCCGAACGGAGGAAGCTTCCGGGTCCGGCTGCACCGCGCCTGGCTGGACGAGGAGCATCGCCGGACCCGCGGCTGGGGTTCGTCGGGCGAGTACGTCGTCCTGGCCGTCAGCGACACCGGCTGCGGCATGAGCCCCGAGGTCCGTGCCCGGGTCTTCGACCCGTTCTTCACCACCAAGGAGATCGGGAAGGGCACCGGGCTCGGGATGGCGATGATCTACGGCCTGGTGAAGCAGCACAACGGCTATATCGATCTCGAGTCGGAGGCGGGGCGGGGAACCACGGTGCGCCTGTTCTTCCCGGCCCAGCTCTCCCCCGAGGATTCCTCCCCGGCCCAGTCCGAAAAAGAGGTGTCGCTCGGCGGGAAGGAGCGGATTCTCATCGTGGACGATGAGGAAGGTATTCGTCGCTCCGCTGTGCGGGTGCTGACCCGGTACGGCTACTCAGTGGAAGAGGCGTCGGACGGCGATCACGCATTGGCGGTGGTGAGCAACGGAGGGCCGCCGATTGACCTGGTGCTGACCGATGTGGTCATGCCCCGGAAGGGCGGACTGGCGCTGTACGAGGAGCTCCGCGGCCGCGGGCAGCGGGTGCTCCTGATGAGCGGCTATACCGCAGGCGACTTCGATGCACTGAGTGGGGCGCACGCCGGGCTCAGGATACTTCACAAGCCCTGGAGCGTGACCGACCTTTTACGTGCCGTAAGAAA